>JAUHVL010000016.1 GCA_030425045.1 bacterium
GTTACAGGTAATGCTCCTGTACCCGTTCCATTGAACCCTGTTTGTAAGAGGTCTCTATCTTTTTCGAGAACATCTAATGGTCGTTCTTTGGCACATCCAAAGAGTACTGAGACAATGAACACCCCAGTGAACAGTTTTGTGTTAATTTTAAACATCTTTCCCCCCTAAAATCTTCCTTGCAGGTAAGCTAAAATCTATAGCTAATCCCCGTATAAACTTCAGACTCTCTTGAGTCGAAGGCTTTTAAATTTGAATCTTGTCCGTTGACGTCTAGAGCTGAGCCACCGATTGCGTGACCAGCATAAACACTAAATCCTTTCATAAAGGAATAACTCAACGATTGATCAAAACTAAATTGATCATTGTAATTACTGTCATAAGTCCATGCTCTGGCATAGATATTGTCGAAACTTATCGAAAGGTTATCTATGATTGAGTAAGAGATAATAAATCGTGCATTCATACTATAGGAAGTATTTGATCTTCCTGACGTATCAACTTTAAACTCGTGAGAATAAACTCTAACACCAGGCCTAAAAATTAAAATGAGACCAGGGATATAGTTTGGATCAACGCTGTAAACGGCAACAGGTGATAAGGATACTGCCGTTCTAAGGTTTGTTTCCTTTTTACTTCTATCACTAAAAGGTAAGGCCAAACTACTTCTTAGAGATAAAGTGAAAGTTCCACCACTTGAGGTCGTCTTCTTTTTCGCAGTCTTCTTCTTATTCTTATCTTTTTTAGCCTTAGCCGTTTGTTTTTTAGATTTTGTCTTTGTTTTTTTATACTTATTTTTTAACTTTTTGATATCTTTTTGAGCGTTAGAATCTTTTAGGTTTTCAATATCTGTCTGAACGTTTGCTCCAATTATGGGAATCGAAATACTTAAGATAGGATCTCTAACACTTTGTTTTCTTTCATCTCTTAAGTTCTTATCAATAACAATGGCAGCGCCAGCAGTAAAACCATACTCAGATCTAAAATTGATTGAACCTGAGGTGACATTATTAAATGTTTTATTGGCCTCATCACTAAATTCATAGAGATTTGTCTGAAAGGTGGTGGCCAATGTGCCACTAATTTTCTCAAGTAGTGCCTCTCTGGCCTTATCTTTTTGTGTCGCACTCATACCTTTTACCGGAGCAGAGGCCATGAGTGCTGGTCCGATAAATAAAATACATAACAATTTCGCGAAATTTTTCGTCATTATGGCTCCGTCATGGGTTCACAAGTTGTGCGGTTATACAGGATATGCAACTTAAATGCCAGAATTTTGTCATGATGCTGTAATTTATAAATAAAATTAAATAGCTATCTGAAGTTTTTATAGGTAGCTAGATGTAAGATCATGTAAGAAAGAGGCTTGGTGATTTTATTTTATTAAGTCTTATTTCAACATTTCGGACTGCATTAAATTTTTGAGCGCCTCTTCGTTTTCAGACCAAATATCTTTTAGCGTGAGCTCATCCTTTAAAAGAGGACATTCAAAAGTGAGAACTGGGCATTGGTATTTCTCGGGAGCGTAGTCACCAAGAGAGCCAGGGCATAGGTGGCCTTCAATTTCTTCACATACTTCATAATGATTAAATTGGTGAAGGTACTCGGCTACTTCTTTGCATTCACCGTTGTAATTAAGCATGGGTTTCCATGAGTGAAAACTAATAATTAATTTAGGCGGAAACTTTTGAAAAAGTTTATCGAGAAATTTATTTTCAGGCTCACTTAATGGACTTGGTCCAGAGTTGTATTTTTCATCTTGATATTCTTGTGACCAGCTTTTACTGGGAAAGTTGCGATTAAGATCAACTCCACCAGCATTAGTTCTGGTTCCATTTCTGTAACCATCGACGTTTAAAATAGGAACAATGACTAGAGGTGTATTAATGTCTGCTTCTTCTTTTAGCCAAGTAAAAAGTTTATCGAGTACATAGACTCCTTCTACTTCATCTCCATGAGCACCGGCCATCAGGTAGACGTACTTATCGACATTGTTTTTAGTTTGAAAATAATAAGCTTTGATGTCATCGCCTGCTACAGAAGTTCCAGATCTTAATTCAACAAAGTCCATAGGAGATTCCTAGTCGAGATTTTTTAAACAGTAAGTGGCAGATTGCCCAACTGTTTCTTCGACTTCAATTTCTAACTCTTTAAAAGAAAATTTGAATCGCTCTTTTAATCTTTCGTTGATTTCTTTTGCGAGATAAACAGCAATTCTTTCGACACTGGTATTAAGGATAGGGAGAACTTTTACATCATCAGCAGGAACAGAGAAACATGACCCATCGGGGGTTTCAAGTGAGATATTCTGATCTTTAATTTCGTATTTCAGCAGGTTATTTTCTCCAGGGATAAGCAGTCTGTGGTCAAGTGAATCACAAACTTCTCTCACGATAGGTTTGATATTAAGAAAATCGAAAACCATATCATCATCCAGGGAGCGCGCTTTTCCTCGGAGAGCAACTCTGTAGTTATGACCATGAAGTGGTTCTCTCGATCCATCTTTAAAAACCATAAAGTGGGCCGCAGCAAAATTAAAATATTGTTTGTAGACTTTAATAGAAAATTCTTCTTCAAGTACTTCTTGCATGCAGGCTATTCCCTTGGAGTTTGAGCAGAAGGATTCTAAGTTATCCTCGAAACCTTGTCAGTAGTTTTTTATGTTCATTTCAAAACTTATTAATTAAGATAACTTACAACTTTTTATAAAGAAATCAACGATGAGTGAAGATAAGGCCTTAAAGGCAATAGAAGTATTAGAAAAATATTTTAAAGGCTCCCAAAAGGCGAAAGCTCCTCTTAGTAAAATAAAGAAACTCATTGCTGGAGAAGATATTTCAACTTCTGTCTCAGCAGGAGAGTTTCCAACTCCAGATGAAATACACGAAACAGGCAAAAAAGCATTTGCCCTTTTCTCTGACGGTGCGTGTCGGGGGAATCCAGGCCCAGGGGCTTGGGGTGCGATGGGACAAAACCAAGCAGGTGATGTGCTCTTCGAGTCCAGTGGTATTGAAATGAGCACAACGAATAATAGAATGGAGTTACAAGGTGGTTTAGAAGCCTTGAAAAATATTGAAGAATATTTAGCAGGTGACACAAAAGAAACAGAAATTTGGCTATATAGTGATAGTAAATATCTTGTAAATGGATTAATAGATTGGGTTCCAGGGTGGAAAAAAAGAGGCTGGAAGAAAGCCGATAAAAAAACTCCGGAAAATTTGGATCTTTGGCAACAACTTGACGAGAAGCGTTGCCAGTGGGGACAATATTTAAAGCTAAGGTGGGTGAAAGGCCATAGTGGGCACCCACAAAACGAACGATGTGATCAACTTGCGAATGAGGCACTCGATCAAACCTTAGGAAGTTAGTGAGACACTTTATCATTCTTCTCATTTCAACACTTTTTATCGTTAGCTGTTCTTATATGGATAGAAAGCCTGAGATCGTTCAGGTCAACCAAGCCGAAGATGGAGAAGCGAGAGAGGATTGGGATCAAATGATGTCAGGAATCAAGCTTGAAACTGAGCAGGCCATTAACCTTGCCGTATTAAAAGTTAAAAGCAATGAGACAGGCACAAGGCTCGGTCCTCAGTTACCAAACGGCTTAGTCGTCGATGGGGAGGCTTTACTTGTTCCTGGTAAGTTTATGGCTTTTAATCAAAATTTGAGATTGGAAGATTGGGAAATGACGATTGGCGCTTCACAGCTAATCGAAATTTTGGAGCAAAAAAATATCAACTTTTTTGTCTATTGTTTTAAGAAAAGTCTATGTCCTCTCTTAAACGAACAATTGATTACGATGGGTGTTTCTCCAAAAAGATTAAAAGTGGAAGCTGTAAACTCAAAGTCCTTTGGTCAAAATTTAGACTCGTGGTTAAGTTCACATCCAAAGCATCTTTATGTTGGAGATAACCCTAAAGACGTTAAAAAAGTTTTATCGATGTTAAAAAATAATACCTATAAAAAAAGATTGAATAAAAGCTGGTACTCACGCTTTTTTATCACTCTGCCTAATGCTCAAAGTCGTGTTGCTAAATGGCACAACTTTGATTCCCTAAGACAATAATTCTTCCCTTGTAATGATGAATTAAGACCTTTAATCTAATAAGGCTTATATTTTATCTTTATAAAGGAAAAGTAATGAATTTTATGAAAACAATGTTGATTTCTTCACTTTTTGCAATCGTCCTCGTTGGTTGTAAAGGTGAACAAAAAGCGAAACTAGAAAATGATGATCAAAAAACTCTTTATTCACTTGGTTTTCTCCAAGGTGGAAACCTTAGCAATATGGAGTGGAAAGATGCTGAGAAAGCCGCTCTTGTTCAAGGTTTTAAAGATGCTTTAAATAAGAAAGAAGCTGCTGTAAAAGTGGAAGATTTTAGAAGAAATATTCCAACTTTGATGAGAGACAAAGTAAAGAAAGCTGCTGAAAAAGTTAAGGCTGATGGTAAAGCTTATCTCGATAAGTTTGCCAAAGAAGAAGGTGCTCAAAAAACAGAATCAGGTCTCGCTTATAAAATTACTAAAGAAGGAACAGGTGCTATGCCTAAAGAAACTGATACTGTGAAAGTTCACTATCATGGAACATTAGTTGATGGAACAGTATTTGATTCTTCTGTTGATCGTGGTCAGCCAATTAGCTTTCCTTTAAATAGAGTGATCAAGGGTTGGACTGAAGGACTTCAAAAAGTTAAGCAGGGTGGAAAGATTAAACTTGTGATCCCTTCTGATCTTGCTTACGGAGACGGTGGAAATCGTAAGATTCCTGGTGGCTCTACCCTGATTTTTGATGTCGAGCTTATTGAGATCAACCCTAAAGAGGAAAAGAAACCAATGCCAGCAGGACATCATGCAGGTGACGGTCATAATCATGGCAAAAACGAAGTAAAACCTCGTAAGAAAAAATAAATTAATTAGTGGGAGAGAGGGTCATGTATAAACTCACCGTTTACATCCCTCTCACTCATTTATCTGAAGTCAAAAATGCCCTTTTTTCAGCTGGTGCTGGAAAGTATAAAAACTACGATATGTGTTCTTTTGAATTAATTGGTAAAGGTCAATTTCGTCCCCTTGAAAGCGCGAATCCTCATATTGGAAAGTGTGGAGATGTTGAAACTGTAGATGAGGCAAGAGTTGAAATGATAATACAAAAGTCATTTTTGAAAAATGTGATTAAAGCGTTAAAAGAATCTCATCCTTATGAAGAACCTGCATATGATATCATTGAACTAATAGATGGAGAGAATCTAAAATGAAGTTTTGTCTTTTCGTTTTGATCACTTTTTCTTTAGCTCAGCCTCAAGGGCCACAAGATCCCGTTCTAAAAAGATTAGAGCAGCAGTTACAGCGTTCCCAACATATGTTTGAGAAATTTTTCAAAGATGATTTCTTTAAAGGAATGGATCAGCAGTTTCAAAACCATCCTTTTTTTAGGGGTAATGATCTGATCGAAGACGATTGGGGAAGAGGTCTTGGAGGAATTAAAACGTCTTGGAAGGATGTAGAAAATGCCAAAGTTTTAATTATTAATGGAAATATCTCTGGCGAGGACCCTTTAGATATCCAAGTTAAAAACGGTATGATTAGTATTAAGGGAATAGTTAAAAAAGAAGTCCAACAGAATGGAAAAAAATCTCATCATCAATATCAGTTCCAGCGATCTTATTCAGTCCCACGTGGTGCTGATATCGCGAAGATGAGTATCGAAAAAAAGAATGACTCTGAAATATGGCTTATCTTCCCTTATGGTGATGATTCAAATGCACCTGTGAAGAAAAAAGATGATGGGCTTAAACCCCTAAAATCACATAAGTCTGACCCCACTATTTAAAGTGGACTAAAGTAATCCGATAAATTAGCCGATAAAAATACTAAGAAATGGTCTCATTATTCAAGGAGCTATGATGACCAAGTATTTATTAGAGGCATTTTTAGGTATCGCCATTTGCATTGCGTGCTTATTTCAGGTCTCTATGGCCTTAGAAATTGATTACGGAAAACCTAAAAAGTTTAAAGCTCCTTACAGAGAGATTGCCATTATTGTGACTGAAGAAGGTTATTACCCGCAAAAAATAAGTGTTTTTCAAGGTGAGAAAGTTCGTTTTTTTGTTACTTCGACGACGGACACTCCTGGCTGTTTAATTATTCCTGAAAAAGAAATTTTTCTATCTGCAAGAAAGGGAAAAGTTGCTGAAACTGAAGTCTATTTTGAAAAAGATGGTCGATTTAAATTTTATTGCCCTTCAGGAAAAATGAGTGGGCATATTACCGCAATCAAAAAAGAATCACTTAATAAGAAATTAAAAAGGTCGATAGCAAGTCAGCCTAGAATTTGGAAACCTCGTGATGAGTAGGATGTTGAGATGAGTGTATTTAGTGATGCTATTGCTAATTTTCTCTCTCCGATAGCGGATCTATTGGAAGATCCTGATGTATCTGAAGTGATGATTAACGGACCCCATGAAATTTTCGTTGAAAAAAAAGGTCTTGTTTATAAAGTTGATAATCAGTTTCCAAATGAAGATGCACTTGATTCTGCTATGAGGGCCATTGCTCAATCAGTGGGCAGAGTTATCGATGCTGATAATCCAAGACTCGATGCCAGACTACCTGATGGTTCTAGAATACATGTGGTTCTTCCCCCAATGGCCAAAAATGGAACTACTGTTGCCATTAGAAAATTTTCTAAAGAAAAACTTGGTATTAATGATCTGATTACCTTTGGGTCATTATCAAAAGTAGCAGCACGCTTTTTAGACATTTGTATCTACCTTGGAAAAAATGTCATTGTTTCCGGTGGGACAGGTTCAGGGAAAACAACCATGTTAAATGTTTTAGGCGGTCGTATTCCTAAAACTCAAAGATTACTTATCATTGAAGATGCAGCGGAACTTCAAATTAAAGCAGAGCATGTTGTAAATTTTGAAACGAGAAAATCTGATCCTACTAGAGGTGTTGGAGAAGTATCGATTAGAGATCTTGTGATTTCGGCCATGAGACTAAGACCTGATCGTATCATTGTTGGAGAGGTGAGAGGTGATGAAGCCTTGGACTTAATTCAAGTGATGAATACTGGTCACGACGGGTCCATGGGTACAGTTCATGCCAATAACCCACTTGAAGCTTGTACTAGGTTAGAAACACTTTGCTTAATGGGTGATACCAAAATTCCACCTGATGCCATTAGAAAAATGGTGGCCTCTGCGATGGGGATTATTGTGCAATGTAGTCGTTATCACGATGGGGGAAGACGAGTCTCTCATATCTCTGAAATTCTAGGTCTCGATGAGAATAATAATTATATTTGTAAAGATATCTTTAGATGGGTTCAAACAGGTAAAGATCCCGAGACGGGTAAGTTTCAAGGAGAGTTAATACCTTGTAATTATCTCCCCAGCTTCTTTGAAGATATTGTCGTTAATAAACTCCCTTTTCCAAAAAGTAATTTTATCGCTCCAGAGTGGTATAACAAAATGAAAAAGGCCGCTTAATCTTCGAGATCATCGAGGTTCACTTCACTTGAAATAGTAAAGCCACTCATTCTTTCGGGCTCTTTTTTAATAAAAGGAAATTCTATTTTTTGAAGGCCGTCAAAGTCATGATCGTAAGCTATGGTTACCGTTTTTGGCATGAAGTCGGTGAGAGAGCTTAAGTAATAATCCTCAGGTAAATTGATATGAGGATTTTCTTCTTCATCGTTTTCATCGAGTTCGGTCATTGGCTTTGCTGATGTATTTTTACAAATAAGAGCAGCTTTTAATTTTGTTTTTGGGATATCTGAAGTCAGTGACCAAGAACCGATATGAAAAGAATCGAGATAGAAAGTAGATTTTCCATAAGTAAGCTTTCGAGGAATTAAGAGTGATTGAAGAAACTTTCTGGTGGAAGCATCTTTAGATTTTTTTGCCAACTTGTCTGCTAAAATTGAATCTTCAATTCTTATCAAATAAGCCCCAGGCTCCTTAGTTGACTTAAATAGTAGATACTGAAAGGCAATACTAAATAAGGTGTAGAGCTTTTGCTGGGATAAATGGATATGATTAACATCGGACTCTACGAGGGTTTTAACCCCTTCATAAAGTTCTTCTTTTGGCATGTCTCTTCGACTTCTCATAGCTTCAAAACATCTCTCTTCATATGGAAAGGTGATTAGTTAAGTGAATTATTACACCATGTCCATATGATTTTTTATTATTATGCATAAACCTTGTGATTTCAGCAAAAAAAAGAACTTTCCATCGTTGACTCTGTGACGGGCATTGCTTAAGATGCGTCTGGTAATCTGTCATTATTAAATTAGGGAGTAGTCCCAGGAGTATCTTATGAAACTAATGGCCAAAACAAGAAATATTGGTATTTCTGCCCATATTGACTCGGGTAAAACGACATTAACCGAAAGAATTCTCTTTTATTGTGGTGAAATTCACAAGATTGAAGACGTTCGTGGTGGTGGAGATGGCGCCAAAATGGACCATATGGAGCTCGAAAAAGAAAAAGGGATTACGATTACTTCTGCTGCCACAACTGTTTGGTGGAGAGGTCTAGAAGGTAAAGGGACAACCTTTGCTGAAGGTGTAGATAAAGAAACTAGAGTAAATATTATTGATACTCCGGGCCACGTTGACTTTACTGTTGAAGTTGAAAGATCTCTTAGAGTTCTTGATGGTGCCATCCTTGTATTATGTTCGGTTTCTGGGGTTCAGTCTCAGTCAATTACTGTTGACCGTCAGATGAAAAGATATCGTGTTCCTCGTTTAGCTTTCCTAAACAAAATGGACCGTATGGGTGCCAATGCTTTTAAAGGAAGAGATGCCCTTGTTGAGAAGCTAGGTCATAACGCTGTTCTTATGCAAATTCCTATTGGTGCGGAAGACGAATTCAAAGGTGTTGTTGATCTCATCACGAGAAAGGCCTATTTCTTTGACGGTGATAATGGTGAAACCGTTCGTGTTGAAGATTGTCCTGCTGAATTACAAGAACAAATGGAAGAAATGAGATCTGAGATGATCGATAAAGTTGCAGAGTATGATGACGATATCATGGAAGCATACCTTGAAGGAAATGAGCCAAGTGAAGAAGATCTTCATAAGTGTATTAAAAGAGGGGTGCAAACTCTTGCTTTAACTCCGGTTTATATGGGATCAGCTTTTAAAAACAAAGGTGTTCAACCACTTTTAGAAGCCGTTACTCGTTACCTTCCTTCTCCACTAGAGTGTGAAAAGCCAACAGCTAAAAAAGAAACTTCTGAAGGGGAAGAAAATATTACTCTTAATCCAAACCCTGATGACAAGCTTGTCATGATGGCCTTCAAAATTACAGATGAGCAGTTTGGACAATTAACTTATACTCGTATTTATCAAGGTCGTTTAAATAAAGGCGATACTGTTTTTAATACCAGAACGAAAAAGAAAACGCGTATTGGCCGTATCGTTCGTATGAACTCAGACGACAGAGAGAATATCGATGAATGTCATGCTGGTGATATTATTGCTCTTGTTGGTGTCGATTGTGCCTCAGGTGATACGTTTGTTGGTGATCAAGACCTTATGGATATCTCTTGTGAAGGTATTCACGTACCGATTCCCGTTATTGAATTTTCAATCGCGGCTAAAGATAAAAATGATCAAGCGAAACTTTCAAAAGGCTTACAGCGTTTTGTTAAAGAAGATCCGACTTTTCACGTTTATACAGATGAAGAATCAAATGAAACAAGAATTGCCGGTATGGGTGAACTTCACCTGGAAATTTACGTTGAAAGATTAAAGCGTGAATATGGTTGTGTTGTTGAAGTTGGTGCACCTCAGGTGAACTATCGTGAAACAATCACCGGAGCGACTTCTTTTGATTACACTCATAAAAAGCAAACAGGTGGTTCTGGTCAATTTGGTCAGGTTGTCGGTGAGCTTAAGCCTCTAACTGAAGAAGAAAAAGATACAGAAGCACAAGTGTTTAAGTTTCATAACCAGATTAAAGGTGGGGCGATTCCTAACGAATTTATTGGTGCTTGTGAAAAAGGTTTCCAAGACGTTATGGATAAAGGTCCATTGGCCGCTTTCCCAGTTATTAACTGTGAGGTTTTCTTACAAGATGGTAAGCACCACGATGTTGACTCTTCTGACCTTGCCTTTAGAATTGCTTCTCGTCAGGCCATGAGACAAGCTATTAAAAGTGCTGGTCCAGTTCTGCTAGAGCCAATCATGAAAGTTGAAGTAACAACACCAGATGAGTATCAAGGGACAATTATTGGTGACCTTTCTTCTCGAAGAGGGATGATTCAAGGTTCTGAAACTGATCCTAATGGTGAAGTTATTATTAATGCAGAAGTTCCTCTTTCTGAAATGTTTGGTTACTCTTCAGATCTTCGTTCTTTCTCTGCTGGTAAAGCAACTTATACGATGGAGTTTGCGAAATATGCTGAATGTCCATCAAATATCTCTGAGAAAGTTATGGCGGAAAGAGCTGAGAAGCTTGCTTCAGACGATTAGTTTTAATAAAAAATTTCTCAATAAGAAAGCGACCTCTGTGGTCGCTTTTTTTTATTATTGCCAAGGAAACGAGGCTAATACTTTATAGTTTTATTTTTAAATGTGGCCTTGATATTTTTCACTAAGTATTTACTTTGATGTAGTAACCTTTCTTTTCAAAAAATCTGAACATAATTTCCGATAGAATCTCTTTGTATACTGACGAAGATCAAGTTTTACGCTCTTTGAAACGATAAAGGAGTTAAGAAAAAATTTTGGAGAACTTATGTTAGGTCGATTACCACTATATTTGATATTAATTCCTTTTATTTCATCTTGCGTTTTTGTGAAACTCACGACCCCTGATAGTTTAAATTTTTCAGTAGGTGATAAAGTGGTGTTTCAGGGAAGAACATCAAAAGGTGTGGAAGAAGTCATCCTGACAACTCCTAATGGAGGAAGTACAAGAGTTCCCGTTTCTAATAAGCAGTTTGCCTTTTCATTAACGTTTACAACAGAAGTTTCTAATGGAGAGCTTAATTTAAAGGCGATGAAAAAAGGTAAAATCAAAGCGGAGTCTATTTATTATGTTAATGTCAGAGGGGACAAACCACCTGTACCTGATGATATGGGAGTGTTTGGTTTTGCTCCTCCAAGTAATGCAGATATTGAAAAGAATCATACCTTGTGGGCAACCTATTATTACCTTCTTGTTGCTGATGCTATTTCTGGAGGTACGCCTCTTAGAGATTTGCAAGGAAACCGTTTAGGGCCTGAAGTTTCTCGAAAGAATTGGTGCCTTGGTGCTCTTGAGGGCTCCATGCTGGTTTGGGAAAATGGTGTGGCCACAACTTATAATTATGCTGGAACAAGTAGTTCTCATAATGTTGATTGTAGTCCTTATTTTGATCATACACCCTCTCATCGAGTGAAGTTTAGATTGGCCAATCACCCTTATGGTGATGGGGTAAGAAATTATCCATTAATTCCCTACAGAACAATTGCTGTCGACCCAAGGGTGATTCCCTATGGAAGTGTAATTTATATTCCAGATGCAAGGGGAGTGAAGCTTACTTTACCTGATGGTTCTAAAGTTACTCATGACGGTTACTTCTTTGCTGGTGATACGGGTGGGCTTATTAAAAATACTCATATCGATGTTTTCTATGGAACCAATACCAGTAACCCCTTTAGTTTTGTAAAAAGTAGGGCAACAGGTACGTTCAAGGCCTATCTCATCGATCCAGGTCATGAGGCTGCTGTATTTTTAGATAATATTCATTGAGATCAGATTGATTATTAGTCTTGTCTAATATATATAGGTTTTAGCATTATATAAAACTTATAGATGAGGCAGTATGATCGAAATTAGTCAGCTACAGACTTTAGTAGCGGTAGCAAAAATAGGTAGTTTTTCGAAAGCTGCTGAAAGTTTAAAAGTAACTCAGTCTGCAATCAGCCAGTCTATTAAAAATATTGAAAGCCGTATCGGTGTTAAAATCTTCAAAAGGGCCGGAAAGAAAGTTGTCCTCACGCTTGAGGGAGAAAAACTTTTTCATATGGGCAACCTTTTTATCTCTCAGATGGAAGATGTGCTTGATGAAATTAAGCAAGACAAAGAGTCTATGGCCGGTGCTATTCGCGTGGGAACATTAACAGGTATTGGTAAATCCTGGCTTGCTCCTATGATGTTACAGATTGCTGATGAGTTTCCAGAGCTGACAATATCTATAAACCTTGGCTTTCAAGAAGATCTTGTAAAAGAGTTTGATAATTATGAACTCGATTTCTTGATTCTTCCAGAAGAGGCCTTACCCACTACTGGAGAGAGGGAGCTTATCGGTGAAGAGCGATCTGTTTTTGTTTATCCTGATAAGCCAGAGTATCAAGTTAACGGTGACTTAACGTTAGAAGATATAAGTAATTTTCCTACAATATTATTTCAAGAGGGTGGAGACAGTCTCTATTTAAAATGGTGTAAAGAAAGATTTGGAAAAATTCCACGTAAAATTAATAAAAAATATATTATTAATAGTCATGGAAATATGCTTCAAGCTGTTCAAAAAGGTTTAGGTGTCGCTGTAGTACCAGTTCATGTTCTCAACAGATCTTATTATAAAGATAAGGTGAATTGTATGAGAGATATTGAAGTGAGTAATGGTAAGTTCTTTGTAGCCTATCATAAAGAATCTCTTGATTTGAACAGGGTAAGAACTATTTTACATAAATTAACTTCGGCTAGAAATCCGCTAGAGCAATTTCCACTTAATGCGCATTAATCTTTATGGAATTCAAACATAAGCAAAAGATAGATCATTTTTTAAGCTTACTTAACTCAAATGTCCTAGAGCTTATTGATGAGCTGATGGAGAATGGAGTTGGAGTCGCTCTTGTCGGTGGAGCGGTGAGAGACTTTGTTTTATCAAATAAAATACCAACAGATTTAGATTTTGAGATTTTTCCACTCGATGATTGTGATGAAAAAACTTGGGTTGAAAAGATCAAATCGACATTTGATAAACGGTTTGAAAAAAATGATTTTAATGTCCATAAAATTGATTTCCATGGATATGATCTTGAGTTCGCTCCTGCTCGAGTTGAGTTTTACGATAGTGATCAAGAGGTTTTCTCTCATTCAAGTTTTTCTGTAAATTATTTAACGACGTTTGTGCCGGAAAAAAGTTTTATCAGAAGGGATTTTACCTGTAATGCGATGGCCATTTTGTTTAATAAAAAAGAATGTTTTTTTTACGACCCTTTTTCGGGGCTTGATAGTCTAAAAGAAATGTCACTTTATGCTTGTGGAGAAAACTTTTGTTTTGATCCCGTCCGTTTTTTAAGAGCGATAAGATTTTCTCTTTTTTTAGAAATGTCGCTTTCGAGTGAGCTTGAACAAACTTTAGGTAAAATGAACTTAGAGAGGTTAAGCGAATATTATTTCTTTAAAGAGGCTTTTAAAAGTCGTGATTTCTTTTCGTTTGTGAAGCAATTTAATCACATTGTAAAAACCTATAATATTAAGACTCCAGAATATTATCCCTATATAGAGAAATTAAACTTTCAGTATAGTGAAAAACCTCAAAATCAATTTGAACTATTAATACTTCTTATTTTGAAAAATGTTTCACAGGTTGAGTTAATCGATTTAAATGGTCTTTTTCAATATAAAAAAGGTTTTATAGCTAAGTGGATGAATCTCTTCCGTCTTTGTGAATCGATAAGTATTGATGGCATGCAATTAAAACAACCATTAGAAAAATTCATAGAGAGCTCTCTTCGAGAGCAGTATTATGACCTTTATAAATTAATAAATAATCTCAAATTAGAAGATTATGATTTTATTTTTTTGAAAACACTTAATAAGGATCTTTTCTCTAAAATAGAGTTTCTCATTAAACTTCATAAAACTAAGAAAAGCCAAAAACTTGATTATAACGGTATCAGAGCAGAAGAAAGAAAGTATCTTCAAGCCTTCGAATTCTTTAAAGCCTAGGTAAAACCTGCCTAAATAAAAGTTAGTGTGAGAGGATTTCCATTCAATGGTAAAATGGTAGTGGGTAGGTCTGCGCTCAATTCATAATGGCGAGAATAGATTGTCTAGGAGGAAGGCATGATTAATATTCACACAATCATTGCTGGCCATAGGTCAAAATCCAAGGCCACAAAAAGTGATCAGCTCATTTCACAAACTAAAAGTCACAAGACACCTACTAGTAGTGACATTCCTGATTTATTTTTTGATGAGATTTTAGTGATTTATAAGTTACAGCGAGTTGAGATCATGGTGCTCATGTACCTTTACCGAAAGGTTTGGTGTAAACCCAATCTTTATAAAAAGTATGGAATATCTCAGCTTCTGTCCCATACCGATATGGTTAATAGTTTAAACCTTTCGATAGAAGATGTTTATCAATCATTGAGAAAACTTGAAGAATTAGGTTTTATTGGAACCATAAGAAGTGGACAGTATTTTGTTAGAAAATATTTTACTCGTGAAAATGATGAGAAATATGAACAGACCTATGATGATTTCGAGGTATAGGAAAGTATAGTGGTCGCAGGAAACAAAGGAAGCGCAAAAAATATCATCTTTTTTGGAGATGATGAAAGCTTTTATGAAAGCTTGAAGCCTCGTTTTGTTGAAAATTATGAACAGTTTCAATGGGAATTTATTTATATAAAAGAAGACCTTAATGAGCATGTTCAGGTCAAGCTGCTAGACTTAATAGAATTAAAACCGGTGATCATTTATTTTGACTTTAGCTGCTATAGTGATCGCTTGAAAAACCTCATTGAAATGGTGACGAAAGATTCTCGTTTTAAGGGGGTCGCAAAAGTTGGACTGTGTGAAAAGAAAGAAAGTTGTGTCAAGTATACAGGTCTTGGATTAGAACTGATTTATGTTAAGGGAGCTGAGCTCCATGACTTTGTATTTGGACCGTTAACTGTTGCAATGCCTGATGTCGCTCAAAAGAAACAGTTTGCAACGGCAAAATGTGAAGAAAGTATTTCGTTAAATAGTTATGGAAAAATTGGTTTTTTGACCGCCAGTTATGCTCATGTTGAAGGTAATATGATCTTGGAGCAAGGAGCTCGTTTATATCTTCATCACAATTTAGATAAATCGATTCTTCCTTCTTCAAATTTTACGGTTAAGGTAAATTATAATTATGATTTACATTATCATTTTGATTATTCATATGATCTTGAATTTCATTATGTCGATGAGCCAAATTTAGAAGACGATAATGAGCTAATGCATTCTGATGGTAGCGATGAAGAGGCGATGGCCCAAGCTGAAAAACTTGAAGAAGAAAGAGCACGAAGACAAGAAGAAATTGAAAGTTTTGATCATCGACTAAAACAAACAAAAAAGAAGTTTAAAGAATGGGTTTGGGATAAAGTCGACCTTGGTAAAGAGAAAAAACTTAAAGTGATGGTTTATGATCCTAAAATGAGAATTCTTGGTGAAGAAGAGTGTCAACCGCTTGATTCATATCCTTTTTCACTTAGGTGTTTTAGTAAGTTAAGTGATGACCTAGATGAGATAAAAAAAATCAGACCTGGCATTATCGCAATTCAATTAATGGGTGAAATCGAGTTTGAAAATAGAGAAATCTTTTTAAATGCGATAGAAGCTTATAAAAATAAAGAGAGTATGGAGCAGACGGGTCCTCCCAAAGCTGAATGGCAGATGAGTGAAGATGAAGTTGAGCTTGAAAGGCTTAAAAAGAACTTGCCTGAGCTTGAAGCAGACGATGGGGAGCTTGTAAAAAGACTGATCGAAAAAGTTAAATCGATAGATAATTATAGTCCTATCGTTGTCCTTTTAAATAGTCACCTTCAATCAGCAGCGGCCTTACAACAAACATATCAATACTCTATGTTGATGACGAATGACTCTGAGATTTCAACAGTGTTAATTGAGTCAATGGCCACGATGTTTTTGAAAAAGCAACAAGAGAAGTATGAAACACTGATGGAGCAAAAGTTAAATCAGTTAAAGCAAAAAGACCCTAAAAAATATCAACGATTTACCATTCATGACCTTAAAGAGAAACGATACTATGTAAACAAAAATGATACCTTAGGCATTGTTCGTTATGGTGTTCCTGGCATGATCGTAAAAATGAATGAAAGTGAACTGGTTATATCTTCTGATAGCGAACTTAAACTAGGTATCTATCAAATTGAAGAGCCTTTTCCAATGTTTCTAACTTTTGTTCCTGTTGAAAAGGGAAAACCCTTTGTGAAAGAAAGAGGAACAAATTTCTATCGTGGACTAATTAATGGTATATCAGAAGAAGATAAAAAAGAACTAAGAAGATACGTAAACGAAGTTTTCTTTGCACCTCTTGAACAGCAAAAAGCAAAAGAACTTGAAGATTTTCAGAGTCTTAATGAATTGAAGCTACAAGAAAGAATTGAAGAAGAGAAAAGACTTGAAGAGGAGAGACTTGCTGAACTCAATGTAGAAGAAGAGGATGAAAATGAGGAAGGCGAAGTCACCAATCTAGAAGGTGAAGAAACAGAAAGTGTTGAGGCAAGTGGTGAAGAGGCAGAAAATCAAATTGATGACATTGACGAAGCGAGTTAGTCTTGTCGTAAAATGTGTATTCCTTTAAATTAAAATCCATGGATTTCATATGAAAAAAGTTGCGGCCATTGATATGGGCTCAAATGCTATTCGTTTAGCTTTGGCCACCATTAAGGGAAATGAAGATTATTTTATCTTTGATAGGGTGAGGACTCCTCTTCGTCTAGGGACCGAGGCTTTTTCTACGGGAATATTTTCAAAAGAAACGATTCAAAAAATGGTCTCTACTTTTAAAGAGTATAAAAAAAGAATGGATATCGATGGGGTAGAAGAACATCGAATTGTTGCAACGTCGGCTTTTAGAAATGGTAGTAACTCAAAAGAGTTGTCTGATCTCGTTTTTAAAGAATCTGGTTTATTGATTGAGCAAATTGAAGGGACGGTTGAAGCGGAGATGATTAGAAAAGCAGTTTCAACGAAATTGAGCTTAGAGGGAAAAGATTGGCTTTTGATAGACATTGGTGGTGGCTCGGTTGAGCTGAGTATTTTTATCAAAGGAATCTATATGGAGTCGATAAGCCTTCCTCTTGGAACTGTTCGTCTTATGCAAAATATTAATGAGGGAAATGACTTTAATGAACTGATTAACGAGTACGGCCCAAGTATGAATAGATTACTAGAAAAGTACACAGCAGAAGTGAAGCATTTTAGAGTCATTGGTACTGGTGGTAATTTTAGAAGATTATTGAAGTTGAAAAGAAGAATTCTTCCTCGTGGAAGAGGAGATCGTATTTATCCAGATGAAATAATCCCACTTTTAAAAATAGTTGAAAGAGAAGATATTTCACAACGAATGAAAAAGTTTAATTTAAGAGAGGATGCCGCTGATGTCATCATTCCTGCACTTTATTTAATCGATAATATTATTTCACGTACTAAAGTTAAAAAGATCTATACACCAGATGTTGGTCTTATCGACTCACTATTTATCGAGATGTGCAAGCGCTGAACTGTGAAGCTTAATCATTTCTTCTTGAATATTAAAAACCTTTTTACTTGACTTTACCTGAGCATACTTGCCGTAATTCTTCAGCTCCCATAAATGACGATTATCTTTTCCAAACTGATCGAGGTAATTCCATAGGTAGCTTTTAAGTGTGGCAGGAGCAATTTTTGTAATGACCTCAACACGATCATGTAGGTTTCGACTCATCCAATCAGCAGAGCCCATATAAAAATCTCCTTTGAGCGGATCGCTTTGTTTACCTTTAGAGAAATAATAGATTCTACTATGTTCTAAGAATCGACCGACTAATGAATAAATTTTTATATTATCGCTGACGCCTTTGAGGCCTGGGACAAGACAACAAAAGCCACGAACGTATAAAGTAATTTTGACTCCTGCTTGTGAAGCTTCATAAAGAGCATCTATGATACCAGGGTCTTCAAGTTGGTTCATCTTGGCCACAATGATGCCTGCATTACCTTGTTTTGCTAACTTCGTTTCATTTTTAATGGATTTCAAAAAGGTTTCATACATATTGAAAGGAGCAACCAGAAGTTTTTTAAATTCAAGTTTTTCTGATCTTCCGGTGAGGTAGTTGAAAATTTCTAAAACCTCTCGGCTAATTTCGTAGTGGCAGGTGAAGTATCCCATATCTGTGTATACTTTTGAGGTTTGGGAATTAAAATTACCGGTGCCAATATTGACATAAGTACGTATGCCATCTTTTTCTTTTCTCACGACAGAAATCATTTTTGCATGGGTTTTATATTCCATTAGACCATAAGATACATGGACACCAGCTTCTTCTAGTTTTTGTGCCCAATGAATATTTCTTTCTTCGTCAAAACGTGCCGTTAGTTCAATAATACAAGCAACTTGTTTTTTATTTTCTGCGGCTTTTATAAGTGCATTGATAATTTTTCCATCACTATCTGTTCGGTAGAGTACAATTTTTATCCCTTGGACTTTAGGGTCATCGGCTGCGAATTTAACCATCGCCTCAACACTGCTACCAAAACTGTCAAAGGGGAAATGAACGAGTTGGTCTTTCTTTTTAATCAGATCAAAGAACTCTTTACTTGTTTTTGCCTGGCAAAGTGGAGCATGTTGAGTCGGAGAGAAGTGTTTGTACTTTCCTGCTTTTCCTCCGTATTTATAGACTTCAGATAGTTTAGTATAATTTGGTAAAGAGGTTATTTCGTAGAGAAAGTCATCAGTTAAAGAGAGTTCTTGTTTAAGGTAATTTAAAAAATTTTGATCTGCTTTACTTTCATACTCTAGACGAACAACGGGGGCGAACTTCCTCTCTCGTAATCCCTCTTCGACAAACCCCATTTTATCTTCAGCATCATCTCCATCGTCACTAAGAGCGGCATTTCTGGTCACTCTAAAGATAAAAGAATTCGTTATAGTCATACCTGGAAATAAGGAATCTAAGTTGGCCTTAATAATACTATCTAAGTTGATAAACCTTAAAGCTGTTTTGGTTGGTTTAAGCTTGATCCATTGGTTAATCTCAGTCGGTATTTTTACTCGAGCAAAGTGAAATCCTTCATCATTAGAATCTGATAAAACAACACCTATCGATTTTGATAGATTCGATAAGAAAGGAAAAGGATGACCTCTGTCTACAGCTAGTGGAGTCAAGATAGGATAAATTTGGCTTTTAAAATATTCTTTTAATAATTCCTTATCATTATTATTTAACTGATCCCAAGAGAGTAAGAGGATTCCTTCTTTTTCAAGAGTGGGTAAGAGAGTTTTATTATAGTTTTTAGAAAATTGTTCGAGCTGGCCTGTGATGACATCTCTAAATTCAGATAAAAGGTCTTGGGCCGGACCATAGATACCTTCGTCTGAGAGTTGAGTTTTTTTATGAAGTGCTCCGACTCGCTTCATAAAAAACTCGTCATTATTAGAGCGATAAATATCCATGAAGATCAAACGTTCTAAAAGGGGAACTCGATCATCCATACTCTCGGCCAAAACTCGCTGGTTAAATTCAAGCCAGCTTAGGTCACGATCAAAATAATGTTCTTCGTCGTATTTTCTCGTATAAGACATATAATAAAAACCTAATTAATAGTACTCAGTATAAGTAATAATTGCGGTGCTGTTTAGATAGCAAATTATGATCAGTAGTTAATGACCCCTTGTGTCGCTTAAGGATCATCTTTGAAAGTGCTGTGAAAAGTGCTACATTCTGCCTATGAATATTGAACAAAGAACGCAAAAATTAATCTCTGACTTTACTGCTCATCAAAACTGGGAAGATCGTTATAAGACCCTTATAGACCTTGGAAAAACGTTACCGGCCATGCCCGAAGAGTACAAAGTTGAAGACAATAAAGTGAAAGGCTGTCAGTCTCAAGTTTGGCTTTTTGCTTCACTTGATCATGATAAGATTCTCTTTTATGCCGATAGTGATGCGGCCATCGCTAAAGGGATCGTTGCTCTTTTAGTTGAAGTCTATTCCAAATCGACACCAACTGAAATTCTCAGTTTCTCTGATGCTTTTCTTGATGAAATCGGTTTAAAACAACATCTATCGATGAGCCGAGCAAATGGATTGGCTTCAATGCTTAAGCAAATTAAACTTTATGCTTTAGCGTTTCAAGCGAAGTTAAATCAATAATATTTGAAAACAGAATTATCTCGAACGAGAGGCATTTATTTCTGGAGCAAGTCGTTTCGTCACGTTTTGATATCTTCTGGTGATAATATCAAATAAACTGGCATTTTTATTGTTTACGATATCTTCATATACATAAACTTCCTCTTCAGATGAATTACTTGAAAAAGCTCGTTCTCCGTTTGCATTGCTCGCGAGGTTTTCGACAAGACCTTTTCCTTTATTTTCTTCTTCAAAAAGGTTTTTGAAGACACCAAAATTATTTTTATTAAAGGCCATTGGCTCTCTCCAGTTCGCTTTTTTGTTAATAGCGTTGACTTTCTTCATGATGGAGTTGTTCGCATCACTAACAGATTTTTCAGGAGAAATTCCAAGTTTATTATTATCAAAATATGACTCTGCTTTTTTAATAGCATCTTTTCCATATTTAGAAGCGATATATCTTTTGGCCACATCTTCATTAAAGACGATGGGAGCTTTACCTGCCTTTTTTCTCATATCATTTAATTTCGTCAGCATTTTTTGACCAAACTCTAGTCTCTTTTGTGTATTGCCTTCCGCAGTTCTGGCCCAAGAACTTAATGACATATTACCGCTGGCAACTTGATTAAAATTTCTTGCAAGGTCACTTAGACCTGCTGACTCATTTGCACTTGAGAGACTATCAGTTGTTAACTTACTTCCTGTCATATTGAAGCTAAACGATTGTGAGTTGAGCTGTTGACATGTTCCCGTGATCTTACATTCACAGCTAGGATCTACTCCTGATGTTGAAATACAGCCCGTTGGAGTGGTATTAAAGCTCGTTTGCTCTATTCCTTCACCCTGAAGTGCTCCTGCATTGCCATCGAGAGTGACTTGATTGGTGCCATTATTAAGCCCAAAGTTTTTAAATTTTCCGGTTGAGCCTCGAGTATTTTTTGCAAGCTGATTATCTTCATCATAGCCTGTACCCGTTTGATGGTACTTATCAAAAGTATTTAAAATATCTTGAAGTTTTCCTGCCTTTGCTCTGTGATCCTTTGCTGCTGATGTGGCGGTTCCTTTTAATCCAGCTGCGATAGCAAGTGAGGCACCAGCGGCAGCTAATGTCGTTCCAGCACTTTTACATCCCCAAGGTTGAATCATTTCCATGACGGCCACACCCATTGAGGCAGCTGCGATTCCCATGATTAAACCATAATTTTCCGATTTCTCTTCATAAGCATTGGCCATTTCTTCGTAGCCTTTGACGGCGAATTCGAAGGCCAATCTTTGATATTCTATCGAGCCTCGATTGAGCAGTTTTGTTTTTGCTTTAAACTCTTCATCTAACGCTTTCATTTTTTGTTCGACAATTTTACTATGATCAAACTCATTAAATAAGGCGAGTGCACCACCAGCAGCAAGAACAATACCTGAAATACATGGCTTGCTACCTGAAATCATTCCGATGAGGGCCGCTGCTGCTCCACCACCGGTTGCCACCATTGCAGCCGTCATCGATTTTTTCATATCGTTTTTAAATTTATCGATATCTTTTTTAAGGTCGTCTTCTAATGTTTCGCCGGTTTTTGCTACTTCTTCGAGGTTTTCGTAACAGGCTTTTTGATCTTCTTCAAGTGGTTGAATATAACAGTTTACAAAAAGTTCTTTAAGTTCATCATTATGTTTTTTAGTGATACATTTATTTGACTGGCAATTATACATTTCACTGCCAGCACATTTCGTTTGTGTTGCTTCAACACAATACTCGGTACCGACTTCATACTCTATTCCTCCAAGACAGCGTTTCTTGGCATCACCTTCAAGCCCGTCACATCGGTCTTTTAAATCGACAAAGGCATTGACTTGCATTTTACATGTTTCTGATTCGTTGGGGTCTTCTTTTGCCCGGCATTCATTGATAGCATTTTGATAGTCTTCAATATCTTTTCTGATATTTGCTCGACAAGCTGTGGGGTCAGCGGAATCACTACAGGCCGAGAACTGACTGATTACGCCGTTTAGCCTTTCGACACAGGCAAGCTGGTCTTCTTCCTTCGGTTCCAGCATACAATCAGCTTTTGCATTATTGTATTGCTCAAGGTCTGACTCTAAGGAGTCTCGACAGGCTTGATCTTCACAGGCCACATAGAGATCGACGTAGGTATTGAGGTTAGAAATACATTGTTGTTTTTGCTCCTCTGTAGGGGAGGTTTCACATTTGTTAAACTCTTCTTCATATCGGTCTTTTTGTTTGATGAGATTGTCTTTACATACAAGATCGTCACCACACTCGTTATACTTTGTTAAAAAGAGATCGAGGTTTTTAAGGCAATTGGTTTTTGCTTCACCTTCCATTGTATTACATTTTTCATTTGCGGCTTTATACTGCTCAAGATCGGATAAGAGACGATCTTTACAGTCTTGATCATCACCACAAGCATCGTAATTAGCGACAAAGCTATTGAGTCTATTAAAACATTTTTGCTTGTCAGCACCCGATTTAGCCTCACAAATACTGAGTTCACTTAGGTAGGTATTTTTCTCAGATTCAAGTTTATTTTCACACTCGATATCACCATTACATTTTTTAAACTTATCAACATAGCTATTAATTTGAGCAAGGCACGTCTCTCTACTGGTTTGATCTTCAAGAGCATTACAGCGTAAAATTTGAGCATTATATTCATCTTTTCTTTCAATGAGTTTATCTTTACATTGCTGATCATCACCACAATCTTGGTACATTTTGAGGAATTCTTCTAATTGCTCAAGGCAGGCTTGCTTTTTAGTGGGATCATTCATTTCTTCACATTTATTTAACTCGGCAAGGTATAAATCTCTTTCTAACCTAAGCGCCTCTCGACAAGGTTCATCTTTACAGGCATTGTAGCGACTAAAAAAATCTTCGAGTCTTTCGATACATTTCTCTTTTTCAGATCCCTCTTTCTCATTACATTTATTTAGCTCTGACTGATACTCATCTCGATCTCGTTTTAATTGCTCAATACATGCTTGATCAGGGCAGGCATTATATGCTTCTAAGAAGGCATTTAGCTTTTCTAAACAGCTAGTTTTTTCTGATCCCGATAAAGACTCACATTTTTCAACCTCCAGTAAATAAAGTTCTTTATCTAATAAGAGGTTTTCTTTACAGATTTCATCATCACCACAAGCAAGATATTTCTCCATAAACGTATCAAGTTGTTCGAGGCATTGTGTCTTTGATGGTTCAGGTTGTTCATTACAACGATTTAATTCAGAGTTATATTGATCTCTTTCTTCTTTAAGTTTATTTTTACAGGCCCTATCACTTCCACAAGCAACATAGGCTTTAATAAAAGCATCGAGTTGTTGATGACACTTAATTTTTTCTTCCCCTGACTTTTCTTCACAGGTGTTGTAGCTAATTCGATACTCATCTCGATCTCTCATGAGGGCCGTTTTACAACTATTATTATTGCCACAGGCATTGTAATTATTAACAAAGTCATCAAGGACAGCGAGACATGTCGTTTTCTTTGCAAGGTCCGTGATTTCCTCACAACGGTTGAGTTCTGCTAGATAATCATTTCTTGCATCATTGAGATCTTTTCGACATTTATCAGTAGTACATTCATTAAGTTTTTTAATAAATTCATTAAGCTGCTCAATACAACGACTTTTTTCTGGCTCTTGTTTGGCATTACATGAGTCTAGGCTAGCTTGATAGTTGATAACGTTATTAATGAGATCATCTTTACATGTCTTACTGTTTCCACAAGCTGCAAAATCTGCAAGAAATTTATCTAATCTTTCAAAACATTCAACTCTTTGAGTTCCCGATTGGGCCTCACACGCAAGTACTTGTGAGCTATACATTTCTCGTTGCTCTTCGAGTTCATTTTTACAGGTTTGGTTATTGCCACAAGCTTTGTATTGATTCGTAAAGTTATCTAGTTGAGTTAGACAACGAGTTTGCTCAAGAGGGGGCTTCGCCTTACAGTTTGTAAGCTCATTAATATAAAGCTCTCTTTGGTCTTTGAGATCTTGAATACATTGCTGGTTGTCACCACATTTTTGATACTCAATAACATAATCACTTAAGAGTTGGTGACATTGAGACTTATCGGGCTCGTCCATCGCCTCACACTTATTAAATTCGTTTTCGTATTCTTCTTTATCAGATTCAAGTTTATCAATACACGTTTGATTTCCATTACAAGCATCGAGCTCGGCCAAATACTTGTTAAGTTGAATCATGCAGGCATCTTTTTGCTCTTTCGTTGGTTTTGCATCACATTTAGCAACTTCAGCTTGGTAATCTTTTCGCTGCTGTTCTAAATCGTTTTTACATGTTTGATTATCCCCACAAGCTAAGTATTTTTGAAGGTAGGTATCTAAGTTTGAAATACATTGGGTGCGAAGTGGTTCGCTTTTACTTTCACAAGCAGCAACCTCTGTCTGATATAATTCGCGATCATTTTCAAGTTGATCGATACAATCTTGGTTACCATTACAAGCTTTTAATTTATTCATATAATAATCTAGCTGTTCAAAACAAAGAACTCTTTCATTTTGAGTTGGCTTGGCATTACATTTGGCAACTTGATTATTGTATTCTTCTATATCTTGGTCGAGTTTATCTCGACATGCTTGATCAGGACAGGCTTCATACTTTTCAATATATTCATTCAACTCTTGTAGACATTGCTCCTTAGCAGGACTTGGCTTCGCCTCACAAATGGCCACTTGAGCACGGTAACTATCTCTTTGCTCAATGAGTTGATCAATACAAACCTGGTCGTTCCCACAGGCTTCATATTTTGTAAGAAATTTTTCTAATTTTTCAAAACAATCGGCTTGCTCAGCGATAGGTTTTGTTTCACAACGATTGACCTCGAAAAGGTATTCATCTCTTTCTTTTCTTAATTTTTCACTACATTGAGTATCATTACCACATTGATCTAGTTCATTAACAAAACTTTCAAGCCTCTCAAGACATTTATTTCTTTCGCTAGTCGGTTTTGTCATACATTTATCTCTTTGTTCGAGATAATCCCTACGATCTTTTTTTAGCTGTTCTTTACATGGAAGATTATTTCCACAGGCTTGATATTTTGTTACATAATTATCTAGACGACTTAAGCATTGTTCTTTTTCAGGTGAGGCGAGTGCTTCACATCTAGAAAACTCAAGTTCATATTCTTGTCGCTCATTTTCTAATGTTTCGATACATGCTTGATCACCATTACATGCTTTAAACTTCGAGACATAAAGTTCAAGCTGAGTCAGACATTGAGTTTTTGCTGGCTCTACCTTTGCGTTACAATTGGCCAGTTCTAATCGATATTCGTTTCTTCTACTTTTTAGCTCTTCTATACATTGACGATCGTTTCCACAATTAAGATAACTCGTCATAAAATCATTTAAGTCATTGAAACATTTATCTCTTTCACTTCCTGTTTTTGACTCACACATGGCAACTTCTGCATTATAAGCTGTTCGATCATTTTCTAATTGATCTTTACAGTCTTGATCATCTCCACAGGACTTATAACGAGATGTATATTGTTCAAGTAAGTCAAAACACATGACCCTTTCGTCACCTACTTTTCCTTCACAACGAATAACCTCCTGTTCATACATAGTACGTTCTTCGTTTAGCTTATTTTTACAATCTTGATTATTACCACATTGGTCTAAGCGAAAAAGATAATCATTTAGTCGTGATAAACATCCATCAACCTCTTCTTGTGTTGACTTTGCTTCACATGTTGAACGGGCCTCTTGGTACTCGGCGATTTGACCATCGAGCTTATCTTTACAAGCTTGATCAGGACAACTGAGATAAGAAGTCATGATTCTACTTAATCTAGAAATACAATTACTATCACCATTACATTTTTTTTCTTCTTCAATAAATCTTAAAACTTGCGTATCGAGATCTAGACGACATTGCTCCCTCTCTGCCGGAGTATTTAATGTACGACAGTTTTGGAAGTCATATCCATCAAGTTGACTTACTTGAGAGTCGGTAAGACAGTAATTGTATTTACAGATCCACTGATGAGACGTTTTACTTTTACAACTTGTTTCTTGTTCAGCGAGAGTACTACCGGCGGTATAGCCACAATTTGAAGCATATAGATTATTGCACGCTAGCATCATAAAAATGATGAATTTTAATGCAATGTAAATGTGGCCAATATGTTTCATATAAAAAGTATTCCTATAACTATTCTAAATCTAGTAAGATGAAGTCCTTTTATAGTTCCTTTGTCCTTTGCTTATAATGTCTAGTTTCAGTAACTTATAACTAAATCACTTCTAAATCTTTAGGATTCATCTGCCCTAAAAATTGGTCAAAATTATAGTTTTTTGTCTTATCGGTATTTTAGAAAATTAACTTAGTGGAAAGGTCGACTAATTGTGGTCAATAGAAAGGCCGTATATAATGGAAATTAATAGGAAAAGCATGAAATATTTAATAATAATCCTCTTAACATCTCTCATTTCAAGTTGTGTTGCTGAACAAGAAAGTTATGATAGCTCTGGAGATGATGGAACATACGTAGGGACTTCTGTTCCTTACAACGACGAAGACTTCGAAAGCAGTCTCTTTACCAGAACATGTCCAAATGTGGATATCACTTTAAGAATCCAAAATGGTGTCTACACGATTAATTTAACTGATAGCTATCGCGATGGCTTTGTACCCCATGCCAATGTCGTCACCAATCACGGTGATACTGGAAGTACTTTTGATAATAATAAGTTTGTTGCAAAGGATACGTGGGCGATAGAAACAACTGATACACAACTTTTCGATTTGAGAACCTTAGGCGTTTGTGGAGCAACTGCAAGTCCCGCCTCTAACGGAAGTTTATCAAACCTATCATTTGTCATTAGTGAAGACTTTATTGTCGGTCAATATGGTCTTGGAAAAGCAAGAGGCTCACTGGTTTATGGGGTAGACTGTACTGATGGCGAGTTTGTTGAAGTTTGTGCTTATTATATGGATCTAACAAAAATATAACTAATTTGAAAAACCTTTTAACTGTTCGAGCCTTTGGATTAAGTCGTGATTTCTTAATGATCTACCCATAACAAGGTATGAGGCTCCTCTTCCCATGGCATCTTTTGGTGAGAGAACTCTTTTTTGATCGCCAAGATTTCCACCCTCGATCTCGTCTTGAAATCGAATGCCAGGGCATACTTTTAAAAAGGAATAATTTTTTGTTTGCTCTAACTCTAGGGGGGAGCAAACAATTCCATGAATGGATGTTTTTTCGGCGAGATCAAAAAGCCTTTTGAAAGCTTCAGAAATGTCATCACTTTTTAAATCTTGAATAGCGTGAAAATAAGAGTCATCAAGAGACGTAAGGTAACTGACTCCAAGAAGCTTAGTTGTCGGTAGTGATTGTTTTGCTTGCTCTAATGCCCCTTGTATCATCTCATCACCACCACTTAAGTGAATGGTTAAAAACTCAATAGGAAGACCAGAGAGTGATTTGATAGCACCTCTTACAGTATTGGGGATATCGTAAAGTTTGAGATCTAGAAAAATTTTTTTTCCTGTTTTTGAATGAATCTCATTTACGATGGAGTGACCTTCTTTATAAAAGAGCTCCATTCCAATTTTAACGACCTCAAAGTTATCACCAATTTTATCTAAGAATTCAAAAACTTCGGTTTTGTTCATTCCATCAAGGGCGGGGATAACTTTATTAATCATCTGCTTTCCTATTTTAACTCTTGTAAGGCAATTGGTTGTAAAGATTCATCATTTCCATTTTCACCACTACCAACAATAGCCTCCATCACGGCCTTAATATTTTCTGGTCTGGTAAAACAAGGAACGCCATGGCCAATGGCCGTGTTTCGAATAAATTCACCATCGGATTTTGATTTTCCGGTATTTTTGGGAGTGTTAAAAACCATACGGATATGATTATCTTTTACTGAATCTATAATATTCTGATGTTCTCCATCTTCAATTTTTCCTACAAGCTCACAGGGAATACCTTGCTTTTTAATATAATCTCTTGTGCCAGAAGTTGCGATAAAGCTGTAACCAAGATTATGAAGACCTTTTAAGTAAGGGAGGAGAACTTCTTTAGAGCGATCGGCAAGAGAAAGCAGTATTTTTCCTTTCTTTCCTAAAAGAGGGTAGTTACCAAGGTAACTTTTAAGGACACCTTTATCTTTGTCCTTGTCTAATCCCATGGTCTCACCAGTAGAGCGCATTTTGGGGCCTAGGATGATATTGTCTTGAAGAAAGCGATCAAAAGGGAAAGTTGACTGTTTGACGGCAAAGTAATCTGATGTTTCTTTGTCCCAGTTTTCGATTTTCTCTCCAAGCATCGCATCTGTTGCAATTTGAGGGAGAGAAAGAGAGTTTGCTTTTGAAAGAAAGGGAAGAGTTCTCGACCCTCTAGGGTTCGCCTCGATACAATAAATACTATCTCCTTTCACAGCATATTGAAAATTTATAGGACCGATGATTTCTAGCTTTTCTGCTAATTGACGTGAGATTTCTTTCATTCTTTTATAAAGGGCGCTGGTTAAAACAACAGGAGGAGAGATCATTCCAGAGTCACCACTGTGGACACCGGCATGCTCAATATGCTCACATACTGTAAAAACACAATTGCCAAATTGGTCTCGAATTAAATCAACATCATATTCAAGAGCGTTTTCTAAATAGTTTTCAACTTGAAAGAGGGTACTGCTTCTTTTGAGCTGCTCTTTATGAGTATCGGGGAGTTCGTTAATATCGTCATGAGAATAGAAGATATACATCGATTCACCACCGATGACATAACTTGGTCTAATGATTACAGGCATACCAATTTCGATCATGGCATTTAATAAAGCTTTGTGACCTCTAATCTCTTTTGACTTTGTATGGGAGAGTTCGACTTCTTTTGTGATCTCTGCAAATTGCTTTCTATCTTCAGTGAGATCTAGACTTTTTAAACTTGGTCCTAAAAAGTTAAATGTTTTGAAGTCTTTTCTAAAGCTATTTTCGATATGCTCTCTAATTCCAATTCCCGTTTGTCCTGAGAATGCTGTGATAACACCAGCAGGGTTTTCATTTAGAAAAATATCAAAGAGGTCTTCTGAAAAAAGAGGTGAGAGGTATAAGCGGTTACTACTATCATAATCTGTTGAAACCGTTTCAGGATTTGAGTTAATCATAATGGCCTTATGACCTTTTTCCTGAAGTCTTTGGCATGCTTTTACACAAGAATAATCAAACTCGATACCCTGACCAATACGGTTGGGACCTGATCCTAAAATGGCATAGGCATCGCCTAGTGAGCTTGCTTCATTTTCTACTTGATAAGTACTGTAAAAGTAGGGCGTTTCTGCTTGAAATTCACCTGAACATGTATCGACAGCTTTGTAGATAGGAAAAATTTTATGATCAAAGCGGTAGCTTAAAATTTCACTTTGTCCCTTGTTTGAGAGATAGGCGAGATATTTATCAGAAAAGCCAAGCTCTTTTGCCTTGATGAAATTACTTTCTTCAAATAATTGTGTTTTACAAACCGTTTCAAGTTCAACAATCTCGCGCATCTGCTCGATAAACCACGGAGTAATTTGAGAGAGACTGAAAATTTCTTTTGTACTAAAGCCTTTCCTAACGGCTTCAAGAACAGTAAGTAGGCAATGCTCTCTTGGTGTAGAAAGTCTTTTTCTTAAATAGTCTTCGTCCAGAACAATAGGAGCGTCTTTTAATTGACTCATCATAGGTATCTCAAGACCGTTTTCCAGTGATCTTAAAGCTTTTAAGAAAGCTTCATTAAAAGAGCTACCGAGGGCCAACACTTCTCCCACGGCACGCATTTGTGGGCCTAAAATATTGGAAGAAGTTGGAAATTTATTAAAAGGAAAGACGGGTATTTTTAACGCTACATAATCAAGTGTCGGCTCAAAAGCAACTGGTGAAGCTTTTGTAATATCATTAAGAATTTCTCTTAATGAGTAGCCAACAGCTAATAAAGCTGAAATCTTCGCAATTGGGTATCCTGTTGCCTTTGAAGCGAGAGCAGATGAGCGGCTCACTCTTGGGTTCATTTCAATAACGACGATATCGTCTTCATCGATAGGGTTGATTGCAAATTGAACGTTTGCCCCACCGGCGACAACCTTCATATGTTTAGCAATGGTTAGAGACATAGTTCTGAGCTGTTGATAACAACGATCTGAAATGGTTTGGGCAGGAGCAACTGTGATCGAGTCTCCTGTATGGACTCCACAAGGGTCGATATTTTCAATAGAACAAATCACCACACCATTTCTTTCTTGGTCAACCATCACTTCTAGCTCAATCTCTTTCCACCCAAGAAGTGATTTTTCCATCGTGATAGGAAATTCAATATCTGATTGAAAAACCTCTTTGAGTTCTTCTTCGTTTTTGACAATGGCAGCACCTTGTCCACCAAGAGCAAAGTCTCTTCTAATAATGAGAGGAAAACCAACACTAGTTCTCGCAAGAATTAGGGCATCTTCAGGACTGTCAGAGGTAAACCTTTTACCTGTTTTGTATCCTAACGTATCAAGCTCTTCTGCGAAGAGTTTTCGGTCTTCTGTTTTTTTGATGGTATCGACTCTTGCACCAAGTAGGGCGACATTATTTTCACTTAGCCATTTTTCTTCTTCGAGCTCTACACAAAGATTGAGTGCCGTTTGCCCACCCATTGTTGATAAGACAGCATCAACTTTTTCTTTTTTGATAATCTTTTTAATCGTTTCTTTCGTGATCGGTTCGATATAGGTTCGATAGGCCATATCAGGATCAGTCATGATAGTAGCAGGGTTGGAATTAAGTAAAACAACATCAATTCCAATTTCTTTAAGTGACTTAAGGGCCTGGGTTCCAGAGTAATCGAATTCACTGGCTTGGCCAATCTTAATAGGGCCAGAGCCAATGAGAAGGATCTTTTGATAAAGGATATCTTTTATGACTGGTTCTTTTAAATTTACAACGGGAGTGAAACTTGATTCATCAAATTTCTCAACGTCTCCACTTAGATAGTTTCTTATTTCCTCAAAAAAGACTTTCGCATCTTTTGGACCTGGATTTGCTTCAGGGTGAAACTGTACTGATCTTAAAAAAGAATCCTCTGTTGCCATGCCTTCTACCGAGTCATCAAATAACGATGTGTAGGTAATAAGAAGGTTTTTATTTAAAGGATTATCGGATTTAATTTTTTCTAAAGATGCTTTATCAGAACAATACCCATGATTTTGAGATGTAATGAGAATATTTCCCGTCGCATGTTCTAAACAAGGATGGTTAACACCACGCTGACCAAAAGGAAGTCTGGCAATTTCAGCTCCAAGAGCAAGAGTTAATAACTGATGACCTAAGCAAATTCCTCTTAGGGGAATTCCAAGAGAAAGCATCTTTTTTACTTGCTCAATTTGCTCAGTAAAGGCCCTCGGATCACCGGGACCATTAGATAAAAAGATAAGCCTTGGGTTAATGGCTTTTATTTCTTCAGCTGTCACATTGTAGGGAAAAGTCACAAGAGGTAGCCCAAAGTCTTTTAAATTTTCGACAATAGCATTTTTACAGCCGTAGTTAACAAGAGCGATGGGATTATCTCCTGGGATAATCACTTCTTTATTTTCTTGGCTTACTTTTTCTAAGTCATTTACGATTAAGCGAGCGTTTTTAAATTCTTCTGCCGAGGGAGAATCTGAACTTGCTGTGATAACACTTTTATGTGAAGCACTTGTTGATGTGAGGAACTTCACAAGTGATCTGGTATCAAGCCCAGAAAAAAGGGGTGTATCGATATTATTTAGAAATTCATTCTCTGAGAAGTTTCTCGCAATGAGAGAGGTCGCATGAACTCCGCCACTTTGATTAACCCTTTCATCTGCTTCGTAGTTTCCAACGTGTGAAGTGGTGAAGATAATATGCTGCCCGAGAAATGAAGGGTCCGTCATGGTTTCTTGATAACCAGACATGCCGGTTGTAAAAGCAGCTTCTCCCCAAATTCCATTTTTTAGTTTCGGATCATCTGAATTCAGATTGATATATCCTTCAAAAGAGGTTCCGTTATCAAAATGTAAATAGGCTTTTGACCTGCGAAGGTTAGAGAGAAAGATTTGGTTACTAGAAGGTGAAAGTTCTTGGTCCGTCATTTAAAGGTATCCCTATGGTTTTATCTTTGTTTTGTAAAATTGCTTGAATGATCGCCATTCTCATAAAGATGCTATTTCTTACTTGAAGATGGCCTAAGTAGAGATCAGACTTAATAAGGTCTTCTGATATTTCTAAACCTATATTTGCTGGTCCCGGGTGAAAAATAGGAAGTGGCTTATTCATCTTTTTGAGAAGATTCATATTTACCCCGTAATTTTTGGGGTAAGTATCATAATAAGCAGCTTCGACACCTTGATGTCTTTCCTTTTGAATACGTAAGAGATAGAGAGCGCTTGCTTTTTCAATGGCCTCATCTCTATTTTCTGTCATTTCAATTCCGGCAGGGACCTCTTTAGGTAAACACTCTTTTGGTCCACACAAAATAACTTTAATACCAAACTGGGGAAGAAGATCGATAAGACTACTTCCAACTCTCGAATGATAGAGATCACCAATGATGGCCAAAGTCGTCTCTTCAGGCACTAGGCCTGCTTCTACCATGGTAAAAAAATCGAGTAATGCCTGAGTGGGGTGCTGGTGAGTACCATCCCCTCCATTGATGATTTTTAAAGGGGGATTTTCTTTAAATTGGGCCAGCTGGTGAGAAACAGAAGTTCTGATAATACAGAGATCGACTCCTTGAGCATAGAGAGTTAATAATGTCTGCTCTAGTGATTCACCTTTTTTAAGACTAGATTTTTCCGCATTAAAGTCGATATAAGTCGCTCCCATTTTTTCAATGGCTATAGCGAAACTATGCTTTGTTCTGGTTGAGTTTTCTAAAAAGCTTGTCGCAATGATCGGAGTTTTAATAAAAGGAACCGGAAGGCCTTGCCAATCTTTTGCATAACCTTTGAACTTGCGAGCTAAGGCAACTAGCCCATGGATTTGACTTTTGTTCAAATCTTGGATGGACTCCAGCACAGAAGGAAATTTGTGCATTTCATTACCTCAGGTTTGATTGGACCTATACTAATCCAGGGGATATGCTTTGCCAAGATGGTCATAACTGAATTTGCTTGATTTAGAAAGAGAATATCCCATGAAAGAATGGTCCACATTAGAGACAAAATCTCAATCAGAGGCCTTGATTAATGAGTTTAAGGGAAACCTTCTCGAGTATCTTTTGGCAATAGAGCTCGCTCAAGAATATAACTGCGAAGCAGAGTTTATTTTTCAACTCGATGAATCTTATCGAAATCAACTCCTCTTATATGAAAATGAGTTGCGCTCGTTCGATCCCATTTTAATCAAAAAACTCCCCGAAATAGCGCGCAGGGCTAGAATAGAGCTCGTTGAGTTACTTGGGAAGAAATTCAAGCATGTCACTTTATTGGGAAAGGCAGGTCAACTTGAATGGAAAAAATATTATCGAGAGGCAGACCTTTTATTAGATGATGGAAAAAAGCAGGTTCCACTTAGCTTGAAGCTTTGTCAGTATGGTGCCCTCGTTAATACAAAATCCGGTGGGGTTCGCACTTTTATCGAACATTATTTTAATTGTGACGATATTACAGAAAAACAAAATCAGCTAAACCTCTTTTTAGATCAGTCTTTTCAACAAATGGCCGGAACCCTCTACGAGTTAGCAGGTTTGGAATATCAGTCGGGCTTTGATGACAGGTGGAAAGATGCAGGTTTTAGTGATCTTCCGGGACAATTACCTGTTGAGTTTCGTGAAATTCTTTATCAGCATTATCATCGTGTTATTCAAAAGATGTACTCTTTTTTAAGTGATATTTATCGCGAAGATCCAGAAAGCTTCTCCGACTCACTTTTTGAGTTGGTGGGGATGGGTCATCGAGACCTGGTTCAGCTTATGTGTTTTCATCAAAAAGAGGGTGAGGATCGTTATAATATAGCGGCTATCGAAATTAATACGCTAAATAGTTGGAAAGACGCAATCGAACAGCTAAAATTTGAAGAACTCAAAGAAAATGTTTCTTATTTTAATTTGAGTTTGGGTGATAAAGAGCTCCAAATTAGGGTGAAACCGATGAATGTATTTACGGTGCCAGGCTTGAAGATTAATTGCTCAGTCAAAAACGTTGGACAAAAAAGGAATCAAGCTTAAATGAGTTTAAAAGTTCAGCTGCAAACCACCCAAAACCGAGAAACGATAAAAAATATCCTAAAAGAACATCATATTGAGACGACTGAAAGTCCGAATTTTCCCATTTTAAAGATTCATGAGACCTCAACTCAATTTGAGTTACAAGAAATCGATCTCTGTTATTGGCTAAAGAGGGCGATTAAAAGGTTGCCTGCGGTAAAAATGGTTCAGTTCTCAACGGATAAGGAAAAGGGAGATTTAATTTATCCTGCTTCTTTTGAAGGAAAATGCCACGATGGATATAGAGATCTTGGGATCGAACTGACTTCACCAGAAGTTACAAGTAAAAGTGAAGCATCTACTCTACCTGTTACAAGAAAAGGGACTCAAAAAGCACTGCTTCTCGATAGGGATGGAATCATTAATCGAGATGATCGTTATATTTTTGAATATGAGAATGTCATTTGGGTGGACGGGATTGTTGATCTCATCAAATATGCTAAGGACTCCGGACTTAAAGTTGTTGTGGTCACGAATCAATCGGGTATTGGACGTGGATACTATACAGCTGATCAAATGCACTCACTTCATTCGCAAATGAATCAGCAGTTAACAGCGTGGGGCTGTGCTATTGATAGTTGGTATTTTTGTCCTTTTCATACCGATGGAATCAATGAATACAAGGGATATTCCCTGTTAAGAAAACCGTTTCCCGCTATGGCCTTACAAGCTCAAGAAGAATTTTCTCTAGATTTAGAAAACTCAATTATGATTGGTGATAAGAAATCAGATAAGTTAAAAGATTTAGATATGACGACATTTTTTCTCCAAGGAAATTATGATTTATCTGAGGAAGAAAATGTTTTTCAAACTCATTTTGAAATCATCGATCACCTCAAAAAAATTAATTGGCCTTAATAAAAAAAAATTGATTTGTCCTTGATTTTTTTGTTAAGAAAAGCGACGATATTCTTAATCAAAAAACTTTTGTAGGTTAAAAAAGGCAATTAATGAAAGCCGCCCTTATTTTATTGAGCTTATTTTTCTTGATGGTCACATTTAGGGCAAGAGCTTTTGATGATTCCACCTCATCAACAATCGAAAGACAAATTAACTCACTTCTCGAAACCAAAGATCAGTTGGTCAGTCAGATCGATACAAGAAGTTTAGCGATTCGTGAATACCTCAGTTATGGAATTTACAAAGAATCATGTATTAAATTATCTGAGCTGTTTACTAGGATTAAATCCGATTCAAATAAGTTCTCCGAGAACTCCGATCAGTTAATGCGCCACCTTAAGTCTTGCAGTCAGGGTGTAGATGGTTTAGCTTTTCTATACAGTCAGCAAAAAACTCATTAATTAACCTTAAACGAGTACAATTATGACAACTGAAAAAAGTGGACAAAGCGCATCTAAACTCAAGCTTGTTAAGCTGATAAGTTTCTTTTTCGCCTTATTGATAAGTTTTCCTTTGATCTGGCTCTTTGTTCTCTCTCCTCGCTCAGACATTTCAAAACTTAAAGATCAGTTTGTTAAAACTGAATATAGTGAAGGGCAGGTGACTTACCATATTGTGAAAAAGAATCCTGAACAATGGGTATCGTTAAAATCAATTTCTGAAAACTCTAAAAATGCTATCGTCATCAGTGAGGACTGGGGATTCTTTGATCATAAGGGTGTTGACTTCAATCAAATCAAAAAAGCTGTTCAAGATGCCCAAGAGGGAAAAAAATTAAGAGGGGCAAGCACCATTTCTCAACAGCTAATAAAAAACTTATTTCTTTCATCAGAGCGATCCTATATTAGAAAAATAAAAGAATTTGTCTTAGTCTCCCATCTTGAAAAAGAAGTTTCTAAGGAAAAAATTTTAGAAACCTATTTAAACATTATTGAATTTGGTGAAGGCATTTATGGCATTGGTGCAGCAGCGAAACATTATTTTGGTAAAAAACCATCGCAATTAACGGCCAAAGAGGGAGCTTTTTTGGCCATGTTATTACCCAATCCTAAAAAATATAGTAGTTCTTTTCGAGATAAAAAGCTGACTCCTTTTGCTAAGGAAACAATGACGGAAATTCTCAATAAAATGGCCATTGCGGGTCATATTAAAAAAGAAGATGTTAAGAGAATTAATTCTCAACGCTTTAATTGGAAAAAAGAATTATCAGCTCCAGAAAAAAGAATTCAGAAGATTAAGCAAAAAACTCCCGGAAAAAGAACCGGTGGTGTAAAGCGGGCCAAGTTAAATCGTCCAAAAAGCTATGAAGACCGTTATCGCAATGATAATGATCTTCAATTAGATGATAATCTAGAATACGATGATGATGCTATTTTAGAGGATACCTCTGGATTGAAAGAAGAGTTTAGCGTCGAATAGTTTTTCACAGAAAAGTTGAAAATGAATAAAAACCCACGTCATCAATTATTAGAATTGATGGAAAACCTGAATAAGTCTGAAATAAATTGTGCTCAATGTACTGGGGTTTGTTGTACTGACAAGGCAAACTCAATGAAAATTGATGAAGCAGAAACGGAGTCAATTTATCAATACTTAATCAGTCATAATATCTGGGATAAAGATTTGGAGAACTCTCTTCGTGAGACAATAGATAAGTACCGATTAGATCAAGAAATCTCCACGGGGAAGAATTCTGTTTTTAGAAAAACTTATACCTGTCCCTTTTTTAAATTTAAAAGTCTAGGATGTGCACTCCCTGCAGAAGTTAAACCCTATGGCTGTTTGGCCTTTAACCCCAGGACTTCTGGGATTAAAAATGGTGAAAACTGTGCTAGCGATGCTGAATTGTTAAAGTCAGTAGAACAACATGATTTAAAGTATACAATTCCAGAAGCACTACTTCGACGACATCGAAAAACTCAACTTGAAAAGCATAACCTCATTATATCAAACTCATCAAATCCTTATTTTAATCTTGCTCTAGAAGATTATTTGTTAAGAAAAATCAAACATAATAAACCAACGTTACTTTTGTGGCGAAATCGACCTAGTATTGTTTGGGGTAAATTTCAAAACCCTTGGCTTGAATGCCATATTCAAAAAGCGAGAGAGAAAGGGCTCATTTTCGTTAGAAGACAAAGTGGAGGCGGTACGGTTTATCATGACTTGGGAAATTTAAATTTTTCCATTTTATCTGATAATGGTTATTGCAATAGAGTCAGTAATTTAGATTTTATTATTGATGCTTTCAAAGAAACAAAATTGCAACTTAAGAGAAATGAAAGAAATGATCTCGTTATTGAGCATCATAACAAAACTTATAAAGTCTCTGGAAGTGCATTCAAGCAAATTAAAAATAAGGGGCTTCATCATGGGACGTTATTAATTGACACTCAATTAGATAATATCTCAGGTCTTTTAAACCCTAAAAAGCAAGGGATTGAATCTAAATCGATTCGTTCAGTTCCTTCACCTTGTATTAATTTAAAAGAAATTGATCCAGATCTTAATTATGATAAGGCCATAGAGGTGATCTCTAACCATTGGAATGTTCGCCATGGTTCTAAGACTCTTGTTGTAGATGAGAAAAATTACTCATTTGAGAATACTGAGAAATATCTCTCTTGGGATTGGATTTGGGCAGAAACACCTAAGTTTGAGTTTCAAGGTGATAAAGTTTGGGTGAAGGTCATGAAAGGACATGTGATCGAGTACAAAAGTAGTGATGGACTTGAAATTGAAAATTTAATCAAGAGAAAAATAGGAATTGTTAATAACGATAATTTTGATGAACTAAATTTTCTTTTTTAGTAGACGAACGCCTTACCGCGAATATTTTCCACGTGCTTTTTACCAGGTCTTTTCTTTTTTTCAATAAGGGAGAGATCAGAGTTTTTCATCATCTTCTTTAGAGATTGACCAATTGCTTTTCCAAGTAGCGGCGGCACGGCATTGCCAATTTGTCTCCACTGAGCAGAGAGTGGTCCATGAAAAACAAATTCATTAGGGAAGCTTTGAATCTTTGCTGCTTCTCTCGCCGTTAGGTAGCGGTTTTCTACGGGATGAAAATAATTATGACGATGAGTCATGATTGTTGGACCTGGAAGTTTTCTATCAAGTCTTTGGTATTTTGCCTGTCTAAATCTATTCTCAGGGAGTTTTTCCCAGTCAACACCTAACTTAAGTGAAGGAGTGAGGTAGGCATCTTCATCTTTTTTGTAACGAATTGATTTGCCCTCTGGAATGCGCTTCAGACGTCTTTCATCGATTTTTGATTTAGGAAGAGAAGCTTCAAGATCATGGTTATGAACGTTCCCAGATTTGTCTTTAAGGTCTGAGAAAACTTCTCCAATGGTCACCGCGGGTCTATGAGTTTTTGCGATAATGGTGTCATGAGTAAGCTTAGGAAAGTGAACCATATGATTTACTCTGGTTCCGATAATAATCGTTCGTCTTCTTTTTTCAGCTACACCATAATGGTGGGCACTTAGTACTTGGGCATCAAGGTTATAGCCAAGTCGGTGGAAGCAATTAAAGATGGCCTTTAATGTATTTTCATTTTTTTTAGCGAGAAGACCGGTTACATTTTCCATGACGACAAAATGAGGTCTAATATCTTTAACAAGTCTTACAAAATGTTTGAAAAGACTATTGCGGTCATCTTCTGGTTTCCCAAGACCAACTGTTGAAAAACCTTGGCAAGGTGGTCCTCCGACAATGGCGTGGATTTCCTTTCCTCCGGTTAGAGCTTTGACTTCTTTAGAGCTTAGTTTTTCGATGGGACCACAATAGGTATTGGCCTTTTTATGGTTGGCCGCAAAGGTTTCAATCGCATATTTATCGTGATCAACACCGAGGAGACAGCGCATTCCGGCCATCTCAAGGCCACAAGAAAAGCCGCCTGCACCAGAAAATACGTCAATAAAATTTAATTGGGCCACAAAAATCCTAGGGAAATTCTTATAGTAAAATTATCGGCCATGGGGCCATCTAGTGTCAACGAAAAGCTCGTCTTGTCTAAAAAATAGTCACAAGTTTATCTAATGATTTCAAGGAATTAATGTGGATAACTTGGCCTCTATCTTGCTCCACTATAAGGTATGAGAAAAGTTAAGTTCATCATCAAGGTTTTTGTAATCTATTTTTCTAGCTTTATGCTGGCCTATGGTGGTCCACTTTCTCGCATCAAGAGAATGCCTGCTCAGCAGGCCGAAAAATCAGAAATTTTAGCCTCTCTTTTTAACCATAAAAAAGCGCTTATCGGTCATGTCGATACAAGTCATTGTCTGGAGAGTAGTCCTGCTGATGAAAATGCTGTTGAAGCGGTGATCGACAGGTCTTTTTTTGAACTGATCAATACTTGCCGAGAACAAGATCGTGAAGAGGCAGATCAACCAGAAGCGAACGCGTCTTCGTTACAGACATGTCACCCCAATGTTGAGACTGGAATTAAGCAGGCCATCTTGCCTGTCATGGCCGAAAAAAGTGAAGAAGAAAAAGATTATATTTTAACGAGAGATGGCAGTGAGTATATAGGCCAATTGAGAAATTTTACTCAGCTGAAAAGTATGGTTGAAACGTATGTTTTTAATACTGGTTATGCTGAAAACGATAGAAGAGAAGTTCTCTATTCGTATATCGAAAATGTTGTTATTCCAACGAGAGAGATTCTTCTTATTTCGATGCCGGATGACCTTGGTGAGCTCTCTTCATTGTACGCTAGTTTATTTCCTCAGTTCCCCAAAAATTTATTTTCAGATTATGAAATATTAGTCGAATTGGAGTTAGGTCCTAACTCACAAAATGTTCCTTTTTTTGTTAAATTAAAAGAAGTCGACAATACCAAAGCAACAATCGTATTTAATAATTTAAAGAGGCTCTCTGTTGATATCGCAAGCCTGATGGAGAGCGCTACTTATGATAATTATTTTAGAGCGCTTCGTCGCTCAACTCTTCTCATGATGTTTTCTCAAATACAGTTTTACGACGCTATTTCGGGAAAAGAGTCAAAAATTGAAATTCCTCAATCCTGTCAAAATCCACTCAATGGAAATATGCCTTCTCGTTTAGTTCATGGTTATGATGAAAATAGAGAGTTTGGTGATACGCTCGTTACGAATATTATACAAGATTATAAATTGGCCTATACCGATGAAAGCCATCACCTCGAAGAGTTTTATAATAGTGTTCAAAATGTCGATATCGATCCCATATACGATGCCTTTGGACAGATAACTCCTTTTGAAGAGTTAAGAAATTCTGAAATTGCACTAGGAAATCTTTCAACGGGGCTAGGTGATGATGTCAAAATTGATGATATTGCTCATTATGAAAAAGTCTTATCTATGCTCAATCAAAAAGTACAAAACGAATATGATAAGGGAGATCTTTATCGTTATGGTTATAATCGTGGACAAGAAATTGAGAGAGATTATATTGGTTTAGAGGTTTGGAACCAAATTACTTCCGTTCCTGAAGAGGGAGAAGTTTATACTTTTGAAAAAAATGGAAGTGAAGTTAGTTTTACTCCTTCATGGGATAACCTTTCAACCTATTTAGCGAATTATCTCAAAAGAAAAAAAACAGGTAATATTGAAGAGGCCATTAGTAGCAATATTCGAAGTACGCTACAAAATAATAGAGTACGAATAGATTTCCCCGCTCTTTATGGATCACCTGTCTGGAGACAGTGGGCCTTATCAAAAGTTGCCTATGCATTTGATGATGTGGCCAGCTCTGAAGTATCTCAAGGTGTTCGTTCTGTTTTTGAGACATTTTGTCACTTTCATCAAAACTCGTTGAGTAATACAACTAATATTTGTCTTAAATCACTCGATACAAATGAAGAAGACAATTTGTTTGCCCATATGGCAGAAAGGTTAGCTCCCTTTAGAAATTCTAATAATTATGTTCCGCTAGATCGTCTTGAAGAACTGGGAATGGTACAGCTATGGCCATTTTTTCATGCTCTTTGGGAAACTGAATACTTTGCTGAAAATAGAACTCTTAATGAGTATGATTTTTTAATGGCCCAACTTTATGCTGGTAACCCATGGGCAAGACTACGTTTAAGTTATCTTGTTGCCCAGGAAGAGTTAGCAGAGCAGCCTAATCATTATAATTTTGTTTATGAGTCGAGACTTTTTGGACTCTCTCAAGTTCCCAATAGAGAAGGTCAGTGTTTTCAAGCGGCCATGATTGAAGAGAATAATAAATTTAGAAGTATTGGCAGAATTACCGGTCTAGATTCTAAATTAAATTTAAATTACGGAGAGTCACTTTTAAAAAGAAGAGAAATTGAGTCTCTTTGGGAGGGAATTCGTGATGAAGTTGATGAGAGAGGAAAACATCTCTTTACAACGAAAAGAAATAATCAAACTCCTTACTACCAAGTGATTGGAAGAATTAATAATAAAACGATAGTGGATCAAGATGCTCTAGACTCCTTAAATAGCGCCCTTGGAAATTTAAATTTAGATAGCACTGCTAGAGCTGAAATACGGGAGATCTTTAATTCGGAAAGAGGTCTTCGCAGTGATTTTTATATGGGGCTCTATCGGCTTCGTGGAAATATGAATGAACAATTAGAGTATTACACAAACTATCTCCAAGAAAATGATATTGTTCTTGATGAAGATATTAAATTTGAGTTTGTGAGAGTCGATAACCTCATAAAAAATGCAGTTTACAAAAGTCTTCTTAGGGAAGCGGCTGAAAAAAGAAGGGCCATGATGATTACTCAGCTCGATGAAGTCTGTAAGTTCTCACCCGATAATCATGATGAAATGAAAACATTCTTTTATATGACGGCGAAAGCTCAAAATGAGCTGAATGAGCTTACAGGTTTACCGGCCGTACCAGAAGAAGTTATGGATCGTATTGAAGCATGGACTCGAGGAGAAAAGCTATCTCTTGCCGGAGGGTTATTTGCTGGTGTGGTTGGTGTTGGTGCTTTTATCGTGGCCTCTGCTTGTACGGCATCAATTATTTGTGGAATTGCAGGAGCGGCAGCGCTATCAGCAGTATTCATTCAAGGCGGACTTGCGGTTTATGAATATCGAAAATTTACAGCGGCGAAAGGTCATACGGCGAGAATTTTAAAAATGGAAGAGCTAGGACTGACTGACCGAAATAATTATAAAAAGATGAAACACGGCTGGTTTATGATGGCCTTTGAAATTGTATCGATCTTTCCTATGCTTGGGCCGTCAGCACGTGGCCTAGAATTAACAGGTCGAATGATTAAAGGTTTACCAGTTCTCTATAAGTCTGGTCTCAAAAGTTATAAAGAAGTGTTAACCGCCTCTCATGAGATGGCCGATATCCGCTATGCCCTTTCCGTATTAAAAAGAGGACTTTCTGAGGAAGATTTAGCAAGAATCAGCAGACTTGAAAAAGAACTTGCTGATGAAATTGAAGAAGTGATGACTCAAAAGCAAGCTGGACTGATTAATCGTACCACGATGATGCAAAGAGTGGCAGCTCTTCACGATACTTATATGACGAGAATCAAAAGTATTGGAAATAATTTCTTGCGGCAGTTAGACGATGAAGTTGTACGATTAAGCCAAAGAGAAATCGATGAAATGGTTGTTCATCAATTAAAAACATATCATCGTAACCTCGATAATTTCAAAAGAGAGTTTGTGGGCGTTAGTGGGAAGAAACTCGAGCGTGCCGTATCAAGAATGGAAAATGAAATTGAAAATGCTTCTGGAGTGAGAAAATGGTTTATGCGTATGCGCTCGGAACATCTTTATAAATACCGTGATACGATCACAAAAGTTCAACAAAACTTAGATCAGGCCATTTCACAAAATAAAAGTGTTGAAGTTTTCATGAGAGAGAACTTAGATGATCTCAATTATATTTATACTAAGAGACCTTTTGAAGCGAAGACATTACCTCATATGTTTTTTGGTCAAGGGGCCACCAACTCTATGGAGTTTGGTATTGGTCGAGCTGAGCAAGCTGTCGGAGGGTTGGCCGATTCTCTCTTAACTAAAAAGATTTTCCAAGCAAGAGACAGAGTTAGTTTTGAGGCCATTACAAGACAGGCAAAGACAACGATTGATCTTCCTGAAACGGCTGGGTCCATTAAAACATATAAAGTGTTTAGACAATTTAATATGAAAGTGATGCAAAGAGTGGAGGAGCTAAATCGCCCTGGTGCTATTGGCATTCAAATGCCTGAGAGAATGGCAATTTTAACTCATTATCAATCCTTGCAAGAAGAAGCGACCAGAGAAGCCTGGAGTGTTTTAAGAAGGCATCAAAAAGCGGATGGGACTTATAGAATCGGTCGTACCAGTTATGATCTCAATGAAGAAACTGTGCGAAGAGTACTCTTTAACCCACGTAGCATCGACGATGAAGTTTTAGCTGAGAGATTATGGGCATCAATGGATGTTGATAAAGTTCTAGGGTTAGAAAATCTCGATGAGCTCGCACATGTGGCCGCTAGAAGTTTATCAAATTACGGAAATATCAATGAGTATATGGATTTCTTATCAGCACTAAAAGTTCTCGTGATGAAAAGAAAGCCTGAGGTTGTAGACTTTATTTAAGATCATCTTTTTTAAAGATCGTAAGAATATTAAAAACTGCCAGAGCTGCAATGATATGTTTTATGGAATGCCCACTGATCAATTCCAATACTTGAAATACCTGATGATCAAAAATTTCAAATATTTTTGCTAAGACGTAGAGTCCTATGGTTCCTAGAAAGACTTTATTTGGTAGCCGATTGGCCTTCAAAAGAAAGGAGGCAATTAAGCAATACACGATACCGCCATATTGAAGCAGAATATAAGGTCTAAGACTTAAATGGCCCCAGTGGTAACCCAAAACGCTATAAAGTCCAAGCGGAATTAAAAGCGTGAGAATAACGTGTCCTAGTTTTAAAGAGATGCGATCGGCAATGATAATAGAAATAATGGCAGAAAAGCCAAAGGTCATCGTTAGGCGATCTGGAACAAGAGTGTCAGGAGTTGGTGCCCAATGAAAATAGGTTGAGCTAAAGGCCGTCAGCAGTGAAGAAAGTGAGATAAAAAAACCAAACCAAAAGAGCTCGTGTTTAGATTGATAAAGATTTTTAAAGCCGTAAATTCCGACAAAGAAAAAGGGAAGATTACTGAGAACATCTAAGGCATTGGGAATTGAAATAAGTGTTCTTTTGTCAGCAAAATTGAAAAAACTTTTAGCATCTTCAAGGGGGATAAAGTTCCAAAGTGCGACTGATAGAACGATAACAAGGACGAGAAGAAAAAGAGGGGAGTTTTTATTCATCTCCCCACTATAGCGTGAATTAATCGAAGAAGCACCCTTTTGCTCTCATGCCTGAGATCATCTCATCAATTTGAGAATCGGCGAGATCTGGGTTTTCTCTTTTGGCCACTTTTTTCATTTCCGTAAAAAAGCAATCTTTTTTAGGATATTGACTAGCACAAGTTCCAGCGATTTCACTGAAATAACGGGCATAGGTAGCGTGATCTGCAGAGTCAAGTTCTACGACCAAACGGTAAAGTCTTTGAGCATTTCCTGCATCAAATAAATCGTATGAACCATCAGACTTTTTAGCAAACTCTTTGATTGCTTTTGCAAAATTAACAGTATCTGTTGGAAAATTGCTTCCATCTTTTAGTGCTTCTAAGAAAAGAAGCATGTATTGAGAGTCAGCACCATTGCTGGTGATAAAACTTGAAGAAGCATTCATTCTTCCCATTCCCGATCTTCTTAAAAGTCTTTGAATCTGACTTCTCTGACTAGACTCATTTGAATATCTTCTTAAAACACCTCTCATGGCCTGATTTTCTACAACAAATACATCATCAGAAAGTCTACTTCCTGTGGCCACACAAGCTGTTTCACAGGTTCTTAAAATAACACCGTTTGGATCAATACTGTGAGCAGCTCTTTGTAGTTCTCTTGTTACCACATCGAGGTCTTCTGCTGAAATTTCACCTTCTGGTTTACTTAAGATGGCAATAATTTGATCTTTTTTCGTTTGAGGAATATTGGAGCCATTGATAAATCCTAATACTTGTTCCGCTGAAGGATTTCGATTGGTTCCTCCTGAGAGGCCAAAGATAGCGTTTGAAATATTATTACTATATCTCGAGGCATCTCCATCAGCGACATGTCGACCAATCAAAGCAGCTCGATCGGCTTGTCTACTACTATCAGTAAGTAACTTAATAAAAGTACCCACTAATGAAGCATCAACTGTCATGCTTAGAGAAAGTAATAATAGTAACGTAACTTGCTTTAAGGTTTTCATTGTCCTTGCTCCCTCATATATCTATTCCATTCATTTTTTATATCTGAATGATTCCAATTGTCAGCGATTTCTTTGGCCTTATTTTCAATCCAAATATCTTTTGCTGTCTGTACCATAGTAGCATCATCTCGTTCTTCAGGTAATAGTTGAGCAATAATTTCATCTCTAAAACGATTTTCTTTGGCCATAAAACGAGCAATTTCATTGGCCATCATCTGCACTTCAAACTCCAGTAGTGTACTATTATGCTCAAATGTATCTTGTGAAAAATGTTTATAGGTCATATAACCCATGGTCATGGTCCCGCTGATCACTAGAATTCTTGAAACGAGGTTCTTTGAAAGCTGGATATTTGCCGTTAATCTTAATTCTCTTAGGATTTCCTCTTCGACTTCGTGATAGGGGCGGCTCATCCAATCAGAGAGCTTTTCTGGAGAAATATTGACACGATTTAGGTTTCCAATGGGGATAATATCTAAGGCAACAGCGGCCAGAGATACAATTGATTTAAAACTCAGGCCAATCATTCTTAAACCTTTTGATTTAAAGTCTGCTCCCATGGTTGAGGCGGTTCTTCCTTGGTAAAACTTTCCAAGAGCTCCCGATACTCCATCTCGGTAGATTGTATCGAGATACCATTTATTTACGATATCTTTAGGGTTGCCATAGACCTTATACCAAAAGGCCAAAATACCTTTCGGGTTACTTCTTCCCATGAGAGCAAGGTGAGTAATATAGTCATCTAATTCTAGCCGGTTTACACCCGATCCCTCAGAGAAATTCCAACTTTCTAGTTTTCTCAAGATTTCATTCATTTCATCTTTTTGTGCAGTCCCAAGACTTGAGAGGTCATCAATTCTGGTAAAGTTTGATAGAGGAAATAATTTGTCAAAAAGTGCTACTTTTTCTTCTGCTGAATTGAGGTAATTGAGTTCTTGCATTTTTTCAATTAATTGTCCTCTTTCTATTAGCTGGGGAAAGTTTAAATTATTTTCAGTTACGATTCTATCGAGCTCGGCCCTGGCATTAGAATATCTTGAAAAAGAATACTCTCGACCACGAGAACGGTTAAAAAACTTTTTAACAGCATCAGCACATGAGCTGACAAATCCTCTAGAGGAGGGAAGTCTTTGAGTCTTTTTTTCATATGTGCTGGTAACTTGAGCACAGCTTGAAAAAAATAAAAATGTTAAGACGAGTACCGTTTTCAATACTATTCCTGTCTATCGTTTTCGAAATCACGAAGTAAGTTATAAACATGATTTCTTCTTAGAAGGTTTCTAAATGCACAAACATGATCTCTGTTTTGTACTCTTAACAAACGCCTTTTTGCGAGATCATTATTTCTATTACCTAAATAGTTTCTCAAGTGTTGAATATAATTTAGCATCAAACGATCAAAGCTCTCGTCAAGAGGCTCACCATCGAGTGAGTTATCACCATTTGGAGTATTTAAAACTGAGCCCATACAAAGGGGAGCAAACTTGGTTTTCTTTTTAAATGCGAGAGATTGAATACAAAGTCTATTAGAGAATTGTTCTATAGATCCCCAATAGTCATCAAGAAATTGTGGTTTTCTATAGCTAAAATTTTCTAAAAAATATCTCTCTGGATATAAAAGAGCGTAGGAGAGTGGTTCGTAGAGACCTAAACTTGGATTAAGTGAATCTCTAAGAAAAGCTTCTATAGTATGGTAGCGTTCACCATTACTAGCACCTTTCATATGGCGGATGACTCCTACATAACTATCAGAAAAAAGCTCTTCTAGGGCCCGTAAATTATTTTCGTGAACAATCATTGCAGAATTGAGTTGTTGTTCTATTTCAACAGGATTGGTGCTGTAGGAAGTATTTAGTGCGGAAGAAATAACTTCTTGTCCGGCCAAAACAAAAGCATACTTTTGAAATTTATCGAGGTCTTCGAGGTTTCGCACTTTATCGGCATATTCAAACTTCACCATGGTTTCAACACGGGCCTGTAAAAAAGTATCTCTTTGTAAAAGAATATTAAATTCGTCATAAACAGTATCAATAATGACATTATATTGAGAGGTGATGTCGGCACTTTCAGCTAAGCGAGTAATTTCTTCTTCAATACGGGGATCGCCTGCTTCAAATTGGTTTTGGATATCCATCACCGCACGAATTAATCCTTGTAATTGCTCGAAGCCTTTAATGATATTATCGATACTGGCAATTGTTTTGGCCGTGAAAGAGAGGATTTCTATATCGAGGTTTTGACTTTCATCGAGGGCCTTTTCTCTATAGATATCATAGACTCTTCTTAAGTATCTTCTCACATTAATGAGAGCTTGTTTTACCGTGACTCTGGTATCGGTTATGGCCTCAGTGGTTAAGTTGGGAATATCAATGATAAATCTTTTTCTAAAATAACTTCTTGCCTGAGCTTCAGCTCTTTCCGTAATTGTTGAAACTCTCGATCTTAAAATATCATAAAGAGCATCGGGATCATTAAACTCTTTAATCCACTGGGGATCGTTAATTCTATCGTTACTTCCTGCCGTTTGAGCATATTCTTCAAAACGAAGACCTGTTGGAGTCCCGTCAGAAGAGAAGGCCTCTGGAGGTAAGCGGTCTCGTCCAATTAAAAAATAGGGCATTAATTCAGGAGTGACACCAGTCCATAAAAAGAAATTGACGTCACCACGATTACTTCTTTGAAACCCACCAACAATTGTTTCGACCAACGTTTTAATTACAGTGTTGAGCATAAATGTCTTTTTACCTTGAAGATCAACTTGTGCATCAAGGTCAACTTGATAGTTATTAAGTTGTGCTTTTAAATTGTTTACGTTTTGTAAAAACTCTGTGACGTTATCTAAAATTGTATTTTTGTACTGAGCATCTTGGAGAAGTTTCGGCTCCACTCCAAACATAACCTTTAATAACCAACGACTAACAATATCGGTATCACGTGAGAGAACGAGGTATCCTTCAAAAGGATTATTTGCTTCTCTTTTTATATCTTGTTCATTTTGCTTAAGGTACTCAAGCATACTTTTGGCATCAACTGCTTTACAGTAGCTTTCCGTCACAGACTCTACAATACAAGAAAGAGAGAGAAAATATTCTGAGTTGTTGATTCTTGTTAAGGCGTTTGCAAATCTTTTTTCGCGAAAAACTGAAATTAAATTTGTTAATGTTTGATCCACACCACCTGAAAGTAAAATATCTCCACCAGCATAGGATGATGCCAATCTTATGGCACTGGTTACAATTGTTTGAAGAGTATTAGGATTATTATAAAGACATTGTTGATGATTCGGGAGCTCACTTAAAAAACCATTAAGTAAGTTTAACCCATACTCTGAGCGATCAACGGTTGTTGAATTTTCTCTGTAGAATTCAATTCTATTGTAGACATTATCTAGAGTTTTACCAAAAAGTGTATTAATGAGAACACCACTTCCATTATTGGAAATTGCCGATTGGGTGAGAGTGTTTAAATCAGAAAGACCCGTATCTTTTTTCTCTTGTAGCTCGGGTGCATTTGTTGCTACTGGAAATGTTTGAAGGACATTGATTAATGATTCACAACCAGTCTGATTACGAAGTTGATTGATGGCATCTTGTAAATCTTTTGATGCTGACATGGCATCATTCACCCAAGTTCCTTTTGAAACACAACTCCCACCAAAATTATAAGAAGCCGGTAATCGATTATTACTTTTTTTAGGTGAACTCTTCGAAACGGTCTTTTGATTAAAACAACCGGAGAGAAAAAATGTCATTATTAATAAAATAATATATTTCATATCAATCAATTATCGGTCATTCCCTAACTTTAATTTAGGTACGTCCACACTTTTGGGACTCTGGGAGTCATTACTTGACACATTTAGTCCCAAAAGTGTGGACGTACCAAAAAAAAACCCTCTATTCAGAGGGTTTATTTTTTTTAAATAAAGGAGAGATTTAAAAAATCTCTTAACTTTATCCAATAAGCTTAAGAGCGTTAGATCCTTGAGCGTTCGCTTGAGAAAGAACAGCTGTACCAGCATTATTAAGAATAGATAATTTAGCATTCTTAGCTGTTTCAGCGGCATAATCCGTATCACGGATTTGAGAATTCGCAGAACTCAAGTTTTCACTACTAACTTGCAGGTTTTGGATAGTTGACGTTAGTCTGTTTTGTTTCGCACCAAGTTCCGCTCTTTGTCCCGAAACTTTAGTAATAGCAGCGTCTAGAGCAGCTAATCCATTTTGTGCGAATTCTTTGTTTTCAACACTTAACTCATTTACTCCTAAAGAGCCAGCTGTAGAATTTAATTGAGCAGCGTTGAATTTAATCCTATCCTGGAAGTCGTTATTGTTAATACCGATCTGGAAATCATACTGTTGTCCAGTTCCGTCTAATAGCTTACGGCCGTTAAATTCGGTAACTTGTGAAATCCTTTCAATTTCTTGCTTCAGGTTTTGATATTCAAGGTTCGTAAACTGTCTTTCTTGTTGTCCAACAGTATCCGAAGCTGCTTGAACTGAAAGTTCTCTCATTCTATTCAGAATGTTTGAAATTTCATTCAGACCACCTTCTGCAGTTTGAATCATAGAAATACCGTCGTTAGCATTTCTCTCAGCCTGATTCAAGCCTCTCACCTGAGCCTTCAACTTTTCACTAATGGCCAAACCTGCAGCATCATCAGCAGATTTAACGATCCGTGTACCAGAAGAAAGTTTGTTGAGGGTTTCGCCTTGAGCGCGGCTGGTGTTACCTAATGTCCTCTGTGCAGACATGGAAGTAACATTTGTGTTAATACGCAAACCCATAGATCCTCCTTGTTGTCTGGCCCCTACCTTGGAACTTAACCCTTCTAACCGTGAGGATCAATGAGCATACTGCTCTCTTGTGTTCAAATCTTTGCGTTACTTAATCACCGTGATTAAGTGTTCATGAATCTCATCGGAGGTGGAAAATTCTTCTTAAGAAAAAATTGCCGATTTTTTAAAAAAATTGTCTTACGAAAAGGCTCTGGTTTTTATTTTTGTTTAAAAAAAAGCGCTAACTTTACCGAAAAGAAAGTATGAGTATGGATGGAAAAAAGCCATTAATTTTCTTCGAACCAATGTCTGATACATTAAAGAAACTCTATGAAGTTATAGAGCCTAATGCTGAAGATGAAGGGATCGAAATTTATGTAGTAGAAGATATATCTGAGATGACTCAGCTCATTCCTACTATTGGTCAAGCTTTAGTCTTAGCTTCCAGTCCAAAAAAATGCGCTATGATGATGCAACAAAATCGTAGGGCGATAAAAAAGATTAAAACGAAAATTATTCTACTCTCACCAAAAACTATTCCACGAAAGATCCTAGAGAAATTTATGAAGCTAGGATTAACAGAATGTGTGGTGGAACCAGTTAACCCAAAAACACTTCTTTATAAAGTGAGACTTTTTTTACGTTCTATTGTGACTAAAAAAGAAGAAGCAGGCTTTAACGATAAAACTGATGTTAGTTCTGATAGTATGAATTCCCAAAACCAAGGGGGAGGAAGTAAGAGGTTTAAAAAAGATCAAGAAAATGAAGAAGAATCGAATAGTGATGTAAAAGAGAAAAAGAAAAGAGAAGAAGTGACCATGGAGGATTACTCCAAGGGTATTAAAAAAGATAAAAGTGAAGAAGAGCCTATTGATAATTATTATCGTGGGGAAATGAAAAAGAAAGAAGAAGTAGAGTTAGAAGAGGAAGAGGAAAAACCTAAAAAAGCTTATCAAGAAGAAGCGATTGATACTAACTATAAAGGTAATATTTCAACTGAAGAATTAGACATAGAAGAAGATGAGGTGGGCAAAGTTGATATGCCAGACTTTGGGGATAGAGAAAGAGATGAACTAGAAGATCTTCGCCATAGTATGGCCCTTGAAGTTGAAGACGATTTAGGAAAAAGAAAAGAAAGTGAGTTTGATGATAGTCAGATTGACTCTCATATGAAAGGTAAGCTTTCAACAGACCAACTCGATGTCGAAGATGATGAACCAAAGACCAAAGAAAGAGAAAATTCTGACGAAGAGATCGATAATTATATGCGTGGAGAGAGCTCTTCCGCTTCCCTTAACGTAGAAGACGATGAGAAATCGGCAACACAAGAAAGAGAAAATTCAGTTGATAGGGGAGGTCACTATAAAGGTGAGATTTCTCAAGGTTTGGATATTGAGGATGATGCTTCAGAAAAAGAGATTAGATTAGAAGAAGAAAAAGAAGAAGAAATTGATAAAAAGAAAAAGCCTAAACTTGATCTTGTTGATGATGAAAATATTTATAATCGCGAGTTAAGCGAAGAAGAAAAAGAAAAACAAGAAAGAGATAGAAAAGCCGCTTTAGATCTCATCGATGAGATGGAAGATTTTAAGAAAAAGCAAGAACTTGATATTATTGAAGATGAACCTGAAGATAAAAAAAGGGATGCGAAAGCAGATCAAATTGATGGTTACATGAGAGGAGGTGCTGCTAAAAAAGACCTCGACCTTATGGAAGATGATGAAGATATTTATGCTCGCGATGAAAAAGAACAGCAAGAGCATAGTGAGAAAGAAAAAACGGCTAAACTCGATTTGATAGATGATGCTGAAGAAAAAGAGAAAAAAGATACAGCCGAAGAAGACCAAAACCTCGATGACCTTTTTAAAAGAGCTGAACGATTGGCCGTTGTTGATGATGATCCTCGTGAGAGAGAAAAAGCAGAGAGAGAAGAAGAGGATGATCGAGAGCGTAGAAAGTCGAACTTCCAAGAAGAAGAACAGGGTAATATGAGAGGTAAAGCCGGAGAAACTGAAAAGTTTGAAGACGGCTATAATAAGTCGAATAATAAAGCAGAACATATCCAAACTCATTACTCGAGTAAGGAAAGTGTTAGGCATGATGAAAAGTATGACTGGGATGTTCAATGGGAAAAGCAAGATAAAGAAAAGGAGGATGATAAAGGTCCTCAAGAAGAGAAATCTTTAATTTTTGAACAAGAAGATCTCGGTGAACAAACAATAAACTATAAAAAATTAAAAGATGAGTTCGATGGCATCACGATTGATCGTGAAGCTGAAGGGGAAAAGAAAATTCAGACAGAATTTTCTGAAATTGCAGAAGTTAAGACATTTACAAAAACAGTTCTCGATGAAAATCTCCAGGAAGTTGAAATGGAGTTTGAGGATGTTGTAATTGAGGAAGACCTTGAAGAGCCAGAGCAAAAAGTTTTTGAGCCTAAACCTGCTGGAATAGATATCTGTATACGAACTTTATCTTTATATATGGATAAAAAAACAACTTTGGAACAAGTTAACGAGTTTGTCGCTTCTAATATTTATCAACTCTATGGTGGAAAAACCGTCTTTTTTAAGAAGAATAAAGATAAGAAAGAAGATTTAGATTTTGTTATATTGCAAAATGGATATATTACAACACCTAACGAAGAAGCTCTTGAGGGTGAAGCTTTAGAAGAAGTGACCACAAAGTGGAATGAAATCTATACTGAACATTATAAAACATGGAAAGAGGCGAGACTTCCCGTTTGGAGTGATGAAACCTTTCAAGAAAAAGAAATTCAATTCATTTTTCCCTATTATGAAGCAGGTGATTGTATTGGTATAGGTGTCGTCTTTTTTGAAGATGGCTTTATACAAGAGAATACCGCCACTGTAGAAATGGTGATGGAGGTTTGTCGTGGTGTCTTTTTACAAGAATTGCACAAAACAGAAGGTGAGGAGAGGGTCATTGATCAAAAGCCAAAAGCAGGTAAAAAGCCAGGCAAGAAGAAGAAAGGATTTTTTGGAAGTTTAATAGATAAAATAGCAGGATAAAAAATGTCTGAAGGTAAAGAATATTTTGTTATCGATAAAAAGTTCTTAGGGGATCCTAATACGGAACCTCTATTTCCTTTTCATTTATACGTTTATAATCCCGCTTCACAACAGTACAGCACCTATCTTCATGCCAATAGTCCGTTGATTAAAGACAAGAGAGTTTTTCTCGAACAAATAATTGATAAAGGGGGAAAGGTCGCCGTTTCTATGAAACAAAAAAGAACTTTCCTTGTTCATGGAGATGTAAAAGAAGAAGATATTGAAGATTTGGTTGAAGAGCCTGTTCATGAACTCGTTTTAAAAAGAGAAAAAATGCTTAAAGAGCTTGAACAAAAACAGGCGGAAGGTAAGTTTCATTTTAAAAAAGAGTTTAAAGAAGCTACGACGAAAAAAAGCGGTTCATTTCAGGTCCTAATAGATCAAGCTCGCTTAGAGATTCAAACTTTAAGTGTGACAAGATCTCATACAGTCAGTCTTGCGGTCTATTTAGCAGAACATTTATTAGTTGAAGATAATTTTATTAATAGAGTAGTTGCCTTTTCCTATCATTTAGCAAAAAGCTGTGGCATGGATGATGATCAGGCTATTGGCGATATTGTTTGTGCTGCCTATTTATCTCATCTAGGACAAACTCAAGTTGACTTTGAGTACTCTCATATTCCTCAGCTTAAAATGAATGGTTTGCAACAAAAAGAATTTAGAAAGCATCCTGCTCTTTCACAGCATTTAATTAGAAAATCAGGCTTGTTGATAAGTGAAAGATGCAACCAGCTTATTGTCCAACATCATGAAAGATTTGATGGGAATGGGTATCCTGATAAGAAAAAAGGTGATCATATTGAGCCACTTGCTCTTGTTCTTGGAGCAGCCTCTCATATTTTAGAGTTTCAAACAGGAAGAGTGACAGGAACAGAAGTCTCTATGCGAGCAATTATTAATTGTTTTAAAAATGATGCCCCTATGACTGGATTAGAGGTGGAATTTGGCAAGGTTATATACGATAATTTACTTAATATGTTTGAAGATGAGAACTTAAGTGAAGCTGAGGGCTCCAGTTCTGATACTGAAGAAACCAAGCAAGCTGCTTAAGTACTTTATTAAGTAGGAGAGACCTATGGCCTTAAAAGCTAGTATGAAAATTCTTTTAGTTTGTGAAAATGCAGGTAAGCGCCAAACAAATCGTGGAATGCTGAGAAAAATTGGATTTAAAAATGTCGTTGAAGCAGCAGATGGTGAGAAGGCCCTCGCTATAATTAAAGAGTCAGCTGGAGAGGAACCTGTAGGCCTTATGATTATCGATGCAGAACTTCCAAAGCTAAGTGGGTTGGAGGTTGTAAAAGCCGTAAGGGCCGATGCGGCCATTTCCAAAACAAGAATTCTCTTTGTCCTTGCTGAAGCTGATCAAAAGCTGGTTGTCGAAGCTGCCCAAGCACGTGTGAATGAGATTATTGTTTCACCATTTTCTTCCAATGGGATTATGGAAAAAATTGGTAAAATCTTCGGGCAGAATAAGTAATAGTTTTTTACCTATACTATCGGCTGAAAGTGTACATAGCTATCTAAGTCAGTACCAAAGGGTTGCTCTGGAAATAACGTCCCAAATTGACCGAGATTATTATTTAACGCCATATAGTTTAAGATTACCCAATAAGCTAAATTTGTCGCTGAGTTGGCAACGAGGTTGGCAGCGGAATCAACACGTCCATTCATCATATAATGACCAAGTTGATGGCCAAGAGGAGTAAGTTGAGCTCTTCCATTTGGATTATAGACGAGGATTAATGCTGCTGAGGTTGTACCTGAATCACCACGCCAAACCCCTTTTCCTCTTCCATCAGCACTATTGTCGAGTTGTCCGTCAGAGCGAACACTTCCATCACTAAAAGTATAAAAAACCAGAGGTTGATTTTTTCTATGGGCATATTCTATCGCTGCCCCCATGGCAACACCTGCTTCAAAGTCACGAACCTCACCCGTAGCTCGACTGCCATTATGGTAGTCATAACCACCAAAGGTCATCACTCCTGCACCAACATATCCATTAACAATTGCTTTAGCATAAGTTGCAGCTTGGTTAAATTTTCGATTACCAGAAATATCACCGACATTGAAAATGGCGTTATTGCCAGCAACTAAGTCATTATCACTCATGACATCTAGTGCAGCAGGATCAGAAAAGGCAACAATGGTATCAGTTGCACCTTTATAACCACATTTTAATAAATCTTTTTTAACCTGTGCTTCTTGAACTTTGTTGAGGTTAGTATTACTAAGATTTGCAATTCTTCTAAAAACACTCGCCGCTGAGGCGGCACCTATTTCTTGGGCCATGGTTCCAAGATCGATTGTTCCTGTTAATTGTCTGTAGTTTGAAATAAGAGCAGGTCTCCATTCGTCATTGATAAAATTCGTTGGAGACATGGAGCGTCCACCTGAAACAGAGTTACTTGTTCCGGCAAGTCTCGAAATGGCCCCTTCTGCACCTGCTTTAGCGATTCCATAAAGAGGGCTTTGAGTATTATTTTGAGTATCGTTAGCTAAACGACAACAAGCAATCGCCCCATTTACTCGAGCAAGAGCAGCAGCCGATGCCTTTGATTTTATACCTCTTAGAAAAGCACTATCTCCATGAAAGATAATTCCTAATTCGTTATTGGTATTGGTTGAAGTATTAGGAGCAAAGCCAAGGTAAGTATAACCCTCGGGTGAGAGCGCATCCATTTGTCCATTAGGCCCACCAACCATAACATTACCACCAGCTATATTTGCTCCACCGGCCAGATCTAATCCGATAAAGGGAATCTTTGGATTTAAGGATTTACTTGAACAATTCATCTGTTGAGCTAGAACTTCTTTAGAGAGTGAGCCCAACAGTGAAGGGATCATCATCATGCCAACGCCATTTAAAAAACCTTGAGAAATTAATTCTCTTCTGGTCATATGTTTTGGGTTTTTATGTTTCCCATCGTTATGCAAAAGAGGGTCGTTTGCCCAAGGGAAAAGTTTTTTGATGTCTTTAATATCCATCTCGTTCTCCTACTTACTTTAATAATGCTGACGATGAAGATGTCGCAAGCATACATGATCCAACAAGGGTGTCTCTTACTGTTTTTCCTTGTCCGATCATATCTTGAATGAGTCCTTGAACTTCACTATTCACTTCTGCCTGTGAAGGATTCGTGGTCACACTCGTATTAATTTTACTAGCAATGGCATTGGCCACTTGATTTCTGGTTGCTGTATTAAAAACACTGGAAGCATTTCCAGATGTATTGATATTTGTTCCAAAGAAGTTATTTCTCCAAGTTGTATTGGCCACCATTTGCGAACAGTACTCATAGGTAAGTTTCGTTAAGTTAATCTGATGAGTTGTTGAGAAGGCATCAATACTATCCCCAATAGGAAGACCTTGTTTTACTTGATTGAAAATCATGGAAACTTGGTTATTATCTGTTGGAACACCTGTGAGGTTCGATAATGTTTGGTTAATTTCCATAAAATCTTTCGTACCAACTTGGTTAGAGGTTTCTCCAGGATTAAAAGCAATATTATCGTTTTCATAGGGGTAAATAACAGGAGCTGAGATAACATTTGCCTGATTACCAAGCTGATCAAAACTTAAGGAGAAACGGTCGGACATGGCCCCTTGATCAGCAGCAATGACCGGAGCACTTAGCATCAGGTCTTGATTATTAGAAACCATCCGATCAACGATTGCCCATGTTTGTCCTGAAATGGCCTTCGTGTCATTGACTAATACGTTTATCCCTTTGACTTGAACTGAAGAATTTAATCCCTTAAAGGTGAGGTCACTAAAAGTATATGTTTTTCCATCAATGGCCTCAATGGTGGCTTCAACTGTCGCTCCCGCATTTGTGTAAGGAGCGATATCAAAAACCAGAACAGTTTTTTCTGTATAGCCAGCATTAAAGTTTTGAAGAATCTGACTTTGGTTTAATGCTCTTCTGTGAACAGCGGCGAAGAAAATATCGCCTTTCCATACTCGATTACCAGAAGTTTCATTACAAAGAACAAAGTCATAATTTCTCTGCCAGTTTTCATTACCTTCATTTCCAAGAAGGCCTTTGATTTGACCATCGTAGAGTTTATCTCTTTCACCATCTGTAATTTCTCTACCATTGACAAAAAGTTTTCGTTCGCGACCATTAAACGTCATCACCACATGATTAACGGCAGGCCTCTCGTTAAAGATTTTTACCTGTGGTTCGTATGCTGGGTTAGATCCATTCCCACCATTTTCTTTTGTTCTGGCCCTAAAGTTTAAATAAGGTCCAACTTGTCCCATGGTAAAGTTTCGATTCCCCGTTCCACTAGAGTAGGTCATGATTCGAGAAGGTCCTTCTTGATCATCATTTTCAGCAATCACCCAAGCTTCTAGTGAAAACTGACCAGAAGAAGTAATAGCATTATAAAGCTTGTCAGGATTATTGTTTCTCGCCCAATGATTTCCGTTGGCCGGTGCTTTACATTTAATCCCTTGACCTCCAATCCATTCAACTTCACCGTTGATCGTTAAATTCATCGGCTCGCCAAAATTAGATTTATCCATGACCGTATTTCCAGTACCTTCTTTGAAATCCCACATGGCAATCACTTGGCTATTATAACGATTACCTGTCACACTTTGCCCATCACCAAACGTTAGTTGGTTAGTTTTCAAGTTAGACACAGGGTTCGGTGTTGGAGTAGGGGTCGGGCTTGGAGTATTATTAAGCATGTCTGCCCATTTTTGAATCTCTTGCTGGATCATCATGGCATCGGCATTGGCATTACCAGACCAGGCGTTATGTCCCCCTTGAACTTTCGTCACGAGTCTTGAAGCCGCAGGATTATTTAAATTTACTAAACCTAAATTCATCACGGTTGTATGGGCCTGATTGGGATCATCGTGAGAGTGATAAGGACTAATTGAAATTAATGTGCCGTTTGGTCTATGGCAGTTGAGACATCGACCAGTTGCTGGGTTTCTTAAAATATTATTGTAAACTGTATTGGTAAAGGCCATCACACTTGTCGGTGTTGGCGGAGTTGGTGTGGGTGTTGGAGTCGGCGTTGGCGTCGCTTGATCATCATTTTGAATCGTTAAAATAAACGCCGATGGAGTGGTAATTTGTACATTATTTCCACCACTCAATGTGAGAATAAGAATCTCATCATTTTCAACAACGGTATCATTTGTAACTTGAATGGTAAGAGTACCTTCCATTTGACCCGCCGGGATCATCACTTGGTTTCCACTTGGGAAACTATAGTCAAGGTTATCAAGCCCATTATTACCTGAAGGAGTGAGGGTGAACGTTTGATTCATTGATGAGGTACGATCCATCATCACTTTTAAGGCAACGGTTCCCACAGATTCACTAACCGTTTGATTGGCCTTATCGAGTCTCACATTTGGTGTCACGGGCATGTCGTTATCATTAATAGTGAGAGTGGCAACAGAAAAAGTACCTAGTGTCGCTCCTGAGAGATTTTGGAGCATAAACTGAACCGTTTCAGTACCTTCAACCGTATTATCATCTCTTATCTGGATAGGAATATTTACGCTCGTTTGTCCTGCGGCAATAGTGTAGTTTGTTTGTGCTAAAACATAATCACTTCCAGCTGCTGCACTTGAAACACTTGGTGATATTGAAAATGATATTGCCGATGAAGAGGTTTTATCAGCGGACACTTGAAAATTTATAGTCTGATTTCCTTCCGTCACGGTCATCATCGGTGAGCTAAATTGTATTTTAGGTGGAGTGTTTGGCGGTGGTGTTGTTGGGACATCAACATTTTCAATCAGTACTGTAAAGTAGGACTTATTTATATCAACACCATCAGAAATCATTTCTAATTGTAAATAAAGTGATTCAAAATTATCTGTGACCTGATCACTGAGTGCTTGAATAAAGAGTGATTGTTTCACATCTCCGGAGTTAAAAGTGACACTCTCAAGAGGGAGAACGTAGTCGACTGTATCTGTAGCAGATGAGAAGTACATTCTCTTGACACCGACAGTGATCGTTCTATCTGCAGGACGATCTAAGACGACATCAATATAGGTAAATTCTCCTTCTTTGAGCTCTTTGAGATTTTTATCAAATTTCACACTATAAGGAGTTACTTCTGGTGTAGGTGAAGGAGTTGGCTGCTGTTGTTGATCAATACCAACTTGATTAGCATCACTTGGTTCATCATATTTTTTCTTGTTTGAGGTTGGCTCTCCCGGCAAACAAGATGAAAGTAGGGCAACCAATGAATAAATTAAAATTTTACTAATTGTTTTATTTCTCATGACCTTACTTCCGTTAGTTCATACAGCTGACGGCAACATCCGCCCACATATTTTTAAAGTTATAATTTGACCCTTCAAAAGAAGTGGCAATATTTTCAATACTGGTTAAATCATTACTAGAAAGTTGCTTATCCGTTTTTAGGCATACTCTTTTATAAACTTGTTTAACGGCACACGAAGAAAATGCTCTCGTACCTGCAATTTCTCGTCCTAAACTTTTAGCACCGTTACCAAATGAGTACCCATAATCACTATTCATTGAAATTCCACCACCGGTGGCCCTCCAACCTAAACTTGAATTTTGACCAACACGCCAAAAGTTAATCCAACGATCGTCAGATGTGACGTAGCCTTTTTTGAAGACATTATCGTTGATATGATATTTAGGTTGAACCTGACCGCTTGTATATTGGATTTGATTCGTCTCTTCATCCCACTCGTAATAAGCGTAAGCGCCAGCAATACCATCCATCCCCGCGTGGCAGCCAGCACAGTCTTGAGTAAAGGGATAATTACGAGAGACATCTTGGCGTACCATGGTTAATGGTCTTGAAATATCATGGACGGCCTCTAAGTCACGACAGAGATAATTGAGAAACATAAAACGAATCATTGCTCTGTTTGTACCGGCCGAGAAAAAAGCTTTGGCCGACTGACGGGTAGTAATAACTCCAGCGGTAGCACTAGCGGGTAGGTTCGATCCAGGAATACTTGATTGCGTTGTTCTAATCAGCTTCGACGGATCTGATAAGTCCACAGCATTATCTTCCATTTGCTGATAATGGTTGTTATCAGTTTGAGAGTAGGCAGGAAGTCCGAGGTTACCTGCTCCTATATAAAGAATGTCTGCAGAGAGTACTTGATTATAAGGAATATCGTCTCTCACCATGCCGATTAAAGTCGCGGTATAATCGTTTAAAGGATAGTACTTATTACTTTCTTCAGTTGCCCTTTGAATAAAGTGAGACCTCAGGGTTACGTTATAAAAGTCAGGATGATTCGTTAAAATCAAAGCCGCTTGTTTTCTTTGACCGCTCGTAATCAAGTTTTCTACTTCCTGAAACTTTGTGGGTGTCACTGCTGTTCCTAAAATACGATCCACCAAAAACTTTGTATCTTCTTTAGGTCCAGCTAACAGTTGAAAAGAAAAAATTAATAGAGCTATTAATCTGCACTTTCGTAAAATGATATACATAATGGTTTCCCCAAAAAACTAATCTCAATCTTTTTTCGGTAAACTTAGTGTTTTTCTATACTTAAAAGCGCAAAATAGTATCATTGAAGCGAATCACTACAGAAAATCAGCAACCTAAAGCGCTCTCAGAGCAGATTCAAAGGAGAAAATTGCCAACTTTTCTAGTCCGGTAAGAATGTAAAGGTTGAGGGTTCAACTTTTCAAGCGATCACAGAGAGTGTATTTCAACTAAATGGAAAATTTAATTGGCCTTGGTGTGTGTCGAAAGGCACACGGAATTAAAGGGGCCGCTAATTTTTATAATCAGCATGTGCTTGGTAGTGATCTCTCTAAAGGCGATCAGGTTTTTCTTTTTCCTGAAAATGAAAATAGCTCTCTTCCTAAAACAGGCCAACTTTTTACAATTAGAAAAATTACCTACGGCCATAAAATCATGATTGAGGTTGATGGTATTCATAATCGTAATGAGCTGGATGCCATTCTTCCTTTTGAAATCAAAATAGAAAGACCCGATTTACCTGAGGGAGAGTATTTGATTGAAGATCTTATCGGTTTTTCTGTTCTTTGTTCTCAATCAAAAAACGCTGTTGGTGTTATTGAGGGCGTTTATGACAATGGAGTTCAACAGGTTCTAGAGGTAAGAGGAGAAATTGAAATTGATCTTCCTTTTGTTGAAAACTTTTTCCCCCATGTTTCACTTGAAAAAAAAGAAATAATGATGGTCGTTCCTGAAATTATCGAGGAAGAAAAGTGAAAATTTGGATTATCGGATATTTCAAAGAATATTTTGATGCCTTTTCCAGCTGTGGTGTAATCGGCAAGGCTTTGAGAAAGGAAAGAGGTCAGGCCCCTGAGATTAATTTTGTATCAGTATTAGACCATCTCCCAACGGGACATAAAGATGCCGATGATAGTCCCTATGGTGGTGGGGCTGGAATGGTTTTAAGGGCCGATATTTTAAAAGATGTTCTCTACCGTGGAGTGATTATTCCAGGTGACTACGGTGATAATTGGAAGGAAAAACTTCACTTAATTCATCCTTCACCTCGAGGAGAATATTGGAATCAAAATAAAGCTGAGCAATTACTTAATCATAAAAAAGATCTCGTCTATATTTGTGGTCGCTATGAGGGAATCGATGAGAGGTTTCTTGAAGCCTATATCGACGAATATATTAGTCTCGGTCCTTTTATCTTATCTGGGGCCGAAATTGCCATTATGGCCATGCTTGATTCAGCTCTTCGTTTAAGTCCTGGCGTTTTAGGTAATGAACAAAGCTTTCAAGATGAGTCATACCAAAACGATCTTTTAGAGTATGCTCACTATACAAAGCCTAGAGAGTTTGAGGGTAAAAAAGTGCCCGACATTTTATTATCCGGACACCATGAGAAGATTAAAAAATATCGTCAAGACTCAAAGCTTGAGCTGACGAAAAAGTTTCGTCCAGACTTACTTAAAGACATTCTGAAACAATAGTTTTCTTACAAAGATAATCTACAGGAATAAATGTTTTGTCCGCAGAAACACCAATAATTTTTGCAGGGAAAGTTGTGCCATCATTATTTTTAATAGCTACTTTTCTGAAGGTAAGTTCTTCTTCAATTTTTGAAGGAGACTCAGCACAGCTAAACAATGTTCTTTTTTCAAGAAATGTTGCACTTCTTTGAGTTATTGAAAAATCGTTCAATTGAATTTTTTCGAGTTGTCCCGTGAATTCATTCATCGCTGTTACTTCAAGAAAGCGATCTCCCTCTAGTTGTAAATAAACCACATTCGCAGCAGGGTCTGAACATTCAGTAAAGCTTCCAATCTCAGCAGCATTCGTTTGGACTTGGAATAAAACGATCAGTGGTAATAAAAATTTCATAAGGTTCTCCTGAATTGGTTGTTGCCGGAACTATAACTTAGAGGTAAAGATTCCACAAATGAGGTTAAAATGAATTTGTACCTGGCCTTAGTCCATCATCCCATTAAGAATAAAAACGGTGAGTTAATTACCACTGCGGTCACGAATATGGACATCCATGATATTGGCCGTAGTTGCCGCACATTTGGTGTTGAAAATTACTTTATTGTTACACCAATTAAACCGCAACATGAGCTTGTTGGGCGTATTTTAGGTCACTGGGAGCAAGATAAGTCTGCTGCCTATAACCCCGACCGTCAGGATGCTCTGTCCATTACAAGATTAGTAGATAGCGTCGAGGATGCAATTGCGCAAATAATTGAAAATACAGGGAAAAAGCCGATACTTGTGGCCACTGGAGCAAACTTCACTGAATTTAATCTCTTAGCAGAGAATCTTTGCGATGAGTTAAAAATTGACGAAGTGCCTGTTTTGCTGCTATTTGGTACAGGCTGGGGACTTCACAGTCAGATACTAGAAAAGGTTGACTACTGCCTAAAACCTATAAGAGGATATTCTGATTATAATCACTTATCGGTTCGTTCTGCGGTGGCGATCTACTTAGATCGAATTGTGAGTCGAAAAAAATTAAGTAATAAAAGTTACTAACTTGTGACTTGTTAAAGACCCTATAGGGGTCCTCTGGCAAGACGAAGGGGAAAAAATGAATTTAGTAGATGTCGTAAAAGAAAATTACGCAAATCCAAAAGTGAAAGACATGCCTCACTTTCGTTCTGGTGACACGATTGAAGTGCACGCAAGAATTAAAGAAGGTGACAAAAGCCGTATCCAGCTTTTTAAAGGTGTTGTGATTTCAGTCTGTAAGAGAGGAGATGTCGAAGGACATTTTCGTGTAAGAAAAGTTTCTAGTGGTATGGGTGTTGAAAGAGTTTTCCCATTTCACAGTAAGAACATTGAAAAAGTAACAATCGTTCAATACGGTAAGTCTCGTCGTTCGAAGCTTTACTATCTTCGTGAGAGAAGTGGTAAATCTGCTCGTATCGCGATTGACTACGATAGAAATAAGTAGCCAATTACCTCTTCGGAGGTTGGGCAAGGAGAACTTTCATAGAAAGATCCTGTAAATCCAAAAATTTTGATTTAATGAAGGCCTCAAATTTGGGGCCTTCTTTTTTTATGGCCGCTATCGATGAAGTTGGTAGAGGTCCTCTGGCCGGTCCGGTGGTGGCGGCTTGTCTTTTTTGGTCCGGAAACCTGAAACAGCTTGGTGAAGATGAAGACTTTCTAACAGAGCTGGGTATTAATGATTCCAAAAAACTTAGTGATAAAAAACGTGAAGAGATCGTCCATGAAATAGGAGTTGAACTAAGTCCTCATCAAAAGCTGAGCTTTAGTCATCAAAAACTTTCACGTTTTAAGTTATGCCTATTTGAAAACGATCATAAGCGAATTGATGAAATTAATATTTTGCAAGCTTCATTAGAAGTGATGGAGAATAGTTGGCAGATTTTTTCTACGAAAAAAATTGGCAAGATTTTAATAGATGGAAATAAACTTCCTAAGACTTTAGTGGATGACGATCGCGCCGAAACTGTGGTCAAAGGTGACCTGAAGTCTCAGCTTATTGGACTATCATCGATTTGTGCTAAGGTTTATCGAGACAGACTGATGAGGGAGCTCGCTGATGTTTACCCCGGTTATGGTTTAGAAAGACATGCCGGTTATCCTACCAAGGCCCATAAAGAAGCGATTAAAAATTTAGGTGTAAGTCCCATCCATCGCAAAACTTTTAAGGGAGTTAAGGAATTCGTCGTTACATAAAAGGTGAGAAGGCCGAACGGGCCCTTTCAGTCAAAATACACCAAAAAGGTATTCCCTTACTTGTATCGCCCTTAGTATTTCGTGCAATGGGTGTCGGGCAAATTGATTTGGCCTCTTTTGAAAAAGAATCGTTGATAAAAGTTTATGAAGTGAAAAGTTCGGTAGCTGAGATGAATTATACTCAAGACTTGAGAATAAAAAAAGCCGCAGAACTCATTGGTCATTTATTTTCTGCGGCCGTTTTAATAAAAATAATTAGTGGCTAATCAAAGTCCTCTTCAAGCTCAAAATAATCATAATCTCTTTCAAATGTTCCTTTGGTGACCACATCACCTAGAGAATCGAGAACATAATAATCATGGTAAACTTCTTCACGGCCCCATTCACCGCCGATAAAAAGGTAGTAAGCAATATAGGCTTTTTCTCCATCAACCGTTACCACAAGACTTCTTTGAATTTTTCCTCGAACACCATATTCTCCAGATGGATCTTCGTAAGTTAATCTTGTTAAGTATTCATCCATATAATAATCAAATCCTGATAGGTAATCTCCGAATCCTTCCATGACTTGTTGAGGCCATTTATTTAAATAAACCAGTTCCGTAGAATCAAATTTGTCCTCAACTTGTAGTTCACCACTTTCAAATTCGACGAGAATATCAAGTACTTCACTTTGAAGATTAAGGTTCATTCCGTAGCAAGCTGAAGTCAGCATGAAAAAACTTAAGAATGTGATGAGAGCTTGTCGCATATTTCCTCCAAAAATTAGATTTGCACTTTCGTAACATACGATGTCATCACTTACAAGCATCGGAAGCACGTTAACAAGATCTAAATAATGCTAAGAATAAGCTAAAGTGTTGAAACATTTGAATGCTCTTCATAAACTATGAAAAAAATAAGGAGTGGTTATGCATTGTGTTGTTATAGGAGCAAACAGAGGAATTGGTCTAGCGCTTGTTAAAAAATTTATCGCAGGTGGATATAAGGTAACCGCAACTTGTCGCAAATCATCTGATCAGTTAAAGCAAACTGGGGCGATAATAATAGAAGGAGTTGATGTGACCAAACCTGACTCACTGAAAGAGTTTGCAAAGAGTTGCGATGAAATAGATCTTTTAATTCATAATGCGGGAATTTTGATTGGTGATCGTTATGAAACGATTGATATCAATAATATTAAATCTCAGTTTGAAGTTAATACATTAGGTCCTCTCTATACAGTGATGAGTCTAAAAGACAAAGTTAAAAGAGGTGGGAAAATAGGTCTTATGACATCACGAATGGGAAGTATTACTGATAATACTTCAGGTGGGCAATATGGTTACCGCGTTTCAAAAGCAGGGCTCAATGCTATAGGAAAGTCTCTTGCTGAAGATTTAAAAGCCGAAGAAAAAACAGTTTTATTACACCCTGGTTACGTGAGAACAGAAATGACTAACGGTAATGGTCTTATCGACCCCGATGAATCTGCAGCAGGTCTTTTTCAGATTATGAAAAATAAAACTTTTTCCGATACGGGAACCTTTTGGCATACAATCGGTGAAGAACTTCCCTGGTAACTTAAAAGATAAGACTTTTATAACCAAACTTAGCAATCAAATCTTTTTTGGTTTGAGAATTTAAATTATTCCCCTTTAAATTGATCAGTTTGATATTACCTAATTCAAAAAGATCATCAGGTAGATTTTTTAAATTATTATTATCTAAATTTAGATACTCAAGACTTTTCAGATCACCAAGAATTCCATTTCTTATTCTGTTTAAACTCATGTCTTTTAAATCAAGAAACGTGAGATTACTTTGAGATTTAAACATTCCTTTTAATAGGAGTATTTTATTGCCACCCATATAAAGTTTCTCAAGGTTTTTTAGCTTTAAAAAAATGTCTTTATTAAGCAGGGTAAGTTTATTGTTATTGATAGCGAGAAAAGTTAAGTCAGAGAGGTTTTCAAAATGACTTCTTCTGAGCTCGATGAGCTGGTTATGGCTTAGGATTAATTTTTGCAGAGTTCTTTGGTGGTCAAAAAAACGTGGCGGAATAATTTTTAGAAAGTTAAAGCTAAGAATCATCTCATTTATTTTTGTTGTGAGAAAAAGGTCTTCATCCAATTTTTCAAGAGCATTTCGGCTTAGTGTAAGGCGGTCGATATTAAAAACACCAAAAAAGTGGTTACTATTTAACATTTTGATTTTATTTGTTGAGAGATCAAGTGAGTGAAGGTCACTAACACGAAAGGCATTTTCATCCACATATTCAATAATATTTTCAGATAAATTGATATCTTTAAGGCTAAATTGCTCAAACTGATTATTTTCAATTCTTGAAATTTGATTTCTCGAAAGATTTACTTTTTCCAATAGTGGAAAGCGAGAGAGGTCAGGGATTTTTGTAAGTTTACAATCATTGGCATTCAGGTTGTTTTCTACCGCCTGGAGTGCTCGACAATCTTCAAAGGCAGAAAGTTGAAAGCTAATGAGAGATAAAATAATTATTTTAATGATATTCATAAATCAATTCCTTTTGATGACTTTATTAAAATACACCAAAGGAATTAAAACTTTTATGAGAAAAAGAGAATGTAAGAATAATTGTGTATCGCCAAGTGTTAGTTGTTTTGCTCCAAATGCACTGTTTGTGTTGGGAAAGCAAAATGAACATCGAGCTTATTAGCGAGTTTGATAATGTCTAATAAAAGTCTTTCTCGCTCTCTTAATTCATCACTCCATTCTGGCACATACCAAAAGACATAAAGCATAATCTGTAACGCAGATGAGCTCATATTATTGAGGTATACATGAAAGTAATCTTTTCTGGTGAGAGGATGTTCTAAAATTAAATTGCGAATTCCGTCTCGAAAAGCTTCAATTTTTTCGACTGGAGTGGAGTACTCAATATCGATTTTTGTACTGAGTCTTCGGTAAGTTCTTTGACCATAATTATCAATATGGGAGTTGGTTAGACCTCCGTTAGGTAGTGTAATAAGAGAGTCATAAAAAGTTCTTATGCGACATGACCTTAGGCCTACTTCCTCAACGACCCCTTCAATTTTTCCATCAATCACCACCCAATCGCCAATTTGAAAAGGACGATCAAGTAAGATGGTAAGTGATCCAAAAAGGTTGGCCACGGTATCTTTGGCCGCGAGTGAAATACCTAAACCAGCAATCCCCATCCCTGCGAGAAGTCCTTTCATGTCTAAACTTAAGCTATCTCCGACAGCGATAATACCAATAGCGACGATAAATGTTTTGGCCGACTTATTAATGAGGGGAACTAAAATATCATCAAATTTGTTTTCCGTTTCTTCCGCTTTTTTGAAAAAGTACAAACTGATAATATCGACAAATTGATAGGCACCAAGAGAGATCGCGAAGGTGAATGCAACTCTTGATCCTCGAACAAAAACAGCTAACGCTTCATCTTGCATTTCAAGTAGGGGAATTAAAAAGTAAAAGATTGCAGTAAAACTGATGACCCCCATAGGAAACGTAAACTTTTTGTTCACTTTTTCGTCGAGATCGACGTTTTTCTTTCTTAAAAGATTAAAGAGAAGACTAGAGATATACAGTCGTACAATTCGTTCGACAATATAAGCGAGAAGAATAATGGCTAATAAACCAAGCCACTGACCATTTAAAAGAATAAAAGATTTTTTTGCGGTCCACTCGGGCATTCTCTCTTTTATATAATCTTTCCATGTTTTGAGCTCGACGACTCCTTTTGCAATTTCTTTATCTTTTAGAGAAGATTCAAAAGCGCTAATGCTCGAGAGTGTTTCAGCTGAAAAAAGCCACTTTCCTTTCTCATTTTTTTTAAGGGCAATTTTAACGGGTGTCAGTTTGCCATCGATATTAATTTGTCTTTGTTGGTAGACCCATTCCGGATTATTAAAATCTTCAGGAATAAAACGGACATCTACATATTCTAAACGATCTAATGTATTGATCAGTTTTTGAGCTGCTATTCTTCCGCTTTGAATTCTTGTTTCTTCATCAAAAACGGAGAGATCAAATGATTTGATGGCGAGATCTAAGGCCTTTTCATCTCCTAATTTATAACCTTTCATCGTTTTAAGATAATAATTCATTGTATCTCTTGGAGATGAAAAGGTTGCGGCAGGATAATTTGCACTTATATTAAAGTTGAGTGAAAGGAGAACAAAAGCGATGATGAACTTCATTGTTGATTCCGTATTTTGTTAAAATTGAGCTAAAAAAATATCAAAAAAAACAAACCTTGACGAATCTAAAATTCATACCATCTTTTAAGTAAGTAAGGAGATCAATGGATCTGATTGTTAGGAGGGATTTAAATGAATAAATTTGACTCGATTGTAATGGGAGCTATCGATATTGCGCATACAGAGGCTCTTAAACGTAAAAATAATGAATTAGCGCCGGCCCATCTTTTTTGGGGATTGTTGAGTAATCCTCAAAGTTATACTGGTAAAAGCCTCAAGCATTTAAAAGCAAAAACGAAAGAAATTTTAGATACCCTACCGCGAGTAGGCGGTGACCTTAATATTGAACAATTAAGGGCCAACGCTAAGTTTTCAGAATGGGTAACCTATGCTTCAGGCCATGCCATTCAAAGCGGAAGAAGTGAAGTCAGTGAGCCTGATCTTTTAAAATATATTAATCAAATTATGCCAGAGTTGGAATTGTCAGCGGAAGATTTATCGAAAGAGTCTGAAGGTGAAGAGGAAAAGCCATCTTTTCTGGTGAACCTCAATGAACTAGCTGAACAAGGAAAGCTTGATCCAGTGATTGGAAGAACTAAAGAAATTCGTGCGGTCATGGAAATTCTTGGAAGAAGAGGAAAAAATAATCCCGTATTGGTAGGTCCTGCTGGTGTTGGTAAAACGGCCATCGTTGAAGGACTTGCCGATGCCATTGTCAAAAACCAAGTACCTGATATGTTAGTTGGTAAAGAAATCTACTCACTAGACCTTGGGCAATTAATGGCCGGTACAAAGTTTCGAGGTGAATTTGAAGAAAGACTTCAAACTCTCATTAAGTATATTAAAGAAAAAGCTGGGACAGCGATTCTCTTTATAGATGAAATTCATCAACTCGTAGGAGCGGGAAAAACAGATGGCGCAATGGATGCGGCCAATCTCTTAAAGCCGGCCCTTGCCCGTGGAGAGTTGCACTGTATTGGAGCAACAACTGAAAATGAATATCAAAAATATATTCTAGGAGATAGTGCTCTTGATCGACGTTTTCGCTCGGTACCAGTTAAAGAACCAAGTAAAGAAGATAGCGTTGAAATCTTAATGGGAGTTAAAGAAAAACTAGAGGCCCATCACGGTGTGAAGATTTCAGAAGATGCGATCTATAGTGCTGTTTGGTTAAGTGATCAGTATATCACTGATAAAAATTTACCCGACAAGGCCATTGATCTCGTTGATGAGGCAACTTCAGCATTAAAACTTTCTGCTGAGGCCATGCCTAGTAAGCTTGCCGAACTTGAGGCAGAGATTCGCTCTAAAAAAGTTCTGGCTCAAGTTGAAAATAATAAAAGTGAGTTACTAAAAGAAATTGAAAGTCTTGAAAGTGATTTCTTAAAACAAAAAGAGCTTTGGGAAAAAGAGCTTCTTAGTATGAAAAGGATGAGTGAACTAAAAAACCAGCTTGATCGTTATAAGTTTGAACTTGGTCAAGCTGAGCGTAATGCTGACTTTGAAACGGCCTCTAAGTTAAAATACTCATTAATTCCTGAAGTTGAAGGACAACTCAATGAGAATGCTCATGATTTTCAGTTAAATAAAAATCATATTGCTAATATCATTACCAGGCAGACAGGAATTCCCGTTGAAAAAATTCTCAAAGAGAAACAAAACCAGATTCTCGATTTAGAAAACTTTCTCAATAAAAGAGTTTTTGGTCAGAAAGATTCACTTCACGAAATTTCTGAAGTGTTAATTACCTCTCATGCAGGGTTAAAAGATGAAACCAGGCCTTTAGGCTCATTTATGTTAAAAGGTCCCTCTGGCGTAGGAAAAACAGAGACGGCGAAATCACTAGCGAAGTTTTTATTTGACCGAGAAGATAAGCTTGTACGTTTGGATATGTCTGAATTTAGCGAAAAGCATTCCGTCGCTAAATTAATCGGTGCACCTGCTGGTTATGTCGGCTATGAAGAGGGAGGAATTTTAACGGAGAAAATTCGAAATAATCCCTATAGTGTGATTCTTTTTGATGAAATTGAAAAGGCCCATCCTGATTTCTCAGATATTTTACTACAGATACTTGATGATGGAAGACTAACAGATAATAAGGGAAGAACAATCAATTTCCAAAATACAGTTATCTTATTGACCACGAACTCTAAGAGTATTGAACTTGATTTTAAACCTGAAGTGATTGGTAGGCTTGATGCTGTTTTAGACTATAATGCTCTCGATAAAACAGTGATGGAATCACTCGTTGAAAAACAAGTGTACCTTTTAAATGAAAGACTTAAATCAAAAGGTCCACAGGTCACATTAAAGCCGGAGTTAATTAGTTTTCTATGTGAAAATGGTTACGATGAAAGATATGGGGCGAGACCGTTGGCCTCTCTTTTTAACAAATACGTTATAAGACCACTTTCTCGCAAAATGGTCTCCGGAGAACTTGAACAGCGAAACTTCGAGCTTGGCTGGGATAAACAGAGTAAAACAGTTTCAATAAACTAAGTTTTTCCGCAATGTTGTAACTTAATCTTTTTTATTTTTCTGGTAAAATAATTTTAGTTAACAACATTGCGGGATAAATATGTCAGATACAATCAAAGTTGAACCAGATGAGTTTTTAGTGAGAGAAGGTGAAGAGAGTAATACCATGTATTACCTTTCGTCTGGTACGATGGCCGTTTATAAAATGAAAGGCGACGTCGAACAACAAATTGGGACAATTTATTCTGGAGAGCTTGTTGGAGAAATGAGTTTTCTCGACGATAGACCCAGGTCAGCTTCGGTAAAGGCCATTTCTGAATGTGAACTCAATGTGATTCCTCGCCATAAACTTGAAAGTTACCTCAAGACTCAGCCCAAATGGTACCAAGCCTTAGTGGGAACTTTACTTATGCGTTTAAGAAAGGCAAATGCCCGAATTCGCATCTAAATTAGCTGTTTAAAGTCTATACGGCCCTGTGAAAATACTTCAAATGGGCCCATTCCTCTGCCTATTCAACCTATACTAAAAACCAATTATGAAGAAATTATTGGTTTTAATATTCATCTTTTTAGGTTTTCTAACCATTTCGGTTAGCGCTGAAGATAATTACGATCAAAGAAACGCCGCTGAGAAGCCAAAGAATTACAAAGAATATCGAATCAATATTAATCAAGGTAATAATCGGCAAAAAGAATATCGCTTTAAATATTTCCCACCTAAAGGTGGCTTTATCTCAAATTATAAATACCCTACGATTATTTATCTTCATGGAAATAATACTTCTGGTACTTACTATAATCGTGATTCAGAGCCTCTTTTTACCGTTGCCCCAAGAAGAGGCTACGCCGTAATTATGCCTGAGGCACAAAAAGCCGTTTGGTCTAATGGAAGAATTGATCGAGAAAAAAATGGGGGTAATAATGTCGATACTGTCGTTGGAAATCCCGCTTATGACGAAGATGATATGTATTTTTTCAAAGCATTACTTGAAAATGATTTTGAAAACCTCAATATAGATAGAGAGCAAATTTTTGTTATCGGAACTTCTTCTGGTGGAATGATGGCCTTAAAGCTTGCTTATATGGCCGATCATATGATCAACGCCCCGAAACTTAAAGGTGTCGCTGTTTTTGGTGGAAGTGTAGAGCATCGTTTTATTAATGGTTATAGACCAAGACCTGTTCCCTATATTCATTTTCATGGAAAAAAAGACTACGCAGTTGAGTGGAGTAAGCCCACAGGTGGATGGTTTTCTAATAGACCTGCTACTTTTGGAATTGATCTTTGGAAGCAGTTAAACAGGGCCGATACTCTCGTAAAAGATCGAGTGGCCCATATTCCATATAAAGATTGGCGATATACTCACAAAGCTTTTAAGAGCGTTCGTGGTGGGCAAAGTGCTCCTGTTGAATACTATCTTTTTGATAAATTAATTCATAATGTTCAAGGTAAGAACGATCTTACAAGAACCT
>JAUHVL010000066.1 GCA_030425045.1 bacterium
TCACGAGTAAGCCGAAGTTCATCTTCTACAAATGTCCATAATCGACTAACGGCCTTTGGGGCTGGCAAAACACCAGAGTTAAAATCATTTTTAATTTTATTAAGTCCATTCATTCTTTTTGACGTTTGAAACGGTAGTGATTGATCAATATATAAAGAAAGACTTTCAAAAATATTGTTTAAAGATGGCTCTATTAAGTCTTTATCGATCGTCTCTTTTGATAGTTCTTTTTTAATTACAACGAGGCGGTCTGAGCTGAGTTTCTTTTTAACTTCAGCAGCTTCTATTTCGGCCTCGAGTTGATTTCTTCTACTTGATAATGCTTTATACTCATTAGACAGATCTAATTTTTTGCTATCAAGCTTTTGATTTAATTCTTCTACTTCTGAACGTAGGTCAATTAACTTTTTAGTAAGAACCTCTGCCGTATTGGCAAAAGTATTACTTAAACAAGATACTCCCATGAGTATCAATACTAACTTTTTCATAAATCCCCCGAGTCTCTCTCGTCTCTCAATCACGTGAGATATCTCACGTTATTCTCTCTAGTTTAGGGGAAAAGCGCTGTCGGGAGAGACATCCAACAGCGCTTAATATTTGATACCCGAAGGTATCACTAACAATTAATTTCTAGCTGATGTAGTCCAACCGGCATACCATGTGTCGTTCATATCTTTAACAGCACCAATATAATCAACTGGTGTAAAGAATAGATCGAAAGGAGTGACGTCAGAACCAACCATTGCTGGAGAACCGGCCATAGGAGCATATCCATCTAACATTGGATCAACACTCATATTTCCAAACCCAGCATTAAAAACAGCATCGATAGCGACAGCATCTTCACTTTCCATATCAAAGCTCATAGCACAGTTGATGATCATATTCTCAAAAACGATTTCATCATTTTTTAGCATGAGAAAAGTTTCTTCACCGTCTACGTCGATACAGCCATTTTTAAACCCAGTAATAATTGAGTTATAGATTTTAGCAGCAGTACCTCTTCTTAGAAGCATACCTTGACCACCTTTGGCCGCTGTTGACATCGTTCCAATGAAAGTTAAGTTAGAAAGTTCAGGGTTTGAACGAGGATCAGTTCCAGCAACTTTTGAACTATCAGCTTCGATACCATTATTTGCTTGATCTTCGTACTGCTCAACGATGACAAACTGAGCTTTACCTTGCCAACCATAAGTCCAGTCCATTGAGTCGTCTTTGTTACCTGTAAGAACAACGTGCTTTACATTTACTGTTCCACCAAAAAACTCAACACCATCGTCAGCATTCATATGAACCTGAATATAATCGACAACTGTACCACGTCCAACACCTTGGAAAGCGATACCATTTAATTCATTATCTGGAGTAATTTCATAACCAGCAAACTCAACTCTTACATATTTTAATACACCAGAGTTATCTTCTGGATCATTTCCACCGTAAAGTCCCGTTGAACCTTCACCTTGAACTTCACAGATTGAACCATTACATCCTTTATTGATAGGAGCATTACCGTTAATGATCAATCCGCCCCACATACCACGTGTTCTGTTTTCAGTTTCAGCAGTTGTCATAACGATAGGAGCTGATGCCGTTCCTTCTGCAAAAATCTGACTACCTCTATTGATCACTAAGTAATCAGCGCCAGACTGACCAACAATTTTAGTTCCTGGCTCGATAGTGATTGTTGATTGAGATGCATTATCTCCACCAATAAATACTCCACCCTGAAGAACCCAAATTTTGTCAGAAGTTAATAATAAATTTGAACTACCGTAAGTACCTTGAAGACCACAGGCCTCTTTTCCTTCAACAGTTCCTAATGCCGCTGTACCAGCAGGACAAGCTGCATAAGTACTACCTAATGTTAATGCCGCTAAAGCAGCTACTATACTTTTTCTCATAAAAATCCCCTTTGATTTTTGAGTGTGTTAAATAAGAATCTTCCTGATTGTTGTTTTTTCTCTTGATAGTTTTGTATGAATTACAAAAAAGATCGTCCAAACATGATTTGATTTAAAATATCAAGAACGTGTTTGTTAGCGTAATCACATCCTAACAAAAGAATGTAAGAAGTATTTTAATCAAGTTTTTTAAGGGGCACTATAAAGGATAATTTTATCGCCTCAGGGTAAAATATTTAAATTTAGGATTGGCACCCATGGAAGAAATAAAGCGTTGCACACCGCATCCAATACTACGATCATTTGGTAAACATGGGGTACGCTCTGGCGCTAGCTGAGTTCTAATATAAGCAAGAAGAGGAAACATGATCACCATAATAACAGCAAGTAAAATGATGTACTCAACTGCCGTTTGACCTTTTTTGTTTTTTAAAGAAACGCTCATAGAAACATTATAACATATGTATCACTGCCTTAAACTAATCTCTCTAATTGCATATAAGCTATGAACGTAAACTCGTATCATTTACAAAGTTCCAAATACTTACAAAAAATAAATTAAAACTTCCATGTTTTTGCGATAACCAATATCGGGTCATCCATGCCCGACCCTTCGGGCAAGTATTGGTCATCTCCTATTTTAAAACAAGGGATATTTAAAACTTGCCCACGAAGTGGGTGCGACCACGACGGGAGCATTTTAAATGTCAAAAAGCAGGGACGTTTTTATAGGACTTTCAAGAATAGATGAAATTTCAAAAATGAAACATATCCATCTTAGTACATCAGTTAATTACTGTCTCATTTTCATCAAGCAGCTGATAAAACCAAGAGGAAGTTCTCCCATGGGACCAAAATTTTTAAAATCTTTTATGAGACTTACCTTAGAGGGGCCAGAGTAATCGAAAATTTTATCTTTAAACTGATTGGGTTTTCTTTTTTTACTTCTTAGTTTCTGATGAAAAATATCATGATCCCAAAAAACATCCCACTGCTCCGACATAAAACTTGGGATGATCTTTTTAATTTCACTATTAAAAGTTTCGACTATTCTTTTTTCAAAAAAATCAATTTTTGTTCCCGGATAAAAAAGTACCGGACAACTTGCATAAAGATATTCTTCTGTTTCTGTAATTTTCCACAGCGCAAACTCACCACCAATCATATCTTTATTACAATAATAAAAATCATGAATAAGCTTATCATTTGATTTACTTAAATGAGGCTTATCAATTTTAGTTTTTAAGGTGACCTGTTTAAGAATTGGACTTGTGGTCTCAATCTTCATCGGAAGCCCTGTTGGGATTCCACCAAAATACGTTAGCTTTTTAGGGTGAAAAATTCCTTCAAAACTATCAAGCTCTATACTCCAAGGATATCCCTTATAAAAAACCCATTCTTTTAAACGGGCATTTTTAATAACTCCACCCTTTTCCACAAATAAGCTCTCGAGAGAGCTTTCTACGGCACGATCATCGATATGGTAGAAAGGTCCAATGAGGTAGAGAAAAATATGAAAAACCTGATAGAACTCTTGATCAATGGAAAAAGAATAATGAAGATAGCAGTTTGCGATTAAATTGATTAATTTAACACTCCATTCTTTTTCGTCCCAATCAATCCCCTCGTTTTTCTTTTTTAAATAATTTTTTTCAAAAAGCAAAAAGAGCTTTTTCATTTCAGGAGGAAGTGTGTTGACAATAAACTCTCTTTCAAAATCGTTACCCGATCTTGAATTCAGTGCAAAATGGGAGAGAAAGTTTAAATACTGAAAGTATTGTTTATCAAAATTATCTCTTAAATCTTTATCAAAGACATAAGAATTTAAAAGTTGAGAATCACCTTCAAAGAAAAAAGGAAGTTTTCTTAAAATCTCTCTTAAATTATTAGAAGGACTTGAAGAGCCGAGCTTGAGGCGACCGGTTGGTAAGTGAAATGTAGAATATCGTGGAGTAATATGCTGATCGATATGACTTAACTGATCGATCCCTTCCATTTTACCCCATTGCTTTAATAATTCGACCTCAAGTCTGCCATGAGAACAAAGAATCTGTCCCCCGAGAGACGCCCTCTTGTCATTAATAACAATAACTCGGTTTTTATCGACCAACATTTTAAGGCCATACATGATGGACAAATAGTTTTTACCAATGACTGCGATTTCAAACTGCTTATCTAACATAATTTACCATCAAAAGAGATCATTAAACTTTGACTCCATCAAATTACTACATTTTTCACCGTACTCAGTCCTTTTGACTAGATTCGATGAAGAAATGTTTTTTATTTTAGAATAAAACTCATGAGGAAATTCTAACTGTACTAATGATCCCTGGTCAATTTCCAAGGCCAAATCAACTTCCGTACTTCTTGAAACCTTTGGACCATGATAGATAGATTCAGAGAAAAAGAAGGGCTCCAAAATTGAATGAACGGAGCGACCAAATCCACCTCCAATATAGGAATGACCAAAATACTGATAGAGTTCACACAAAACACCGGGAACTTCACTTAGGACAATATGACCCGATGGAAAAATTTCCGAGTCTTTTTTCAAAATCTCTACAGTAATACCTAGGCTTTTAAGCTTATCATATAAGAGCTGACAATAAGATGAATCTAAGAGATGTGGTGCTAAAAAAATAAACCACTCTCCAGCACTGATCTCTTTTTGAAAGTGAGGATCTTTAAAAAGATCAAGATCAATTTCCCAACAACTTCCTAAAATTAATCGTTTTTCTCGAGGGTAAAGAGAGACTTCTTTTTCAAATTGTTCAAACCATGGTGATCTTTTCAAATTACTTGCATCCCTCGATCGATTCATTATTCGTGGAATTCGATATTCAAAATGATCGATTTGAATATTTTTTCCAACGAGAAGCGTACCTATAAACTCATCATCTCGTTTTGTTGAACAGATTATTTGATCAAAGTGACTTAAAACAAAAGACCAGTATTTAATTTTAAATAACCCTATAGCTCTCTTACCTTTCATTGTTGCCGCGATCAATATACGTTTGTTGGCCATATTTTTGGCATAACTTAATAACTCAAAAAAGAAATCATAACGAACCATAAAAAAATAATTCGTTTTAGGAAGTGAAAAAAGCGGGTTATAAAAAGGATTGAAATAACAAAGACGAAGTAACGATACAGAGAGGTTTTCTGAATATTGAGACTTTAACTTTTCAATTTTTGTAACTGCACTTTGACTCGTAAAGAGAATCAGCACATCTTTTTGATCATTTAATGCCTTTTCTAGTAGTGGCATCACCAATTCGATCTCCCCTTCACTACTAACATGAAAAACGAAATCTACTTTTTCTGGATTTAAAATGCGATCACGGTAACTCTTTTCAAAAGAGATCCTCTCTCTAAACTTTGAAAAAAAATGCAGTACCAACCAAAAAAATGGTCTTAATAATTTCACTAATCCGAGTAATACACTCATCTAAAACCTTTAAGTATCAGAAATTCTAACAATCTATCCCACTTGTGAAAATATTTCCCATCGAGTCATCATCAAAAAAGATTGAAATTCTTCTTATTTCTGACCGAAAGGGTAAATGAGGTGGTTTTAAACTATGAGTGGTTCAACCAAGAAAAAGAGAATTAACAAAGATCAAAGTAAAGAGGCTTTACCAAAAAAGCCAAGTTTACAAGTTCTCAAACAATCTGAAGAAGAAATGGAAAATTTCGATGCGACTCGTACTGATTACCAAATCAATATTGATGCTATTGCCGGACTCGCCTTCATTGAAAATGTTAAGTCAGGACAAACGAAAGACCAATTCAACAAGAAAGGTTGGAATGATCAAGATGATGACTCTGATGCGAAATCAAAGAAAGATAAAACGCATTTAAAACTGGTTAACAATCACGATCATCAAGAAAGTAAATTTGGCCTAAAGACATTTCTTTATATCGCGATCATTGCAGGCTCAATTTATGGAACGTTTCTTCTCTTAAATTCGGCCAACTCTCCCACAAAGATTGTAAAAGTCGAAAAAGAAGAGAAAAAAGAATTTAAAACAGTAACTCCTAAAAGAGTTTATAAAGCGAGAAACCAAAATACTGCAAAGACATTCAGAAAAAGAGAGAGAAGAAAGCAGAGAAATATTAGAAGGGCCCCGGCGGCAACATCATTTAGAGAAAGCCAAGTCTTTAAAAAGCATAAAGTGAGAAAGCTTGAAGATAACCCTGTAAAAAATGAAGACGGTTATGAAAACGATGATTATTACAAAGATGATTATGATGATGGCAGCGAACCTATCGAAAATGATTTAGTGAGATCTAAAACTTCGAAAGAAATCATTAACCCTGACAACGACTATTTTGATGAAGAAGAAAGAGATCTCTATGATGAAAATGGAGATCGTAGAAGCCCTGCTTCCAAAAAAGAAGAAAAAACATGGGTTAACTCTGCAAATGATGACTCAGAATATAGTGACTATGATGACGAAGAAGTCGAAGAAGAGAATATCCAAGAAGAAGAAATGCCTTTTGAGGATGCAGAAGACTTCTAGTCAATCTGCATTATTCCCAAATCCTTATTAGTTTTCTCAAGCAATTTATTGTCAAAGCTCCACGATCAAGACAAAATAGTGGCAATAAAATCTAAAAATAACACATAGAGTAACTCATGAGTGAATTATTAAGCTTGGCCAACGAATTTAGACCACCAGCATTTCCAGGGTCTTATTTTATTAGTTTTGAAGGAATTGAAGGCGCAGGAAAATCGACACAAATTATTAAAGCTAAAGAGTACCTTGAAAATCAGGGACATCGAGTTTTGGTTTTACGTGAGCCAGGAGGAACTCCTTTTGGAGAAAAGCTCAGACAGGCCATTTTAAATTCTAAAAACGACATTCACCCCGTGGCTGAACTTCACCTTTTTGCTAGTTCGAGAGCTCAATTACTTGAAGAAGTAACCTTACGTGAACTCAATACTCCGGGCACTGTTATTATATATGACCGCTATATTGACAGCACAATCGCTTACCAAGGAAAAGCAAGAGGACTAGGAACTAAATCTATACTACAAACTCACTCAACTTTTCCACTCACCTTAGTTCCCCATAAAACGTTTTACTTAAAAATTGATCCAGAGACATCTCAATCAAGACAAAAAATGAGAAATGCTCCCAAAGATTATTTTGAAAGAAAAGGACTCGATTTTTATAAAAAGCTAGTTGAAGGTTACGAAGAAGTTACCCATCTCTTTCCAACAAGAGTTGTCACCATTGATGCTGATAGAAGTATTGATAATGTCTTTCATGATATCAAAATTGGCCTAGACCAGCTTATCTCTCAATCAGTTGGTGTGCATGAATGACAGGAGAAGACGTTCTTCTAAATAAAATCGTATCAGGAAAATCTCCTCAGCTTGTTACGATCACTCCGCATAGTGAAACAAAAAACCCAGAAGAGTATTTAAATACTTGGCTAACTGCTTTTTTAACAAAATACCTCTCGAAAATTAAAAATATCTCTCAAGTACAAGCTTCTAGCCTTTTGTCCAACACTCATCCGGATATTGTTTTAATAAAAAAACCTGAGTCGGGAAAAAAGTACACAATTTCTAATAATGACCTTAGTGATTTTTTCTCTGTTCAACAGTATAGAAACTGGGAACTTCCCACTAGGATTATTGCAATAGAAAGAGTCGATCTTATCTCTGAAACCTATGCAAATAAAATGCTCAAAACCCTAGAAGAACCCACACCTGGAACAATTACTATTTTACTGAATCCTCTGAATAAAAAATGCTTAAGAACAATTGAAAGTCGTTCGATTTCCATGAGGTTAAAGTCACCTCTCAAGATTGAGCATTCAAAAATAGAAAAACAAAATAAAATACAATATTTACTAAACCAATTTACTGATGATTCACAAAAGTATGATCTTTTAAATGACGTCTTACTAAAAAATAAAAACACTCATAAGCTGGCCCAAGCTTTAAAAGAAGATCATGACTTTAAAGATAACTTGTTTAGGTTATTAATCGATACTCAAAGTAAAGTTAGCGATCATTTTTTAACGAATGAAGATTTTCTAAAAGAGCTCAATTGGTTTTGGCATAGTAGTACCTATAATGGGCTTGAGATTGAACGTTTCTACGGTCTTATTGCAGCATTTAAAAGGCAAGATTCTAGACAGAAACCTGATCTGGGTGCATACTAAAATATCAAAAATGAGATTATAATGACTGAAAGTGTCGAAACGATAGAGTCACCACAGCAAAGTGAAGACTCAACAGAGCAAAAACCAGAAAACGAAACAAAATGGACCGAAGGAGAGCCTTTAACCTTTGTCCGTGTCAGATTTCCTGGGAACGCCAAATCATTTCCTTTTTTAGTACAAAAGAAAACATTTTCCTATGGTCAAAAAGTTGTGGCCATGAGCGACAGAGGAATGGATGTCGGATATATCAATTCATTTCCCTACGAAGTCCCCTTTAAAAAAGAAATGCTTCCCATTAGATCGATTTCAAAAGTAGCAACTCAGGAAGATATCGATCAGCAAAAAGAAAATATTCAAAAAGAAAAGGAAGCTGAAAAACTATGTATTGATCTTATAGATGAGTTAAAACTTGATATGACCATTACTCATGTTGAAATCATCCAGTTTGGTAAAAAACTTGTTTTTTATTTTACCGCCCCTGCAAGAGTAGACTTCAGAGAACTTGTTAAAAGACTTGTCTCTCAATTAAAAATGAGAATTGAGTTACGACAAATTTCGGTTAGAGATAGGGCCGCTGCTCTTGGTTCAATCGCTTCCTGTGGATTACCAACGTGTTGTAGTAGTTTTTTACAGTCTTACGGACACGTCAGTGTGAAGATGGCCAAAAATCAAAACTTGGCCTTAATTCCCAGCAAGATTAATGGAGTATGTGGACAAATTAAATGTTGTATTAAATACGAAAACCACGTTTACACCGAAAAAAGAAAAAAACTTCCTCCTGAAAACCAACTTATCAAGGCCAAAAATGGTGACAAAGGAAAAGTGACGAAACTCCATTTATTTATTGAGCAATTTGATATGCTTACCATTGATGGCAAAATTAGAAGATATTCGGCCAACCAATTTGATGGCAATACCGATAAACCTTCATGGGAATTTCCGAGACGATTTGATAATATTATCAATGAAACTCAAAACGTTATTGGTCTAGAGTTGATCGATCCTACACCCATTATTCCTCATAAAAATAAGATTATTGTGGGGACCACTGCTGAAGAAGATCTCGATGATACTAGAACAGTTTTAGCTGCTGTACATCAACAAGTTTACGAAAAAGCTGAAAAAGAATCAAAAGAGCGTAATGATGATTCAGATGATCAAAAGAAACAAAATCGTCATCGCTCAAACCGCAATAGAAACCGTAATCGTAATAATCAACGAAGAAATAATAATTCTAACAAAGACAATAAAAATAATTCTAAAAGAAACTCTAATAAAAATCGTTCTAATAATAAAAAGAAAAACGATTAAGAACCGCCCTACAATACTGGGGTTAATTTTAAATCTCAGATTTAAAACGACTTTGTTTCTAGTCATTTCTGAAAAGAGTTCAGATATCTAATCTGTAATTTTCAAGTATTACTATTATATAAAAAAAGAAACTTTGCATGGGCATGATTATGAAAAGAAAATGCCCCAATAAAAACTGTCACTATTATCAACTGCCGGACTTTGTCATTAAAGATGGCTTCTTTTATAGAAAAAATGATTCTAGAAAGATCCAACGATATAAATGTA
>JAUHVL010000017.1 GCA_030425045.1 bacterium
ATTGGTTATCACAAAACATGGAAGTTTTAATTTATATTTTGTAAGTAATTGGAACTTTGTAAATGTTACGAGTTTACGTTGAAAACTTATCTCCAATTAGAGGCATCAGCTTAAAAACGATTTTTCTATTCTTCTAAAATAACCTCAAAAGAGCGAAATTTTGGCGGTCCAAGAATAATTCCCTCTGGAGTTTTATTCTTATGGGCCTTTTTAAATTGCTCACTTTCTGTCCAAGCCCAAAAGTCTTCCTTACTTTCCCAAGTGGAATGGGAGATATAATCTCTTCGCCCTTCACTTTCATCTCCACGAAGAAGTTTGAAATTTTTAAAACCTTTCGTTTCTTTCAAGTAACGTTCTCTATTCGTCCAAATATCTTCAAACTCGACTTTTCTTGAGTCATCAATGGTAAAAGTATTCATTGCTATAAACATAGATTCATCTCCAAAAAAATTGTAAGATAATCTTATGATAATCAACCTCAAACGACACGCTCTTTCTCTTATTTTACTCGTTGCAGGTATCGCCCACTTCATGGTGCCTAATTTATTTCTTGTGGCGATGCCACCCTATATTCCCTGGCATAAAGAGCTCATTTTTCTGACCGGTGTATTAGAAGTCATTTTTGCGGTTGGACTCACTATTGATAAAACACGATATTTAGCATCTGTACTCACAGCTTGTTATTTTATTGCTATCTTACCAGCTCATATTCATGTTTCAGTAAATGGAATAGAGATGTTTGGCATCTCTTCTCCCATTCTTCTTTGGATGAGAACTTTTTTTCAAAGTGTTTTTATTTATTGGGCTTGGTCGCTAAGACACGATTCACGTAAAAGTTGAATATTGGCCTCTAGTGATTGTCCATACCAAAGACCTTCACCTGCAATTGTTTTTACACTTGCCCAGCAACCTTCAACACTTTTTAACTGAGTAAGTTCTTGGATTTTATTAAGTTCTTCTACCGCTTTCACATCAAGATTCGGAGTAACCTCACTTAAAGCCTGGCCCGATTCCCAATTAGGTATTGCTATTATTGCCACGAGTCCAACAATAGCAAGTGCGATATTTTTCAAATCCATACTTCCTCCGTTACTTTTGTTGAAAAATACCACACTTGTTTAAATTCTTATAATCGATACTTTCAAGTAAAAGCATTCACTAAATCAATAGTTAGAGCAAAGCTTACTGACTTGAATCGCATAATCTTTTTTGTCATTTAAAATAACCGGACTTGAATTTGGATGAACAAATTGATCTCGAAATCTAAATTGAACGGCCAAACAATTATCTGCTTTACTATCTTCGAGAACTCCAGCAAGAGAGCCATTTGAATACTCAGGAGAATAAGTTTCGATGACTTTTCCCTTGGTATTATAAATCGTCACAACAGCTCTCGCTTTTTTATTATTTCCATTTTTAGAAATATTCTGTTGTAAGACATCTCCCTCTGGATTGAAAACATGATATCGAGATGAAGTCGTGGAGTTTGTTAAAACAATCCGGTCATCATGAGTAACAATAAGTTCAGCGCCCATATCCTTTCCGTCACCGTGAGTTAGCCTTAACCACTTTAGATTTCCACTAGGGTCAACTTTTGCTAAGTATGATGATTGTTTTTTACTGGCCATAACATCTTTAGACCCAAATAAAGTCTGCCCTGTTAATACTCCCGTGAAGTAGAAGTTTCCTTTAGAGTCAGCACCAGCACCGCGTACATTAGAAAAGCCCTTACTCCAAATAGGTCTATCAAAGAGTAGTTTCCCTTTTGGTGATAATACTCCCATAAGACCTTGAAAAACTTTAATTTCAGAAGAGTAAGTTTTGTTCGTTTTATTATCTTCACTAAGAAAAGTATTATAACCAATATACTCAAAGCCAAAGATAATCTTATTTTCTTTATTCACACCAATTGCTCTTAACTGTTTATTTCCATAACCAGTAAAAGGATAGACCCATTTTATCTTTCCCTTAGAGTCTAGTTTTAAGATAAAGGCATCTTTCTTTCCTGATCCTTTAAACTGATGATCTTTATCAAAGTTAAATTCTTTAGATATTCCCATAATCGTTGCGATAACGTTCCCGTTCTTATCAACGGCAACCTCATTCGCTCCACCAGGTATATCTTTAAAATATGTTTTCCAAATAAGGTCTCCTGTTTTACCACTAAGCTTAGCGATATAAGGACTACCATCGGGTGCCTTTTCGACGACACCATGTTTTTGAGAAATTTTGCCACCAATAGAGCCACTAATGAGAATGTCTCCATTTTTATCAACTGTTAAGTCGTACATAAAATCATTTTCTCCAGAGTCAAATTCTTTAAACCAGAGAGTTCTTTTTCCATTCGCACTAATTTTAGTCACATAAATATCAGTTCCATTTTTTGACGTTCGCTCTTTTTCATTTCTTGTATCATAATTAAATTTTGCTCTATGCTGGTAAGGTCCCCCCAAAATGGTATTGCCATCTTTATCAACAGTCACACCATCTATTTCATTTTTATCTAAAACATCACCGTATAAGGTATAGTCGAACTTTACTGTTCTTTGATTTTGAATAACGTCAGCTGCACTCTTATCTACCGTTAAAAGCACAGCACCCATAAATATCAATTCTCTTAATTTCATTTTCTCCCCTTTGTCAGGTTTGAAAATTAGACGAACGACCTTTCGAAAGTGAAGACAGGCTAAACACTTGTTTTCATAGAGAGTTTAGAGATTAATCTTTATTGGGAATACGAGGATTGGTACCACTTTCATATTCTGCGGCGTCGTTCAATCCATCTTTATCGGTATCTTTAATCGTTGGATCTGAGTATTCGCCTTTTAGCTCAACACCAGTGAGAAGGCCATCGCCATCGTGATCCTTACATAATAAACAATCCGTCGATTGAACCAACGGGCTTCTTCTTTTTGTACTGTACTCATCTCCAAAATAATCTTCCATTTTGGTTTGATAATTAAAAAAGGCGTAAAGTAATTTCCCTTTCTCTTCTTTGAGTGATTTCGTAAGCGTATCAACATCTGTTCGATAACCTAGCTGACGCTTTGAAGCTGTTGTCATTACGGTACGACAGTGACATCCCTGATCAATCATTGATCCATCTAATTTGTTAAGCCCCTGAGCAAGTAGTGTTCCACTATAACAAGAATCGATAAAAACTCGCACACGACAAGATTTAATTTTGTTAAGCCACTTTTTCAACGTTTGTGTTTTAACCACACGTCCAGCCTTCGTTCCTATATTTTCATAACGAGGGGGAATAAAACTTACATTACCATTATAGATTTCTTCGCGAGAAAAAGAATTAAGATCGATACCACCATTTTTTTTACCGTGGCCTCCAATAAAAATTTCAACTTCATCACAACAGTCTTTTACATTCGATGCTAATTTCCCAAAAAGCATTTCTAGTTGGAGAAAGTTTGTCTCTTTAACATCGACCCCATCATGAATAAATTCTGAAGGTTTTGAACGAAGATAAGTAACGTTTCTTCCTTGAGAAACGAGCTCTCTTACTAGGTTATCAAGAGTATTTCTTTGATCTGAAGCTTGAAAGCCATTAATGACAACAGTATGGGTTTTTTCCGCTTTTTTATTACATCTGCATTTTAATAACTCAGCTCTCGCCTGTTTTTCAGACTGGGCCTTTTCATAATAACCAAAGACTCTTTCTTTAAACTCATCTTCAAACTCGCCTTTCTTCTTTGAAAACTTCGTCCAGTCGATATCATTCTTTCGTACATCATTATCGAGTTTCACGGGATCTTCAAACATAATCTTATTCAAAGTGAGATCCAGTGGGGTCGTAAAAAGCGAAGGAGTTGCGACGAGTGATGAGATTGCTTGTGCATTTTGATAGCGTGGAAATCCAACGGGGATATAGGCAGGAAAGTTTAAATCGCGATTATTTGCAAAGTATCGAACACCGTAAATTTCAGGTGGTCCATTGAAACCATATCTTAAAACCTGACCCGTAAAAGAAGTAACAAAAAGAATTTCTGTAGGGTGATCATACAGGGCGCCAGGGTGATGATCGATAAAAAACAGAAAACCTCTTTCGGGAATCGAAAACGTTTTTTTATTTCCAACTTCGGCAATTTCAACTTGAGTTAATTGAGTGACCTCTTCTTTCCACTGATATACGTTCCAATTATTTGCTAAGGCTTCGTTTCTAATTCCAGCATTGATGAGAATTTCAGCAGCACAATCAATAGTTTCAAGGGGAAGTGTCTTGCAATTTGCAGAAGTATAAAAAGAAAGAATGGTAAAGAGAATTGCCCAATATTTCATTGTTGCAACATATCAAGTTTTTTCTCTTCTGCAAAACAACAAAGCTCTGTAATTTTAGGTTGTTATGGATATGCTTTTTGAACTTCTTCACTCAAAAGCTTTCTTAATGCTTGGAAACTAAAAGCCTCGGGACTCTTTCCGTTCACAAAAAAAGTAGGAGTTCCTCTCACCCCAAGGGCCCTTAAGTCGGCCAGATCCTGGTCGATGATCTTTTGATACTCGGGGTTTTTCATATCTTCTTTTAGCTTTTTAACATCGACACCGATCTGAGGTAAAAACTCATAAATAAGTTCGACTTGTGGATGATGGTGGCTTCCCCATTTTGGCTGAGTTGCAAAGAGATGTTCAAGAGACTCCCAGTATTTTCCTTGAAGTTTCGATGCTTCAAGAGCTCTTATCACTTCTTTAGAATTGCCGTGAAAAGGAGCGTAACGTACAACGAGTTGAACTTTTCCCTCAAAGTCTTGTAATAATTTTTTAATATGTGGATAGAAGGCGCGACAACTTTCACATTCTGGATCTAGAAATTCAATAAGATAAACTTTAGCGTCTTTATTCCCATAACGAGGAGAATAATCTCGAATAAAAAGTTCTGCTTTTTCTTCAGCGAGAAAACTTAGCTTTTTCTGCTGGGACTCTTTATAAAGACTCGCACCGATTATAAAAAAAGCAATAATAAGTGCTGTCGTACCAATATAAAAATAATGTTTATTCTTCATAAAACTTTTTCCTCTGGAGATAAATTAAAATAAATCCAATAAGACTAAAGGCAAAAAATGAAAGCATCGGAATCGTTATAAAGCCTAGCCATTCAATATAAACAGTGGCACATGAAACACCTTCTCTACAAGGTGAAGCTGTTTCTGGAACTATCTCATAATGCAATAAATTATGATAAACCGCCATTATCCAACCAATGACCACCAAAGGAATCGAGAAATAAAATGTTTCTTTAGCTCCTCTAAAAGAGCCAACTAAAAACAAGGCCACAAGTGGGTACATTGCTATCCGTTGATACCAACAAAGTGCACAAGGAGGAAACTCCATGACCTCACTAAAAAACAGACTACCGAACATGGATATCATAGAAATCAGCCAACAAATAAATATTAACCGAGAAGATTGTTCTTTCATAATCACCTTTAATACAAAAAAGTATAATACAAAAAGAAAATAAGAAGAATATTTACTTTTAATGTTTTAGACAATCTTTGTCGTTTAGCGAATAGCACTTCTCATAGTAAAATATTGGCAGGAGAAAGTATTAAAGCAATACCACTTTTTTTAACAATCGTATTAATTGGATCATGTTCTTTGTTTGGAATACAAAACGAAGAATCCCCTCGTTATTCAATTCTCAAAAAAGAAGGCGACTTTGAAATAAGAAGATACGAGCCATATATTGTGGCGAAAGTAACAATGCGTGGTAATGCGAATGATGATACTGGCGATGCATTTAGAGTGTTAGCTGGTTATATCTTTGGCAAAAACAAAGGTAACGCAAAAATCGCGATGACCGCTCCAGTTGAAATGAAACAAGAGCCAGTAAAAATTGCCATGACTACTCCGGTTGAGATGACTCAAAATCAAGATCAATTTACCATGACCTTTTCTATGCCCTCAAAATACAATCTAGAAAACTTACCAGAACCCGAGGACAAAAGAATTCAATTTGAAGAAATTCCCTCAAGAATAATCGCCAGTCATCAGTTTAGCTGGCTTCGTTCCGATAAAAGAAATCAAAGAAAAGCACAAGAGTTAAGAGAGTGGCTTAAATCTCAAGATACTTATCGCGCCCAAGAAGGTTTTTCCTACGCTGGCTACAACCCTCCATGGACCATTCCCTTTTTTAGAAGAAATGAAATTCATATAGAACTTCAACAATGATTTCTCGCCATATACTGAACTCTCTTTTTACCACCTTCAGTATCTTGTTCTCCAACAGCAACAAATCCTAATTTTTCATGAAATAAAATAGAGTCTCGATTCATCGGCTTTATATTTACTTCGAGAAGTTGTGGTAATGCTGAGTTCTTTTCACTCCAAAATTCATAAAAAGCACGCCCATAACCTTTACCGCGGTATTCATCAGCGATAACGATACGATCGAGATACTCAAAATTGTCATAGTTCTCACTCACCCATCGGTAATTATCACTTGTATAAGTTTCACCTTTACCAAGAATAAAACAAAAACCAATTAGTGAATGATCATCGAAAAGAACAAGACGATATAAACTAAAATTAAATAAATTATGGAGGCCATCCAGATCAAGTTCTGAAACAGCAGGGGTATTTTGATTATTCAAGCTGAGTATAGAATCAAAATCACTTTTTTGAACTTCTCTAATATTCAAACTCACTCCTCTAACTTTTTGACTATATTTTAGACACTCGATCAATTTTAAACAATCTCATAAGATGAACGCTCAAGTAAACTCAATTTAATACATACTTTAGGCACGACTATTGCAAATACATATACAAATTTCAACTTTAGGATGCCCACTAATGAGAATTAAGACTATTATCTCAACTCTATTCTTTGTTTTTCTTTTTGATTCATTCGCTCAAAAAGATCTTACTGCTCATCGTGCTGCCGGTAAATTTGAAGAGCTTAATTTAAATGACTTACCTCAGTGGGACAAAGGAACCTTTAAAGAGAGCTTTAGAGAAATTAGAGATAAGAAGTTCTTAATGTTTGAAGGAAAAAAAAGAAGAATTCCTTGGATGTTTGTTCGAGATGGCTGTCATATGAGATCTACCCACTTTATTGAAGAAGCTGCCAGAATGGGGCTTGAAAAACCAAAGAAGATATTTATTTTCGGCTCTCTTGAGATGAAGGGAAATATCATTCCTCATGGATCTGTTGAGCCTTGGTTTCATGCCGCTCCTATTATAAAAGTCGACGGAGAACCTTTTGTTTTGGATCCATCAGTTAGTTTCTCAAGGCCACTTCCCCTAGAGAAATGGATATCTTTGATCGTTAAGGATCGCTCTAAAACGGCTTATTCTATTTGTGAGTCAGGAACCTATATGCAAACTTCAAGTTGTCACAATCCTGGCCCAATAGATCAAAAAAGACTTACTGAGGAAACACAGTTATTTTTAAAGTTTGAAAGAAATATCTTGAGTTATATGGGATTAAAGTTTAAAGAAGAAAGTGATGAATCAAACAAAGAATAAAATTAACTATTTTAGAGTTGCCTATAAGTCAGCATTACTGATCGCCGTTTTGGCCGTTTGGTATTTCTTCTATACCGATCTTTTAAAATAAGCTTTTATAGCCAATAGCATCTTCTCAAGTCTCTCTTAACATGAAAGAATGAGGTTTCACTAAAGAGGAGAAATTATGCCTTCATTTGATCTTGTTTCATCATTGGATATTGGCGAAATGAAAAATGCTGTGCAAATGGCACAGAAACAAATTAATGGTCGTTATGATTTCAAGGGGTCTAATTGTGCACTAGACTTTAATGGAGAGGATAAACTCGAAGTGACGGGAGATACAGAGTATCAAGTGAAAACAGCTCTCAGCATTCTTTATGATGCAATGACAAAGAGAGGGCTTGGACTTAAATGTATTGAAGCAAAAGATATCACTCCTTCCGGGAAATTAAAGTTCAAACAAGACGTCTTACTCAACTCTGGGATAGATAAAGAAAAAAGTAAAAAGATAAACAAACTTATCAAAAGCTCTGGTTACAAAGTAACTTCACAATATCTAGATGAAAAAATAAGAGTCACAGGAAAGAAGATTGATGATCTTCAAGCCGTTTATAAACTTTTAAAGACTCATAACGATATTGATATAGACCTAAGAATGGAGAATATGAAGTAAAACTTATCTTCTTTTTGTGGTCTTTGAAGGTATCTTTAAATCAAAGCGACCTTGTGTGGATAACGCTTCATTAATTCTCTTTTGACGTTTACCGTCTTTCGACGTGATAAAATTAAAAACGTTACCAAACCGACCGGCCCTTCCAACTCTCCCACTACGATGAAGATAATAATCAGGCTCTGAAGGTAAATCGAAATTTAATACCCATTGCAAATGGTTTATATCAATACCTCTGGCAAAAAGATCTGTTGCCACAAGTATTCCACCACCCTTTCTAAACTGATCAACAACTTCAACCCTTTCTTTAACCTCGAGATCTTTATGAAGTAGAAAAACTTTTTTCATTCCTGTTTTTTCAATTAATTCAAAAACCTTTCTCGCCCTTGCCTTATTACCAGTAAAGACAAGTCCATTTTTTCCCATCTGCTTTTCAATAAAAGAATTGATATAAACAAACTTATCTGAATCTTCTAAATTAAAATTATATGTTTCAACTTTATGGTTTAAGAGGTTTTCTTCTCCACCTCCAAGAGTTGTGAATTTTCTTTGAGGGAAGAACTCTCCAACAATCTCATCAAAATTTTCAGGTCTAGAGGCACTCACAAGTGTAACCTGAACACCTTCTCGATCGACAAGATTGACGAATTTTTCAACCGTCTTTCTAAATGATGGTTCTAATAATTGATCTGCTTCATCCAAAATAAAAGCTGTCATTTCAGAAATTGATAATTCTTTATTTTGAAAAGTTCGATAACCTCTATCTGGTGTCGTTACCAGTATATCAATAGCAGAAGAAAAAAGAGTCTGTAATGACTTTCCCTTATCTCCACCGACAAGTTTTCTCACTCTTAACTTTGCAAAATGAGAAATTTCTTTTGCAACTCCAAAAACTTGTAGTGCAAGTTCTCTAGTTGGCAACAAGATAACGGCTTTAGGAGATCCAACTTCATCAGACTGATCACCTTGCGCTTCCAAATTTTTTAGCTTTTCAAAAAGAGGAAGAAGATAAGCAAGCGTCTTCCCACTTCCCGTACGCCCTTGAATTGTGTAATCACCACCAGATAAAAGCTTTCCAATACTACTCGTTTGGCTTTTAGTCGGGGTTTTAATGGATACAGAATTCAAAAATTTGTGAAGATCTTGATTTGAAATTAGATCTTTGAATTCAATTACTTTTTTAGAATTCATCATTACTCCTTGTAAATTTTATGAAACCTAGCATTATTTCCTCAAATATGCTAATAAGGTAGGGAAAATATTCAGAGGTTTATCATGATAAGTACCAGTAATGTCTCTATGAGTTTTGGCGGACAGAAACTCTTTGATGATGTCAGCATTAAATTCACCCCAGGAAACTGTTATGGACTCATCGGGGCCAACGGGGCCGGTAAATCAACCTTTGTAAAAATCTTATCTGGGGAGCTCGAACCACAAACGGGTCAAGTCATCATTCCTCCAGGCGAACGGCTATCTGTTTTAAAACAGGACCATTATGCTTATGAAGATCATACGGTTCTCAAAACAATTCTTATGGGTAACCAAGAATTATATAAGGTTATGGTTGAAAAAGATGCCATTTATGAAAAGCCTGACTTCTCAGATGAGGATGGTATCAGGGCCTCAGAATTAGAAGCTCAGTTTGCTGAAATGAATGGATGGGAAGCTGAAGCCGAAGCGGGAAGTATCCTCGCGGGACTAGGACTTGGAGCTGAATATCTTGATAAAGAGATGAAAGAGCTCGACGGTAGTGAAAAAGTTAAAGTTCTTCTCGCTCAAGCGCTCTTTGGAAACCCTGATGTTTTATTATTAGATGAGCCGACCAACCATCTTGATATCAAATCTATTCAGTGGTTAGAAAATTTTATCATGGACTTTAAAAACACCGTGATTGTCGTCTCTCACGACCGTCACTTTTTAAATAAAGTCTGTACTCACATTGCCGATATCGACTTCAAAAAAATTAGCTGCTATGCCGGAAACTATGATTTCTGGAGAAAATCATCTCAACTGGCCCTCCAGTTAAGAAGTGCTGAGAATAAAAAAGCAGAAGAAAAGGCCAAAGAACTTAAAACTTTTATCCAGCGTTTTAGTGCAAATGCCTCTAAATCAAAACAAGCCACCTCAAGACAAAAACAATTAGAAAAACTTCAGTTAAATGACCTACCGGTCTCAACAAGAAAATACCCTTTTGTCCAATTCAAACCTCATCGTGAAGCTGGAAAAGAAGTACTTCATGTAAAAGGAATTAGTAAAACTATCGACGGAGAAAAAGTCCTCGATAATATCAATTTTTCAGTTAATAAAGGTGATAAAATTATCCTTTTAGGTGGAAATGATGTGGCCCATACGACTCTGCTGCAAATTCTGGCAGGAGAAATTCAGCCTGATGAAGGAGAAGTCGACTGGGGTGTCACAATCACCAAATCCTACTTTCCAAGCGATAACTCGACATATTTTAATAGTGGTGAGCTCGACCTAATAAATTGGCTCAGACAATATTCAGAAAATAAAGACGAATCTTTTCTTAGAGGTTACTTGGGGAAAATGCTCTTTACCGGAGAAGAATCTCTAAAAAAAACAAATGTTCTCTCTGGGGGAGAAAAAGTTCGCTGCATGCTTTCAAAGGCCATGCTTTCTGGAGCAAATATGTTGCTACTAGATGGGCCAACATCCCACCTAGACTTAGAAAGTATTACGGCACTTAATGATGGTCTCATCGCCTATTCTGGTTCAATGATTTTTACATCTCATGACCATGAATTTATCCAAACCATTGCCAATAGAATAATCGATATCGATACAAAATTAATTAATGATCGTCAGACAAGTTATGACGAATATCTTGGAATTCACAACTAAAGAGGTTCATATGATAAATAAAGTACTCATCACAATTATTATTCTCTCTTCTTCATCAACAGTTTTTGCCTTCAATAATGACAAAAACAATCAAAATATCGAACGCTGTGTTCAAGCCGCTGAGATCTTTTTTCGTGACTGGATCGACGAATATTATCACAGAGGGACTAATGCTAAAGGAAAATGCTTTATCGGCTTTTCTGGAAAAAGTATAATGAACGGAACAATAAATATGTTCATGAATAGTAAAGAGAGTAAGAATTATGTCGCTTCAATGGAGCTTCATAAATCAAAAGGACCAAAAGTTTATCCAGGTATCGTAACAAAGCTGAGAAAATGTGAAGTTTCTGAAAAGATTTTAAAGATTAACTCTGTTTATAAGCTACCTCAATTATTTGCCAGTGAAAGACAAGTCTTAGAGGCTTATAAGAATGAAAGAGGGAGAATCGTAAAAGTAAAAATGAGAAATCATAGAAACAATAGAACTGATACTTGTAATTTTTAATTAAAACCTAATGGAGCAAAATATGACAATGAACAGAAGAAGATTTATCGAATCTACAATTGGTGCAGGGATCCTTTTACCTCAGGCTTCTGCTCTTGCTAGCATTTTTGAAAACCAAGTTGCTCCTTGTCCATCAGGTGATAACTTCGCTAACTCTTTTTGTACCTATGGCAATATCAAGGCGCGAGTGATTTCTACAAAAAATGATTTGATGTCTGATTCTTTTAGAGTTCCCCCGCTCCATGATGGAATGGGAATTGTGTCACAAAGTGAAACTCAAATGACACTCATTAGAAATCATGAAATTAAAGAAGATGAGTATATTGTACCGGCCGCCCTTAAGCAGTATGCTTACGATCCGGCTTGCCCAGGAGGAACAACAACTCTTGTTATAGACTCTGATTTAAATATTATTGAACAAAAGTATTCACTTCTTGGAACTTTGGATAACTGCTCTGGTGGCATCACACCGTGGGGAACCTGGTTAAGCTGTGAAGAAGAATTTTTGACTCCTAATAGTAACGAAGTTGCAAGAAAACGCCATGGGTATGTTTTTGAAGTTGACCCAAGAAAAAGCCTTGCTGAAAACTCTGTACCACTTAAGGGTCTTGGACGTTTTAATCATGAAGCTGCCGTTGTTGATCCAGATACATCCATCGTTTATTTAACTGAAGACAGATGGGATAGCTCATTCTACCGATTCATTCCAAACCAACGCGGCCAATTACAAAAAGGTGGGAAGCTTCAAGCATTAAAACTTGATAAGCAGTATAAAAGTTATGAATTTGAAAAAGGCGTTAAATATCCATGTCAATGGGTTAATGTGCCTGAAGTCGATCCTAATAAAGATAATGTACGCCATCAAGTCCAAAACAAAGGCGCTCAAAGTTTTATTAGAGGTGAAGGGGCCAGCTATCATTTAGGTAAAATTTATTTTACTTGTACTCAAGGTGGCGGCGCTAAAAAAGGTCAGATTTTTTCTTATGATCCAATGACCAGTATGTTGGAACTTTTTTACGAAGCGAAGAGAAATTCCATCATTAGAATGCCTGATAATATTTCATCGACTCCTTGGGGCGACTTACTTGTGTGTGAAGACGATGGGAAGGTCAATTTACTCACAAAAATTACAATGGATGGGAAAGTTTCTCGCATTGCTAAGAGTAATGATGGTGAATGGGCCGGCGTTTGTGCTGATCAAACTGGCAAATATATTTTTGCCAATGTTCAAGGACCAGGACTCACTGTCGCTTTCACAGGTTTTCAAAAGTAGGACTTTAAGTTTTCAAATTCACACGTTAGAATTTGAATAGATGAAAACCATATTTTTTAATTTCACTTATCGTTTTATGTAACTCGGCATTTTCCATTGTGAATATTGAATCAATGATGAAAAAAGGCGCTAACAAACCTTTTAATGCCAGCACACAACTAAGTTATACAGAAATTGATAGTAAGAGCACCTTTAGTAGTTTTGGAGCAAGCCTCAATTTGAGGTATATGACTAAGCTCAATACTGAGAATAATAAACTCTTATTTCAAGACCGTTTTTTTGCTACGTTTTCAGCAAAGAAATCGAAAAAAGATACTGAGGATATTCAAGATAATCAATTCTTTCATTTGCGTTATACAAGAATGTTTAATTCTTGGTTTGGACTAGAGGCCCTCGGACAAAGAGATGAAGACTTATTTAATTCCCTTGAGAGAAGACAGCTCTATGGTTTAACTTCTCGCTTTGATTTTAAAATTAATAAAACAAAACTGATCGCGGGAGTCGGTTCAATAAGAGAGAAAGAGATCGTTAACCTCAAACAAAGAGAGATCACGAATACAACTCGCTTAAGCTCTCATCTTAATATTGTTACTCCACTAAAAGAAGATCTCGTCGACTTTTCCTTTATTGTTTATTTTCAACCGGCCATAAATGAATTCTCTGATTATCGAATGTTTTTTACCTCTCTTCTAGATGTTCATTTATATAAAAATTTAAAATTTAGTTTTAGTCACCAGATGGTACAAGATTCTTTACCGCCAACAGGTGTTCCTAAAGTGACGGCCCAAACTAAGCAAATGATTACTTATTCTTTTTAAATGAAGGGTAATCTATGTTACTTAAAAAAACTAATTACTTTTGAAAAAAGTGATTTACTTTTCGTCTCTAGATGACCACTTTTTTCAAAATGACAAAAGAAGATAAAATTAACTTTTTTTTCTATAAATATATCTAACCAATGATCTGTTTTATCTTCTTCATTTTGAAAAATGCGATTGTCACTTTTTAAGTTAAAATCATTTCCCATGATAAATACTTTCTGTTCTTTTTGAGTAAAGACAATCCACTTGCAACTTCCATGAGATTGAAACTGGATAGAGACATCATCAAAGTCAATACCGGCTCTTTCGATCGGAAGTTTTTCATGAAAAAGTTCTGATTGAGAGTGAATGACAGCAGAAGCTCCAAATTTGGTGAAAAGGTGGCCATGAAGATCGTTGATATGAGTATTAGACTCTAGATAGAGCTTATATATTCCGCTTTTTGAAATAAAGAAATCGTCGTTTTTGGATGTCATAAAATCAGGAAAAAAGAGATAGTTACCAAAAGGTCTTTCTACAAAATAACAGCTATGATGTTTGTCGATTTCTACCTGGTGAATGCCTATCATTTCTTTGTCATCTCAACGTTTTTTATTCCCATATGCACAAGAGAATCATATTATATGTCCTATGTGGAATAAACTAAATAAATCAATGATGGTCTGCCAAATGTCCTTTGGCCTCTCTTTTTATGGTGTCATGGCGATTCTGACTCGCTTCTTCCTAGAAGATTTAAAATACAGTGAAGCTGATACCATGATGGTGATAGGAGCTTTTTCAGCAATCGGGCCATTGTTTGCTATTGCTGGTGGTTTTATTGCCGATAAATTTTTGGGGGCCTATCGTTCGTTAACTCTGGCCTATAGTGCTTTCACAGCGGGGTACCTTCTTCTCGTTATTGGTGCAAGCTCGATTAATATCACTTTGAGTTTAGCCGGTATTGCTCTGGCCAGCTATGCCAGAGGACTTATGGCACCAAGTTACCCAAGTCTTTTTAAAAAAACGTTTAAAAACCAACATGACTTTGAAAATAGTTATCCCGTAAATTATTCTGTAAACAATGTTGGAGCATTTTTAGGTCAATATCTTTTTCCTATGCTCGTCTTAGCCGCCGGTTTTTATAGTGGGTTTACTCTCGCTGGTGTGATGGCCATTTTAGCAGTCTCAATCTTGGTTTATCTTCGAAAACCTTTAGTTGAAGTTGCCTCTGAAATCGATCAGAAACCTGTGACGACAAAAAACTGGATCTCTTTTGGTTTTCTTTCTGTGGCGATGATTTCATTAGTTTTTTTCATGTTTTCCAATATGGAGATCGGAAAAAATATTGTCTACGCTATTGCTGCGGCAGCGATTTTATACTTTATCTATCTCATGTTAAAAGCTAACCGAGAGGAAAGCTACCATATGGGTACTATTCTCATTATGGTCTTTTTAACAACTGCCTTTTTTGTATATTACGGTCAAATGATGACATCGATGACCATCGTTAGTATCAACACCATGAGAGGTGATCTCTTTGGTTTTATCCCTATCGCACCCGAAGCTTCTATGGCCATGAACCCTTTATGGTGTATGGTTGCAGGTCCTGTCATTACTTGGTTTTTTACAAAACTTGAGAATCGCCAAATAGATCTCTCAACAGCAACAAAAGTGGCCCTTGCTTTTGTTTTAACGGCAATCGCCTTTTTAATTCTAACTTTGGCAGTAAAAAATATTGGCAGTGATATCGTTATTAGACCAGAGGTCTTTCTCGTTATTCACTTTTTTCAAGCTTTTGCAGAAGTTATTGTCGGCTCGCTCGTTATTGCCTTTATTTTAACTGTTGCTCCCAAAAGGATTGAAAACTTTTGTGTTAGTCTTAAATCGGTTGCCATCTCTCTCAGTGGAATTCTCGGTGCAGTTTTATCTACCGCTATTTCTCTAGAAAAAGGACAAAAGGTTACCCAAGATATTGTTCAAAATGTTTATGGTGATTATTTTAGTACGTTGACTGTTTGGGCCGTGGTGATGGTGGCCGTTGCCTTATGTGCTTCTTTTGTTATTAAAAAGATGTTAAAGCAGTAAGCCTTATTTCATTACTCTAATCCAGCTATCTTTTTTATCTGCATCAAGCCCATAAGGAAGCTTCCACACGGCAATATTTACTCCGTCCCTATATTTCGCATTTAGCAAATCACCATTTTGTAAGTAGAGCCAACGCTGTTTAATATGACCCTTTTTTGGAGAATAGTCCGTATACATTATTCTTTTTCCATCGCGAGTGATAACAGATGTCCCTAATCTTCCATCATCATCGTAATACCTTTTAGTCATCAAGCCCTGCCCGTGAGAAACTTCTTCCCATTGAAGTTTTCCATCAAGTGATGTTTTCTTTTTAATGGTATAGTTTTCACCTTCTTCAGTAATCAAGATTGCATTATCTTCATAGGTCTTATCAATTTCACGACCTTTAATTTCTTTTTTATCAATCTCATTAGCGATATCAGTATAGATATTAAAATTTTGTCTATCAGATTTATCGACTTCCGTTCGCATTGATTCAATGAGCTCAAGATCATTAAATTCTTTTTTATCTTTTTTTTCATTTTTTTTAATCGAGCTAATTTTTTGTTCAACTTTATCTATGACCTCTTCATTTTTTTCAACTTTTAAAAGAACTTTATTCTCTCGCGGTATTTCATTGGATTTTTCAAGAGCTTCCTGTTTTGAAAGATAGAATTTAGTACTTGCGACACCAAGGCAAAAGACAAACAAGTACTTTGAAAATGAAGCTAAAAGTTTCACTTAGATTAATCCTCCAGTGCGGCTAGCTAACACTCTTTCATTCATAATTTCAAACACTTTTTCTAATTCTCTTTCAATATCTTCACCTTCAATAATTCCAAGCGCCTTAGAGATCGCTTCAAACGTTGATAACATTCCGTCTTTTGGAGGCGTTCTTAGTTTATAATTGGATGTTATGACTCCAGGCAAAGTTACCGATTGAATCTTTTCAAACTCCGGAATTCTTTTTTTTATTTTTTTAGCTTGGCGCCATGTTCCGTCGGGAACAATTAAGTTAATCGGTTTTTCACATTGATTCAGAAACTCTTTAGTCAGAACGATAGCGTCATCGTTTGGGAAAAGATAAAGAGGCGTATAACGTTCTTCAAGTAAGGCCTCTTGAAAGTCTGGTCTCTCACCCTGCTGACCGCGCAAATAGATATGACAGTCTTGGTGTACTTGTTTCAGTAAATTTACGGTATTGGACGTCAGCTGTGTCTCACTAATATGCATGACAACCTGAACTGGAGTTTTTATGGCGATAGGCTTTAAGTATTCACAAAAACAAAGTCTGTAATTTATCTGACAACGAGCACAGCGATCTTTTTTGGTCTCACGTCTTTTACTACACATAGCTACCCATCAATTCTAACTTTTCGCATTATTCTTATACTTTTCTCTAATATTGTCATTATCCTTGAGAAATGGTTTTTTAAACTTATGAAAACGTTAATAACCGTACTTTTATTTTTAACAACTTATAACCTATTTGCCTCGAGTATTGCTGTCACCATTTCAAGCGCTGGAAAGGCACCCAAAGGGACATTATTTATTTTCGCAAAAAAATATAATAGCTCTATGCCCATGCCCCTTGCTGTAAAAAAAATTGTAAACCCAACTTTTCCTCTAAAATTTAGCTTAAGCAAAAAAGATAGGATGATGGAAGGTATTCCTTTTGTTGGGCCCTTTACAGTGACGGCTAGAATCAGCCCTAGCGGCAATGCCATGGATAAGTCAGGAGTTGAAGTCTCTACCATCAAAAAGATTGAAATTGGTGAGAAAAATATTCAACTCGTTTTAAAATAAAAGATCACAATAAGAAAAACTCAAAAAACACCCACAATGTTGGGATGATAACTAATGAGTAATCTTTCAATTTCATTTTACTCATTTTTAATAAAACGATCGTACCTATTGCTGTTTGCAAAGGACCCCAGCCAAATAAGAGTATTGATTCTTTTGAGTCTTCTAAAAAAAGACTAAAAGGAATTAAAACAAAAAACAAATATAACGCTATAGCCAGCTTATTAAAGCTATCTGTAGTACTTCCTTTCAAAAAGAAAACGAGCAAGGCTTGAACAAAAAAAAGTACAGTCCAAATAAAAGCATAAGTATGGATTTCGCTTAAAAAAAAGTGAAAATAATATACCGATATAAAAGACCACAAGAGTGAACAATAAATCCAAAAAACCTTTTTTAATTTAAAAAAGATTAAAAGATTACTAATCATTAATAAAAAGTACCAAGGTGATAAACTAGTCGAATATCTTAAATTCAGATCCTGTATAACCTCAGGTGAAATCATGACAAAGTTATTTAAGTTATAACTTAACAGGTAATCGATCATAGTGAGGAATGTATTGAATCATCTTTTGACGTGTCTTCAAATCTGGTAACGTTCCATAACATGCCCCCATATTCTCAGTCATATGTTCAACTTTTGACGTTGCAGGAATAGCACAAGTAAGTGAAGGATGAGAAATAATAAACTTCAAAAAGAATAAGGCCCAGTTATAGCAATCAAACTCACTGGCCCATTCAGGTAATTTTTTATTTTCAAATTGTGAAAAAAGATTTCCTCCATCCATTGGCCGATTAGCAATGACAGCTATTCCCCTATCCTTTGCTAACGGCAGAAGTCTATCTTCAACTTCTCTATGGGTAATATTATATGTTAATTGAATAAAATCTATTTTTTCAGATTTCATTATTTTTTCAAATTCAGCATGATAACGCCCATGAGAGGTGGTGATTCCAATATAGCGAATCTTCCCCTGCTCTTTAAGTGATCTCAATGTTTTTAGATGTTCTTTCCAATTGAGTAGGTTGTGAATTTGAATGAGGTCAAACTGATTCATCCCCCATAGTTTTTGCATTTCTTTAAATTGCTCTTTTCCTTCATTGGTTGAACGGGTCCAAATTTTATCAGCACTAAATAAGCTTTTAGAATATCCAATTTTCTTAAGTGCATAACCCATAACTTCTTGAGCCGAGCCGTACATTGGAGAAGAGTCGACCATCCCTCCTCCCATTTCAAAAAACTTTTTTAATACTAACGATCTATCATCACGTAGCCTGACACTATTTCCAACGTTAAATGAAATCCAAGTTCCCATACCGATTGCGGGGATAAGTTCTCCGCTTGATGGAATCTTTTTGCGTATAAATTTCTCTTTGTTTTTTCCTAGAATTGAAGGAAAAGATAATAATGATAATAAAGCGACAAAGTTTCTTCTATCCATTGTTACCTTTTAGTTTTTTTAAGTAAAAGTACATCATCTCGTACATATTATTGTAAGATTGATCAAATTTGACACGTATTGATTTATATTGTTTAAAGTATACAAATTCAGGCATGTTCATTTTATCTCCCCTGACTTCCCAAAAGTTAATACTCTTCAGATTGTCTTGAACAAAGTCTTTTTGCAGAGGATCTTCCGCACAAAAATCGATCAAAGCTTGTTTAAAAGAGTTTTGAACCCAAGGAATAGGGCCATCGTTTGTTGATATACTCGGAGCACATTTTTTTTCGATTTCTACTCGGTAGTGAGCATAGTTTCTTTTTTTAAGCTTATTGATTTGTTTTTCAAATAAGCTTTTAAGGTCTTTCCCCTTCTTTTTACTTTTATCTAGAGGCATCGTTTTTTTATTAAGGATAAAATAAAGCTTATGATTCTCATCTAATTTAATTTTAAAGTTTTTTAACAAAGAAGGCTCATAATAATCACTCTGCTTTTCTTTGGTAAGAACAAATACTTTTTCATTGGAAGAGCTCAACCCCTTTATTAATACAAAAGCTTTATTTTCTTTATGCTTTTGAAACTCTATTTTAATTTTTTCATTTTTAGAAACGTAAACAGAAGAGAAAATATTTGATTGAACTAATGTAGCTAGTGTAATGAGCAAAATTTTTGTCTTTAGCATTTTTTATCCTAATATTGATTTTCAGAAGCAATAGAGCGATTGCTTTTACACCAGTCAATTTTTTTCTTTTTACCACCATCATAATTTGTGGCAAGACCATTTTTTAATAAATAATACTTAAGCGATTTTCCATCGATCATGACATCGGCGACAACGCGAAAGTACTTTCCTCTTTTTATCTCTGTAAGGTCAATCCGTTTTGCTCTTTTTAATAAATTCTTAACTAACTTTTTCGCGTTTCTTGCTTTCTCTTTTTCACACTTATTTTTTGTTCTTATTTCTGGTGTATCAACGCCTAAAACTCTGATACTTATATTATCACCAAAAAGTGGATGAATATTTGGTATCTTAAAAGTAACAGTATCTGCGTCATAGTTTTTAATATATTTTACACAACGAAATGTTGTCTCATCATGCTGACAATGATTGTTCGCTAGGACATTAATCGAGTAATTTAATAGGAAAAGTATGACTAGTAATATTTTCATAATTCAATTATATCAGCTTTTTCTTTTGAAAAATGAAAAGGTAATAATAATCATACAGGGAATCCAAATATAGAGTAGCTCTTTAAGGATGACTCCAGATTTACCAAACTCTGTTGTATTAAATCCAGCAGGCATTAAGGGAGCAAAAGGGAAAATATATTCCGTTTTAACTAATGGATACAAAAACGACACTCCAATTCCCTTTGTCATCGAGTCAAATAAAAGATGAGAAAAGCAAACAAGAGAAAAATATAAGAATAAAAGTAACCTTGATTTTTTATAAAAAGAAAAAGAAAAAATAAACCCCGCTATGACACAGAAAAAAACCGAATGAAAAAAACCATTTCTATGAGATAAAAACTCAATATGATCTAAGTTAAGATGGTGAAAGAGTACATCGATATCAGGAGCATTAGCACAAATCAAACTTAAAACAATTAGTTTTTTCCAAGAAGTGTTTTTTAAAAGCTGATAGCAAACCCCACCAATAGAAATTCCTACAAGTGTATGTCCAATTGCAGATGGCATTTGATCTCCTATTTTTTATGATAAAACAATCGACTTACTCTTTTGAAAAAGCTCTCTCTTTCTTCTAGTGACCCCGTATACTGATATGGTCTTGTTGTTTTTTCTTCGATTACTGGTTTTTCACCTTTAATGACTTGAGCGAGAGAGCGCTTTCCAAATTTATTATAAAGCCAAATGTTTAATAAAAGAAAAAAAGCAATTGAACTTATGAAGGCAAAGATAAAAACGGGAAAGATGGCATAACCAATTCCACGTGGAGCATAAGCGGCGCTCGCAATCTCAAAGACATAATAAATATGAATTGGGATATAGATGAACATGGTCCAGTCTGGAATAAATGAATACTCTTTATTCATCCCCTTATCATATCTAATTTTTGATCTTTATTTTCACCTTTTTTTCCCTACTCAATATAATCTCTTAACCACCTAGAATTACTATAAATTATTGAAAATATTTAGGTTTAGAAGCGAAGTAGCCGACAAGAACAGTATGATAATCCCTACTGGACTTGGACAGAAATTGCCCAAAAGGCCTTACGTTACTTACTTCATAACATTAAGTTGTTTTGTTGTGTTTGGTTTACAGATTTCTAAAAAGATCATCAGTCTCAAGGTTCTCGAAAACAAAGAGCTACAAGATAAGCGGAGGGTAACTAAGAGTAAACTCTTCAATGAGTACTGTCAGAGTCATAAATCATTTTTAGGCATAAAGTTAAGTTGTGATAAAGTTTCTCAAATTGCCTATCCAGAAAAAAAGAAGAAAAAAAATAAAATTAAAAGAAGAATAAAAAAGAAAATCACTTCTTTTAAAAATGAGTTTGAATTAAAACTCATCAAAAAAGATGCTGTGGTGACAAGTCTCTCGGAGTATCAAAGCTATCTAGAGATTGATGCTCAACTTTCCAACTTTAGGGAGAAAAAACTAGCTGAATATCCCCTTCTTGGAAAAAATCATATTTCACTAACAAGAATTCTCTTTGCGCAATTTACTCATAATGGTCTTTTACATATTTTTGGAAATATGCTTTTACTTCTCGCCTTTGGGAGAAACGTTGAGGCGAGAATAGGACATTTTAACTTTTTTTGTGCTTATATTATTAGTGGTTCCATTGCTATGCCACTTTACGCACTATCAATGAAAGAGGGAACAGTACTTTTAGGTGCCTCTGCAAACGTGACCGCTGTCATCAGTATGTTCTATCTCTTTTTTAGAAAAAACAATTTAAAATTAGTGTATTTATTTTTGGGAGTTATACCGAAAAAACTAGAAGTTCCCGTAAAGTTTTATCTTCCTCTTTTTATCTTTATTCCAGATATTATTGGACTGGTTGGCCACTCTGACGTTGCTCATATGGCCCATATTTATGGAGCTATTTGTGGAGCTTCTTTTGCTTATGCCTTTTTAACAAAGGAAGCATTTAGCACTCCTTTTATCTATAATGAAGAGTGGTTAAACTTTAAAAAAGCTAAGAAAACGGCTCCATCAATAAAAAAACTTAAACTGCTTTCAAGCTGTTATCAATACAATAACTCTAACCCTCATGTCCAAGAACTTTATATCGATAGTTTTTTACAACTAGAACAAAATGTCATTAAAGGGAAAAAAGATAGCGTTTCTATTTTTGAAGATATCTTATCTCAAAGATTAAAGTTTTATCACAAGTCAAAAAAACCTGAGTTATCGATAGAGGTTTTAGATAGTCTTCCCCTGAGAAATAAGTTCGATAACCTTTTTAAAAGTTTTAATCAATCAGACATTATTAAACTTGGCGACTCTTGTTATCATAGTGGTAATCCACTACTAGCAATTAGAGTATACCTAAGCTTCATCACACTTTATCCGAAGGCGAAAAATTCAAAAAAAATTAAAGCCTCCATTTTAAACATCATTAAAAATGGAGAAGTAGATAATATTAATGACCTCTATAAAGCCATTATTCCCTATAAAAGCAATATACTTTTAAAAGATATCGTTATCACTGTGTATCGAATATATCAAAACCAACAAATTGAAAGGAATGCATCATGAGTACGGCATTAAAACTTCACCATGAAATTAATTTTGAGCTGGTTAACGAAACCACTGGCGATCGCTTCCCTCTTAATCAAGGACAAATCAGTATTGGTAGAGGAAAGAGAAATGATATTGCTTTAGAATCAGCAAAAGCAAGTCGAAATCATGCCACGATTATGTTTGAAGGGGATGAAATTTATATCGTCGATAATAATTCATCTAACGGCATTAAACTCAATGGAATAAAAATTAAACCCGACACTCCTACATTAATTAAAGCGAGAGATATTTTCGTTATTGGTGATTTTGAATTTAAAATTCACTCTGATCAGCATGTTCCCAAACAACCCAAACCAAGAAGAGCTCAACTCGTTCCAGAAGAAGAGCGAGTAAGCAGCATTATGCATGATACCTCTGAAGATGTGTCTCAATATCCACCAGCAGTATTATGGCAACGCTGGGCCTCACTCATTATCGATGGAGTCCTTTATGCTACAGTACTTTCAATCATTACGGCCTTAACAGAAGGTCAGCTTGATAAAAAGATGATCAGCAGTGCAGCAAATTCTGCTTATGGTTTTTATGAAATTTTTTATTTAATGACCAAGGGACAAACCATCGGATGTAAACTTCTCAAAGTAAAAGTTGTGAGTTTAAAAGACGACAAGCTAAACTTCTTCACTGTTTTCATTCGGCAGTTTCTAAGAAACCTCAGTATCGTCTTTTTCCCAATCACCCTTTTGATGTATATGTTTAACAAAGAAAACAGGTTTCTTCATGATATCGCCACGGGAACAAAGGTTATCAAAACCAAAGAGTAATTCTTAAAAATTCTCAAGATGAAATTTAATATGATCCTCAATATAGCTTGCGATAAAATAATAGCTATGATCAAAGCCTTCACGATAATTTAGGGAATACACTTGTCCAGCATTATCGGCAGCGACCTTAAAGTTTTCACTTAAGAGTTGTTCTTTTAAAAACTCGTCATTGCTTCCTTGATCGATAAGAATCTTATTTTTTGCTTTCGCACCTGAGTTTAATAGTTCACAGGCATCATACTTTTTCCACTCTTCCTGATTTTCACCGAGATATCCCTTAAGGGCTTTTTGTCCCCAAGGACATGCTATGGGATTTACGATAGGAGAAAACGCCGAAATACTTTCAAACAGATCTGGATTACGAAGACCCAAAACGAGTGCTCCGTGCCCTCCCATGGAATGGCCCATAATTGATAGTTTCTTTATCTTAAATCCATCTCGTAAAATGCTGACGAGATCTTTGATAATATAATCATCCATCTGATAATTAGTGGCATATGGATCTTCTGTCGCATTGACATAAAAACCTGCGCCACTACCAAAATCATAGGAGTAATCTTCTCCCGGAAGATGGAGTCCCCGAGGAGAGGTATCAGGACAAATAACCATCGTCGATGTGTCCGAAAGATAAGTTTGCGCTCCCGCCTTGGTAATAAAGTTTTCCTCAGTACAAGTAAGTCCAGACAACCATATGATAGCATTTTCAATTTGCTCAACTTCGCGAGGTAAAAATGCCGAGAACTTCATCTTTGTTTTAGTAGCAGAAGAATCATGTTCACAAAAAATTGTCTCACCTGAAAATGAGCGATGACGTTTTAAAACTTCATACATTTTTTTCTCCTCAACTACATTGAATAATCAATTACACTACGAATACTTTTTCCTTCATGCATAAGATCGAAAGCTTCGTTAATTTTAGAAAGTGGCAACTTAAAGGTGACAAGATCATCGAGATTGATTTCTCCACTCATATACTTATCGACATAACCTGGAAGCTCACTCCTTCCCTTTACACCACCAAAAGCACTTCCTCGCCAGACTCTACCTGTCACCAGTTGAAATGGTCGCGTGCTAATCTCTTGTCCTGCTCCGGCAACACCAATAATAATTGATTCTCCCCAGCCTTTGTGGCAACACTCGAGTGCAGAACGCATTAGATCAACATTCCCAACACACTCAAATGAATAGTCCACTCCCCCATCAGTCATTTCAACAATCACTTCTTGGATTGGTCTATCGTATTTTTTAGGATTAACAAAATCAGTTGCTCCAAATTTTTTGGCCATCTCAAATTTATCTTCGTTGATATCAATGGCAATAATTTTTCCAGCTTTTGCCATCCTCGCTCCTTGAATAACAGAGAGACCAATTCCCCCTAGACCAAAAACGGCAATTGTCGCTCCTTCTTCAACCTTTGCCGTATTAAAAACGGCTCCAATTCCTGTGGTAACACCACAACCAAGCAGGCAAACTTTATCAAGAGGTGCTTCTTTACTAATCTTGGCCAAAGAAACTTCTGGTAAGACGGTGTATTCTGCAAAAGTAGATGTTCCCATATAGTGATGAATCATCTTTCCATCTTTTGAAAAACGACTTGTCCCATCGGGCATCAAACCTTTCCCTTGAGTTTCTCTCACACTTGAACAGAGATTTGTTTTTCCTGAAGTACACATTTTACATTCACCACATTCAGCAGTGTATAGAGGAATAACGTGATCACCTTTTTGTAAAGTCGTAACACCTTCTCCAACAGCTTCGACAACTCCTCCCCCTTCATGTCCTAAGATGACCGGAAATAATCCTTCGGGATCTTGTCCAGAAAGAGTATAGGCGTCCGTATGACAAACTCCTGTTGCTAGTATTTTAACGAGTACTTCACCTTTTTTTGGAAGTTCTAAATCCACTTCCTCAATAGACAGAGGCTCATTCGCTGCCCAAGCAACAGCAGCTTTTACTTTCATTGTACCCATTATCATTCTCCTATATTTATTTAATTAATACTGACCAATTGTTTTTATCTTCTCAATATCTTCACTTTCTAGGGTGAAGTTAAATAAATCCATCGCTTCTTCCATATGAGTTGAATTTGTTGTTCCATACAAGGGGTGAATTCTATCATAGATAAGTGATCTAAAAAAAACTTGGAGCGGCGACTTCTTTAACCTTTCTGCTAATTCTAAGACAGTGGGGTTATCCCACGTATGCGTGTTGGCCTTGACTGTCCAAAAGCATTGATAATAAATCCCTTTTTCATTACAAAAAGCTCGAAGGTTTTTATCGTAATCAGACTCCGCATAAAAACGATTTTGAAGGACAGCAGGTTTTATTTTTGCCTTTTGAAATAACTCACAAAAAAAATCGTGATCATAACAATTGCTAAGTCCAATCTGCTTCACCACTCCACGTTCAACAAAACCCTCTAAAACATTCCAAGCACGAAGCGTTTCTTCTAATGTCTTTAGTGGAGAATGCAACACCAGTGAATCAAGATAATCTGTTTTTAAATTTTCTAATGAAACGGATAGCGATGTTTTAATTTGATCTTCAAGAGAGTGACTTGGATTATAAGGACAATTATCCGGGTCTTGTCCTCCAAAGGGAGTAAACTTTGTTTGAATAAAAAGCTCGCTCCTATTAATCCCGGAACGACTTATTCCCTCTCCCACCAAAGGCTCATTATAATGACGAGGCTGACAAGCTGTATCCACACCTCGAAATCCTTTAGATAGTGCCTCTTCGACAAGGTCAGCAGTTCGCTCTTTTTTCCAAGCTGTCCCATAAATCTGAATGGGAATCTTAACGCCACTTAAGCTTTCAAAAATATTGTCTTTTTTCATGGTGGAAATGCTACCTAGCTAATATTTCAAGGTCACGCAGCGCTGCCTTTTACTTGAATAAAATTACTCGTAAATTCAAATTGGCTACGCTATGCTTCATCTTATGATGAACAAGTTTACGTCAAAATACTTCACCTCTCAAAATATTCACACCCAAAGCTTTGGCATGTCGAACCATAATATTATGATCGTCATGCATGGCCTTGGTGATCAGTTGGATTCCTATGTACCGCTAGTAAAAGAAATTAATGTGACGGGAATCAATTACCTTCTGATCAATGCTCCTCGAAATTATCCTATAGGTTATTCATGGTATGATCTTCCTCCAGAAGATCCAAGGCCGAGTATTGAAGAAAGTTTGGCCTTACTTAGAAAGCTCACCAGTGAGCTTCTTGAGTTTGGTTACACCTATCAAGATATTTTCCTGATGGGATTTTCTCAAGGTGGAGCTATGGCGCTTGAACTGGCGCAAAGTTTGGATCAAAAACTTGGTGGAGTGCTGGCGCTTTCACCACGAATCTATATGGATCCAGAAAAATTATCACCTGGCTTTTGTCAAACCCCCTTGTTTTCTGCTCATGGTCTTTATGATGAAGTCATTCCCTATAGAGAAACTCATGCCGCTTTAATGCAGATGAAAACTCAAATAAAAGATTTTTCTTTTTCAGAATATGAGATGGGACATGAGATTTGTTTTGATCAGATTGTTCATATTCGTGAGTGGTTAAACGAACGATTGTAACAAACTCAATGTCCCACATGTTAAAAACTTTAATCAATACTGTATTCTAAAGGACTGTTAAAAAAGAGTTCACCATTATGCAAAAACAAATTCTTGTTAAACAACTTTAGATCAACAGGATTGGGAAGCCGTATATCACTTAAGCTTGGCCTATTTTTTTTACTGTCTTCAAAAGAACGATCAACTTGAGAAATAAAAATGATGATACATTTTTCATTTTGAGCAAAAGCTTTAAGTTCTTCAACTTGACTTTGAAGCTCAGGGTTCGATCTCTTTTGATCTAATAACTGTAAATAATCAATGGCAATAAGTGAACCTTCATTCAACTTGCCGCCAGTCTTTTGCTGGATATAAGCTGACGAAATATCATCCGAAAAATCAAAGTTTAAATACTCGTGATTATATCCAATTGTTTCATCAAGATCAGCGAGCTTAGCCGCAACATCACGATGGCCATACTCTAGCGTAAAGAAAAAACAAGATCGTTTTTCATTAGCAGCTTGAAGTAAAATTTGAAGAGTAAAAGTGGTCTTTTTTAACCCAGGCCTTGAGGCAATTAACATCAAGTCTCCAGGATTCAAATAACCAAGAACCTCTTCTCTCGTTTTTGGCACAAGCTCTTTCGCTTTAGCTTGCAACAAACTCCACGAATTAAATCCTTCCTGTCGTGCAATCTCATTAAGCGCTTCCGTCATCGACAACGATTTCGCCTTTTTAAGACTTTTCGCCTTCATTTTTAGTACATAAAGTGGTGCTGATAGTTTCATTGAAACCTCCAATTGTAAGTTCCTAAAAACATTCCCTTCTTCTGTTTAAAAACCCAATTAAAGGTTAAATAAGATAATCAAGAACCCTACACTCAAGTGCTTTCCCTTTGAAGGGGGGATGCGCGAGCTCGACACTTTTTTATCTTAACAGGTTTTGATTACTTTTCAAGACGATAAATTATTAAAGCGATTTTAACTTACTAATAAAGATACTCATCCGAAACATTAACAAGCGTAAATCCAAACGAGGCCATGACTTTGTCGTCTTGATAAACTTTGGCCTTAAACTTGAACATATTTTCAACTTGGTCAGTGAGGGTTACTTCTGAGCGGATAGGCTTATTTGGTTTTGTGATGGATTTGAATTTTGCGAAGTCGACTTTTTTGAGGACGCCGATGGCGTGGCCTTTTGTTTTTTCGCTATCGTAGTTTTCAACTGGTGAATAGAATTTTGTAAGAAGAATGCCTGCGCTTTGGGTGCAGATTTCTTGTAGCATGGCCCCGGGGACAACGGGGGCGCCAGGGAAATGGCCACTGACATGGGCCTCATCTCCATGATGGTTTTTCTCGGCGATGATTTGATTTGGAGTTAGAGAATGAACTTTATCTACCATGAGATATGGCCTGCGATGATGTAGAAGTGTTTGGATTTCTTGTTCGTTCATAATTTCTCCGATTTAAGCGCATTTTCACACCAAAATATTGTGAAGGCCAGAGATACCACAAGATATAGACAACCAGATCACCTCTAACTATATTAAGGATGAACAGCTAACGAGCAAGAGGACACAGGATCATGAAATTATTATGGCTAAGAAGTGAAGATAAAGCTTTTGAAAAAAGATGTTCCCTCTCACCAAGTGATGCCAAAAAGCTCGTGGATGCTGGTGTTAAAGTTTGTGTTGAAAAATCTCCCATGCGAATTTTTGAAGAAGGCCTTTATCAAGCTGTTGGTTGTGAAATCGTAGAAGAATATAGCTGGTATCAAGCTCCCGATGAGGCCATTATTTTGGGGCTCAAAGAACTTAAAGAACAAGACCTTCCTTTAAAACATAAACATATCTATTTCGCTCATTGCTACAAAGGACAATCTGGCGCAGAAAAAACGTTAAAGCGTTTTAAAGATGGCGCTGGAACATTATTTGATCTTGAATACCTTACTGATGAACATAAACGCAGAGTTGCGGCTTTTGGCTACTATGCTGGCTTTGTTGGAGCGGGGCTTGGGTTAGACATCCTCTCATCGGTAAACAATCATGGTAGTGATGAAACACTATCAAACTATAAAATTGAGCCAAAGTTCTATTCCAATAAAGAACAGTTTATTGATTATTTAAAACAAAAAAGTATCTCTGCAAAAGTTCTTATTATTGGGGCCAAAGGGCGATCTGGAAGTGGTGCCGTTGATCTTTGTCAAAGCTTAGGGCTTGAGCCGACCAAGTGGGATATCGAAGAGACGAAAAAAGGTGGGCCTTTCGAAGAGATATTAGAACACGACCTTCTGATTAATTGTGTCTTTATCAATAAAAAAATCCCTCCTTTTATCGATAAAAATACGCTAGCTAAAAACGGACTTTTAAAAGTGATTTCTGATGTTAGCTGTGACCCTACAGGAGACCATAATCCCCTGCCAATTTATGATCAAATTACCACTTTTGATAAACCACTTTTCAAAGTGAAAAACGATCAACACGATGTCCTTCTTCAGGCCATCGATCATTTACCTTCCATGTTACCTAAAGAAAGTAGCGAAGAGTTTTCTTCAGATCTTATTCCCCACTTAATTGATCTTTTTAATGGTGGGAGTTCTGTTTGGGATGGTGCTGAGAAGATTTTTAGAGAAAAGCTAAATCTATAATTAAACTTCAAGTTTTTCGATAATGTGATATCCATATTTACTTTTAACAGGTTTAGAAACCTCGCCAACTTCCATATGATAGAGTGCGCGTTCAAATTCTGGCACCATATCTCCGGTATAAAAGACGCCCAAGTCTCCCCCATTTGCCCCACTTTCACATTCAGAAACTTCTCTTGCGAGCTGCTCAAAACTCTCCCCGTTGGCCAGTTTTTCTAAGACATCTTCAGCATCTTCGATATCTTCGAGTAAAATATGCCTTGCTCTGTAACTTGTTTGTGTTTTTCGCATATATTTAGACTATCATTCAATTAAGAGGATGCATAATAAGTATAAGATATGAATAGCAACGAATTATCATATATCAATAACGATGGGGCGACGGTCTTCACCTCCGCCTATCATAAAAAACGGGGGACATGCTGCAAGTCAGATTGTCTTCATTGTCCCTATGGCCATACACAAAAAAAGTATTTCATTGAAATTGTCGAGATGAAGCCAGTACATCTTAAGTTTGCCAATGAAATTATCAGAGACACCAAACCTGTCATTCTATCAGATGTCTCCATGTCTCTGCTTGCCAGTGCCTTTGGCCCTAAAGAAAAACTAAGAGTCCATCATGTCACCGCTGATAATATAAATAATTTCGCCTTTGGTGAGTTTAAAGGCACCATCTGTGCCGTGATCGAATTTTCTAATCGCTTATCTGAGAGCTCCGCAGGTCGCTCGGTTAAGGAAATCTTTTTGAAAAAAGAATTCCTCAACCAAGGACTTGGGATTGAACATATTAGAGTCTAATTACGACTTTTTCTTCATGCTACATTGAGCTTTCTTACATGAATCTTTTTTGCCCGTACATTTACCACATTTGTTATCACAACAAGACTTGTCTATTTTACATTGGCCTTTCATACAAGCCTGCGACATCTTATTTTCACAACATGCTTTATTACCACTGTGAGCACATGAAAAAGCAAAAAGTAACGTTCCAATCATTAATGTATTTTTTAATAAATTCATCTTTATCTCCTAATAATAATTTTTAAAATTTAATTTGTTATTAAGAGAGGATAATCGGGGGGCGCAAAAGGACATCACTATTATTGATAGGTGATATGGTATTTAAGCGAATTAAATCTAATGAGAATAAAAAGTTCTGTTGTAGTTTTACCAGTTTTGTCGTGGAAATATAGTTCATACAGCAAAAGGTCTTGCAATTCTTATGATCTTTTTTATGCTTTGGTGGATTTTCTTTTTCTTCAGAACTCTTATGATGAGCACAGTGAGAGCTCTCTACCTTTTGCTCATTTTCAACCACTAGTTCATTACAACAATCCGTTAGGTAGCTATTACTAAAAACAAAAGAAAGAAATGTTGCGATAAAAATAAGCTGTCTCATTACCTCTATTATATCGGAAAATGTACTCGAAATTTAATTCAAAAAGATGAATTTACAAGAAATTGACAAAAGTCATCTTTGAACAGAGGGGTAATCGCACTTTTATTCATGACTTACGTCATATACTTTCCCCCCCCATTCTTAGAACATCACTCTAATGTCATTTTGAGGAGTGTACGATGTCTAATCGAGGTAAATTAGCAGGAACAATGGAATTCCCCCCTGAAACTCAGCAGCCTAATGTTTATCCTCTGAGTTGGGTAAGTAAAACTAAAAAGATGGAAGAAATTTATTCCGCTTCTCAAAAAGAATGGTGGGACCCAGAAAAACTTCCTTGGGACACGCTTGATGTCAACTCTTATTCTTGGGAAGAAAGAGAGGCCATCGCCTATTGGTGGACGATCCTTTCAGTTTTTGATGCTTCCGCTCCTCCCGTTTTTGCGGCGGCCATGATTAAAACTTATGAACAACACGAAGAAGATGCCGTAAGAAGATGTTTCTTTTCCGTAACTCGCGATGAACAAAACCACGAGCATCTTTGTGGTCTTGCGATCACCAAGTTTTTAGATCATACCGATCCCCTTACCTATGAACCCAAAACCGATCTAGGTAAAAGACTTCAAAAGAATGCCAAGTGGCTTTACTATAATGGCGGACGCTATTGGGAAGGTTATAAAAATGCCGTTCCTAAATATAGCCTCGCTGTTTTATTTTCATCCTTTTTAATGGGTGAAATTGCAGCGGCAACAATTTTTCATCAAATGGCCGAAGGCTGTCGCGAGCCAGTATTCAAACAAGGCTTTTCAAGTATCGGCCGCGATGAAGGCCGTCACATGGCAATTTGTATGAGCTTAATGGAAAGAGATTATCCTAAGCTTCATATGGACGATCGCAAAGTTATCACCAAACAAATTCGTGCAGGATACCTCTTTTTATCCGCCGTTTTATTTGAACCACCAGTAGAGTTTTGGGATATTCCCGAAGACTTCATTGCCAACCAAAGAGAAGGTGAAGAAGTTGCAAGACGCGCCGGCTTTTATATTCCAGATTATGATACCAAAAAAGAAAACTGGAAAAATGCCATGCTTAATTTAAAAGGTGTGCTCGATAAATACGACATCCCCTTCCCTGCTATTCCAGAAGTAGGCATCACCGGTCAGGAAGTTCGTGATATTGATATGGAAGATATTATTCCGGTATTTTAAAAGATTTGATTAACGAGATTGTACTCGAGGGCCTTAGCTGCTGGTAGAGTCCAATCTCTAATCTTTAAAACATTAAAGTATAAAGGCCAGTTCGGATCTTCTTCTAAACTCAGATAATCTTGAAGTAATAAACGTGACGTTCCCATTTCTTCTAAAATTAAAAATCCTTTTTTAGTTTCTTCTAGCGCCAACTCATAATACTTATTATAAATGGATTCACAACCTTCAAGAGTCAGATCAAACTCGTGAAAGCCACTTTCATTTTTAAAATAACAAGTTGTCATTAATTTAAAACTTTGACCTTTTGATAACCTCGCCCCATGAATTCCAAACCATGTACTTTCATGAGCAGTTCTAAACTTGCCTGCACCATAGAGATAGATACAAGCACTAGCGCAGACGTTATCTTTTTCGAGCGTGGTATTGAGATTATGCTCTCTAATTTTACGAACAATTTCCATCGCATAATGATGAGATCCACCGTACGAGTTTAGAGAAACCGTTTTTACATTTTCTAATTCTTTTTGAGCATAAGCGAAGAAGTCGTAAATATGACTATCAATCGTTCCTGAAATATAAAGGACATCGCCTTTAATCTCAGGAGATAATATTTTTCTTATGTCCTCATTTGCTCTTAGCGAGCTCATAAAAACGAAAGAGATAAATAAAAGGTACGTCTCAATTTTCATAAGATTGTCATAGCATTTCCAAGACGTAATGACGTTAATATATAAAAATTTACACACTCATTTCATACAATAAAATCAGACAGTTATACTTTCTTTTTAAGAGTCAGTCCAAATATATTGATTATATCAATGAATTTAATACATTATATCAATAAAACGAATATTATAATTCGATCTGATATTTATCATATTTCCCAAAAACAAAATCATTCATAATCAGTTTAAGAATTTAAAAATGGAGAATGAACAATGAAAGTATCAGAGTTTATGACAAAAAATGTTATCAGCTGTGGACCAAAAGAAACTGTAGACTCAGCAGCTGCCCTAATGCTTGATAAAAATATTAGTGTGCTTCCTATTACGAATGATAATCAAGAAATTGTTGGGCTAATAACAGAGTCTGATTTTGTTGGTAAAGAAGTCGAAGTACCACACGCTTTGGCCTCACTTAAGTCACTTTTTGGAAAAGTATCGAGATTTAGCGATGTAGAAGAAACTTATATGCAAGCTAAAAATATGCCGCTAGAAAAAGTCATGACAAAAAATCCTACTACTGTTTCACCAGAAGATACAATATCAAGTGTTGTTAATTTGATGAGCTCTAAAGGCTTTAAAAGATTGCCCGTAGTTGAAGGTCAAAAACTTGTGGGAATCATTACAAGAAAAGATTTAATTAAAGTCTTTCTTAAGATTGAGTAAAACTTAAGCACACTTTAAAAAGTCACTCACAATTCCACGTGCGCACATATGGTCAACGTCATGGACGAACTCCACTTCAAGAATCAAACTATTAATGGAAGAGAAAAGAAGAATATTGTCTTTATTAGAAAGTGTTTTTTTCCTTAATAAATGAACAATCCTATTGACGATAAAGATGACATCTTTTTCAATGAATCGGTCTGATTGCTCATCAAAATTGTTTTCAAGTGTACCGTCTTGAAGCTTTCTACTTAAAATAAAGAGAGCTTCTTTTATTAACTTTTTAGAAGATAGCAGGCGAACATCGTGAGAATGTTTTAGACAAAAAAATCGTGATTTGCGGTCACCATCAACGACATACTCCACTTCTAGGTAATCATCAACACCATCATACATCTTAAAATTGCCTATAATTTTTCCAACGCCATGTCTTAAAGAAATAATTTTGGATTTATCTTTAATAAATTTATTTATATCTTTAATCATAGTTATCCTTTTTTAGGTGTTTTAAGATTCAAAAGTGGGTAAACATCATTTTTTCTCATCTTTAAGACAAATTGAATTTCATCAATAAAACTAGTTAAGGCATCTTTAAAAGGTTTCTTAAGTTGTACATGGAGATCTTTTTCATCTTTTAAAGTAGAGAGGGTATCTGCAAGAAGAAGAATGTCATCTACTTTAAGTAACTCTTTTTCCTTTACAATTTTTTCCTGGATCGATTTATAAAAACGCTTTTCAGAAGTTGATTTAAATTTCTCAATCGCCTTCTGAATCAAGCTTTGATTCGCAAGTATTCTATATCCACTACTACTATTTACAGAGTAATAATTGATACACTTTTTTTGAGGGTAATGAACTTTATAAAACTCATCTCCTCCCTCAGTTAGGGAAGTAATATCTATAATCTCTCCAATACCATCTCCTCCAGAAATGATATTTCGGCCGATAAAACTATCTTTATACATTAACTTAACTCCTTTTAATGATTAATAACGAGAAAAAAGATAGAGCTTAATAATTCTTAAGCACTATCTCATTATGTTTACCAACGATTACCGCGTGATCCACCATCTCGTCTTTCTTGTGGTTTCGCTTCATTAACTTTTAAGTTTCTACCATCTAATTCTTTACCATCTAATGATGAAATTGCTTCTCTGGCCTCTTGAGAGGAAGACATTTCAACAAAGCCAAAACCTTTACTTCTTCCTGTTTCTCTATCTGTAATGATTTTACAAGATGAAACTGAACCAAATTGAGTGAAAACCTCGTTTAGAATATCTTCAACGACATTAAATGATAAATTACCTACATAAATCTTATTACTCATACTATCTCCTTTGATATACGCGAGCGTGAAAAAGCACATGCATTAACATGTACTAACAATAAATATTTTTTGAACTAAATTTTACGATTGGTTTGTCGACTTGACTTAAAAAAGAAAAATAAAAAAACGAAAAGAAAAACCTTATTCTTAATTTATTATAACACTAATCAATCATTAATGACACCTAAAGTTTTTTTATATTTATTTAACTGTAACAAGCTGTTATTAATGATTAATATTATTCATGAGTGGGGATATTTATTCCCTTCACAACTCTAAATGCCGTTGAGAAACAGCCCTGCAAGAGATAGCCTCCAGTAGGAGCATCGAAGTCAAGCATCTCACCAGCAAAGTAAAGGCCCGGGACTTTTTGGGATTCTAAATAATTTGTTAATCCACCAAAGCTTATTCCTCCAGAAGTAGAAATAGCCTCGTCAATTGGTCTTGCTCTTTCAAGTTTAAGCGGCAAACGTTTAATCAGTTCAGGATTTATCTCTTTTAAACATTCATTGAGTAGAGTGATGGAGGTTTTATCTAGATTAAGGTTTTTTCGTAAATGATTTGAAAGAGAGTCTTTCGCTTTTCTTCTCTCAAACTTTTCTTTTACATCGTTAAGTGAAAGATCGGGTTTTAGATCGATATTAATGATCGCCTCATTATTTTGAGTAATCTCACTTTGAATAAACTTTGACAAGGCGTAAACGGCACCCCCCTCAATTCCATAGGGAGTAATCATGACTTCACCTTTTGCCCTTCTTTGTTTCAGTGAAAGCTCAATATTTTTAAGATGAGAGCGATCCAACTTTTTAATTAAGAAATCAGACCATGAAACCTCAAAACCACAATTCATCGGTTCAAAATCTTTAAATTCAATTCCTAGTCGTTGACATAATTCACTCCACTTTCCATCAGAGCCTGTCTTTTTCCAGCTAGCGCCGCCCAAAGCAAGAATGATTGTTTCTGCTTTTACCTTACGTTCACCTTGTGGAGTATTGAAAGTAAGTGTTTTGTCTTCTTGAATGCTGATAAGTGAATATTTTAAATTGAGATTAAAGTTGGGATGATCTTTTAACCTCTTAGTCCAATTTAAAAGTATCTGAGCGGCTTTTAGATCCTTTGGAAAAACACGACCACTACTTCCGACATATGTTTCAACTCCAATCTCTTGACAAAAATCGCTTAAGTCACGGGGAGTAAAATCATTGATAAGATCAGAAAAGAGCTTTTCATTATCGGTATACTTAGTGACAAATGAATTTAATTCCTCTGAGTGAGTGAGGTTAAGACCTCCATTTCCGGCAATTAGAAACTTTTTACCAAGCCCTGAAGAATGATCGTAAAGGTCAACATGGTGACCCTCTTTTAATAAAAGATAAGCACAGAAAAGACCAGCAGGGCCTCCTCCAACAATGGTGATATTCTTTGCCATAATTGTGTGTAACAAAAAAGAAAGAACTCAACAAGTGATGCCATTCCGGGAGATTTGATATTCGCTCTTTTTAACGCTATCTTAGCTGCATGCAAGAAGTAATAGATGCCATCGTCAAAAATGCCAATTTTAATAATAAAGAAAACTTAAGATCTTTTTTAAATAATTGTATCTATCAATATTACAACGAAAATGAAGCGGATAAGGAATCACAAAGAGAATACAAAAGTGTTGTTTTTAAGCTCTCATATTTCTATAAAAACTTCTCTCCTTTTGTAAATGCTTATGGCAAAGACAAAAAATATGATGCTGGAGTTGAAGCACTATTTTGTATTGCTCAGGAGTTAAAGATTGAAATCGATAAAAGCGAGTGTTTTATCCTTTTTCACCTCAGAAACCTCGGGAAATTTAAGATCAAAGAATCCAAACTTTTAATGGAACTCAAAGGCCTTTGGGGCCAATACAAAGAATATGCTCTCGATGATCAATCATTTTCAGCTGCTTTGAGGACCCTAAGAGATGAAAGGCTCATTTCTTACCGTAAGGGTAGCCTCAGCGTTTCACCAACAATCATCATTCGTTACAAGTAGCTTTTAATTTCAAGTACTTAAGCCTGTAAAACTCTCAGACATCACTATGTAAACTTATCCAAAAAGCTCAAAACAATATTGTTTTCAAGTAAATTAATGGCGGAGCCACTAGAGAAGCTCTTTTAGAATATTTTCGAGAGATGGCCCAACGAGGCCAAGAAGCGATGATATCAAACTAATAGATAACGTCATTTTGTTTCGTGTTCATTAAACTTTTAAAAGTACCTCGATTTAATTTCATCTTCAACTATACTATCAGGCACTTCATACCACTTGTCACCTTCCCATATTGAAGCCAAATGCTTCGTAATGAATGCGTCTAGATCATCAAGGGTCTTGATAAAATCTGATGTTTTAGCATACGTCATTAAGCTTTTAGGAAGCTTTATACCCTTGCCTTTAGCAAACTGATCGAGTGCAAAACTAAGCTCTTCTTTGGTATTAAAAAAGAAAATTTCTATGGTTTTATCTCTTCCGAGAATTCGTATTTCAAGTCTACGTGATTGATCAGTATTGTGAATTGATAATCCATTATAGGGACCTCGCTGAGAGCTCCCTTGAAGGATACTTAACTCACCAATTTGGTGACCGCTTTTTTGAATATTTTTTAACTCTTCAGCTAGATTCATTTTCCAAACACTGTTTTCTTTTCCATAGCATAAAAGGGAGAAAAGACATTGAGACCTTGGGGATCTCCCATATCAATAATAGTAAACCCATTATCTAATTTATGCTGAATCCACTCTTTATTCTTCTGATATAACTTCGTTTTCACAACTTCGTTATTAGGAAGAAACGCCTTCGGGTCACCTACTTTCTCTCGGTATTTTTTTACAACTTGAACAAAGTCATCCCAAGCAGCATCATCACTAAAAGTAGCGGCATCAATATTAGATCGTTTTAAGTAAGCTGCCGTATCGTCGACTACTCCGTCCATTTTTCGACCGATTAAGGCAATCTTATCAAGATCTCGCCCTTCTTTCATTCTTTTAATTTTTAGCCCTAGAGGAAAATCACGAATAGCCTTTTGAACTTTTTGAAAGACCTTTAGACCACCTGGAGTCTTTACTCCAATTTTAAAAGCTTCACCAAGAATATTCTTTGTTCCTTGATATCCTGTAACTCCTGCTTCTTCTAAGATCTTTTTCGTATCGTTGAAAACTTCAGTTATTTTTTCAGTATTAAGAGAATGATTAATTCCTACTTTGTTTTTCAACGTCCCGTAGAAATTAACTAAACTTTCGAGGTTCTCTTCAACGGCCTTCATAGAAAATCGACTGGGAAGAAGACCTAATGTTGCTAACTCATAAACTCCCATGGCGGCTTTAAAAATTCTTTGGGCATTATCAAGCTTTTTCCCAGTAAAGAAATCATGGCCATAGAGAGATTCAAAAATATCTCTAACACCTGAAACAACAGGGGCTTGAGAACTGATAAGGTCCGTCAACTTCCTAGAAAGATTAACCATGGCGATAAGTTCATCAGAAGTTTGAGCGCCATCATAAAGATACTTCGTAATTTTTAGCGATATGTTTTTTAAAAGCGTGCCTGTAGGATCGAACGTCTGCGTATTAATGATATTTTCAGCACTTCTATAGATTTCAAGCTTTGCTCTATTCTTATCAGCTTCAGTTTTAAAGTCATCAGGAACCGTTGGATTTCGATAATTATCGACATAATTTTTAACTTCCTGATTGAGCAGATTATTTTCACGAGCCAAGTTTGCTAATGTTGAGCTAGGAATATTTAAGTATTGCTGCCTTATATTTTTTTGACTTTGAGTTTCTTTTCTAAAAGTTAGAGTAGAGATTGGGCCTGTTTTCTCAGCTTGTTTAATAATTTTTTCAAAATCACCAATAGAGAAAGGATTCGCCCTTTTTAAATTTTCAACTGTTAATCTCAAAGCGTCTCTAGGATGCGCCGCTAAGACATTCGTTGCTGCTTTTAAATAGTTATTGAACTCCTCTTTAGGAACCATATGCTGGAGAACTTCTAAATCCTTATAAAAGCCCTGAACAGGATCATACGAGTAATCACCAACTTTAACTCTATCCGAGTATGAAGGGCTAAAGAACTTATTGATTCTTCCATAAGCATACTCTAAAGCCTTTTCCATAACCTGTTTAAAATCAGCAGGATTTGCAGCCTGTACGTAGCCATATAACTTATTTCGTTTTTCAGATTCGTCAGCGTAGAAATTATCGCTATAATCGGTAATCCGGTTTACTCTTTGTCCGGAAAGCTCCGTTGTTTGAACACCGAGGTGTCGAGAACCCATTGAATAGGCAAGATGTGTATGGGCATCATTTAATAACCTTTGAATGGCTAAAAATTCGTCCCTCGTTTTAGCTTTTGAAACTAAACTCTCAGCCAAGTTGGCCATATTACGAAGAAGAGAACGATGTCTATCCCCTTCGTTGCCTTGATAAAAAATTTGGTCATGTGATCGAGATTTTACAGCAAGGCCACGAGTGTGCCACCTCAACGTCGAGGCTTGAGAATAGATAATATTTTCTAATTCTTTGGTTGAAACGACTTGTTCATTCTGAGAAATTTCACCAATTTCATTTACGGTATACTCTTTTCCCTTATAAGAAATGATTTTTTTTAAGTTAGATTTTATAGTAATACTTTCAAGGCCCGAATAAGAACTATCACTCGTATTGAGTTTCACATCTCCATTTTTATAAATTTCCATTTTAAGAGAATTAAATTTAGATTTTTGGACCAAATCCTCTGGATTCTTTGCTTGCTTATAAACAATCAAATGATCATAACTTTCTTTGAGATAGCCATTAACAAAAGTACCAAGTTCAACAAATTTTGCATCTTGAAAGGCACCTAAGCCATTAGCCCAACCATCTTCAAATTGACCTTGATATTGGAAGGCTTCCTCTTCTGGAGAATGCTTAACGAAAAAGCCTTCACCTTTCATTTGACCATAAAAATAATCACCATAAAAAGTCGTATTGGGTGTCTTTGTTTGTCCATAACCATGACGACGACCTTTGGAAAACTGGCCTTTATAAATACTTTCCCCAACAACTTCCTCACCAAATCCATCTTGTAAATCGTTATACCAAAAGCCTTTGTAATAACCACGAGACGTCGTCAGTTTGCCATATCCATGCCTTACTCCGTTTTGAAAGTTTCCGTAGTATTTTGCATCGGAAGAATAACCAAACCCGTCCTTTGGCTCTTTGATATAAAAATTGCCATTTGAATCCGTGGCCACTTGATTTCCAAATTTCTTCTCTAGCTCTTGGTGAACTTGATTTCGAAGCTTATTTCCGTGGTATCGAGAGAAATCAATATTTGTGTAATATTCAGCATATCTTGCTATACGATGCTCATGTTGAGCTGCTCTTATTTCAGCTTGTTCAAAGCGATCTAAGTGAGCAGGAGCCTCGGGATGAAAGCCATCAATATTGATGATATCCCCTTCATAATAGGGAGTATCTGGGTCCTCTGCCATACGATAGTCGGGGTAATAATCATAAGTTTCATAATCATCCTGACCATAAGAGAAGCCTGATAAAAGAAAAGAGAGAACACTGAGAGTGACAATTGTTTTAATAGTATTATTCATGCCTAATACTAATATTTTTAGCTATTTAGTACAATTAACCTTGTAAGATTTCCATACTTTAATCAAGCATTACTAACAGTTATTCAATTAATATCAGTAAACAGAATACTTGGTCCCCTTATATCGCCCTCTTTTTTCTATTAGTCCTTTTTCAACAAGGTCGTTTAGATCTCTAAAAGCTGTCATCCTATTTATTTCAAAAAGCTTAGAAGCATCACCTGCAGAAAATGGGGTTGAGAATATCCCATTCAGAATTTGAATTTGTCTAAAATTTAAGTCTCTGTTGATACTTAAAGATTTAACTTTAAAATTGTTTATGTCTTTTTTAAATTTAGCCTTTGACTCACAAATAATTTCTGTATTTTCATCTAAATAATACCAATCCTCTCCATTTGATCGTATCCACTCCCCTCTAATTCCTAAGCTCTTTCTTAATGTTTTTATCAAACTATAAACAAGATGGTCGTGTCTAAACGGCTCATAATTTTCGTATCCCCAAACAACTTTTACAAATTCTTTCTTTGTAAAGCCTGAGTTCTGTAAATACAAAAGTGCTTGCAGCTGATTACTTGATAAAGTGGATTTATTATAAATAATAACATCTTCATCAATTGTGAATAAACCTTTTCCTCTAGGATGAACTAGTATAACTTGTTTTTTATTAACTCTTGGTAAAAATAACCTTATTAAATGAAATAACTGATAATGAATAACTTCATCAATCACAGAAATATCTTTCATGGATGCACTATTAAATAACTCTGATAGCCTATCTTGACCATTAACGACAACATCACCTAAGTCATATCTTGTACACTCTTGATGTATAATTGCCTTATCTGTTAATTTTATAATTCTTAACAGTTCCTGATTTTGTTCATCATAATTTTCTTGTAAGTACTTAAGACACTTTTTTTCTAAACCCACAATAGGAGACAATAGAGATAAGTCTATCTCTCTATCTAAGTGAGACTTCGCTATTTTTAATAATGACAATGCTTCTATAAACTGTTGCTTATAAATCATTATCTGGGCCAAAAGAGTGTTTAGTTTTGCAACTTTTCTTTTATTATCGTTCTTATAAACGAGTCCATAGTTTTTCTTAAGAGTATCATTTGCTTCTTTGTAATTCCCTTTTAGTAAATATTGTTTCGATATTTGTAGAATAATTTCTGACAATGTATAGTCATTTGTCTCAGGAGTAGTTTCAAAAACTTTTTTTAATTTTTTTATATTTTCGTTTACGTTAGGATTATATTCACTTTCATAAATCTCCTTAGATGCATTAAATTCATATCTAAATGTTTTTAGCTCACCTTCCTCTGCTAGCTTCAAAGAGTATTCAGAGTACTTCTTCCCTTTTGAAGGTTCTCCCAGCTGGTAATAATTATGAGATATGATATCCATAACCAATGCACCATACAGCTTCTTTTCACAATTAAGCTTCAAGAAGCAGTCTTCTGCTTTTCTAGCAAAGTATAAACTAGATTGATGACGTGAAAAAAAATAACGATAAAAACTTAAACCTTGAAAAATTAAGATTAAGTCTTCACCTTTATTTTTTTTATAATGACGCAATTTAAAGTTTTCTAAGAAACACTCTCTCGACTTCGAATATTCTGATGTTCTTGTATAACTAATCCCTAAATGAAAACGACAAAATATTAACCCACTATGATTAAAGTATTTTTTCTTTTCTTTATATAAGTTTCTAGCTCGATTGTGCTTTCCAGTAAAAACAAGCGAGGCAATAACATATATTGCGTCGTTTTTACTGCTATTTAATTTACAGGCCTCATGAAACAGGCCTAAGTAGTAAAAATCACGTGCCTTCATAATAAACAATGCTCCATTTATGTAACATTATGTAACATTATTAACAGATGCTACTCGTGGAGACAAAGATAAATTTTTCTTAAATTAGGCTCAAGCAATTAAGCTTTTAATTTTTCTGGAGAAAACATGAAAAAATTAATTATTGTAACAGCTCTACTTACCCTTTCATCTTTTACTCAAGCCAGTAATGGCAGCAAAACACCGCTTTCCTTAAAGAACTCTATGGCGGGATTCGCATCAGAATCTATAGAAAAATCAACAAGACTACTCTATAGGTTATCACCTCAAGTAAAAAACAATATTACAGGAGCAAAAGTTGATCTTTTAACTAACACTGACTCTATAGTTCAAATAGAGCATTTGGATGGAACAACTACTACTTTTAGCTGTTTTCGGTTTGACGACTGGTCAAAAGGTGGAACAGTACTGAAAAAAGAAGTTGTTTGTAGAAAGTAAGGATTGGGGCCATTTGGCCCCTAACACTATTCATATTATAAAGTAATATTTTTCATTAATATAGACAGTGCAAACTCATAAAGGATAAAGGAAGATATGAAAAACTTTCTTTTAATAATCTCAACACTACTTATTAATTTTCCCACTTTCACAAAAGGGGGATTTCCCGATACAGAAGCAGATTATATTGTACCTACCTCTACAGAGTTTATAAAATACTCTAGATTTAAAGTTGAGATAATTGATAGATTCGAAGGGGCTCAAACACAACGAATATCTTATATTTTCCCAGAGTTCTTGATTGGTGAAGCGAATAGAAAAATTGAATTTTTTCGCATACCTAATACTGAAAACTCTTGGACTTCCCCAGAGCTAAATGCCAACTGTGCTGTAATAGGTGAAGATTTTACTTGTAATATTTACTTAAATAAAAATAACGGAAAACCTATTTTAAATGCAGAGTCTGCATTAAGAAATTTAAATAACCTGAGTTTAACCGATGAACAAAGATATGGCCTAAAAGGAGTTATCAAAGCCTTTTACTCTCACGAGCCTGCAGGTTTCATGACCTACGATATCGACTAGCTCCTTAACATAATGTTACCCAAGCGATAAACGTGCGAGGATTGCCACTATTTTCTTGAAGTTCCCTCTCAATAATTTGAAAACCGTTTCTTTTTAATTCTAGTTCTAGATTTTTTAGAGATAAGACTCTTCGATGAGCGAACACTCTTTTACCCTTAACTTCTTCCCAGTCCATATCCCATGAGTCCCTACCAGTGCTCCAAAGGATATCGCCTTCAAGTTCAAGATGTTTTGCTGACAACATAGTAGACATATCATCTGACTGAATCATGGTGTGCATAAAAAAGATGCCCTTCTCATTTAAGCTCTTACGAACAAATGAATAACATTTTTCTCGCTCTTTTTTGGGAACGATACAATGAAAAAAAGAACTATCGATAACAAGATCATATTTTGTACTGGCATCACTCGTGTAAATATCTTTGACTTCAAAGTCAGCTTCTATCCCGAGACTCTTGGCATTTTCGTTTGCCATTTCAATAGCGGTAGAAGACATATCATATCCCGTTACCTCAAAGCCTTGTTTTGCCAAATAAAGTGCGACTGTTCCCGTCCCCGTACCAAGGTCTAATGCTTTATAATTTTTTATCTTTGGAAAATATTTTGAAAGGTTTTTACCTAAAGCGATATTTATATCGTGATGAAAAAGGTCGACAGCTTTTTTCTTTTTATCCCAGCTTACATAACCTTTGTCTTTTAGATCTTTGTAAACTTCTTCATGCATTTCGTAATATTTCATCTCTCTTTTATAACAAAAGAGCTCTTAGAATTGCAGAATAATTCTAAACGATGATAAAATTTTATTTAAATTTAACAATAAGGCTCTTTTGAAAACACTATTTATTATTCTTACTTCTCTTTCTTTTACCTTCAAGTCCCTTGCCAGTGCACCCGCCCAAGGAAGATCAATTTCAGACTTTAAGTCGTTCCCTCTCACAATTACGCTTGAAAAAGGCCTCACTCTTCAGTTTATAGGAAGAGTTGGTGGTGCTCCCATTACTTTTTCAAAAGGACAGATGAAAATAAAAACGATAAGAAAGGGGTTTAACGATAGTCATTTTAGCTACGTCTTTATTCCAAGTGATAAAACCTTAAGTCCTGTGATCGTAAAGACAACCGCTTCTCAAAAATCAATTACACTTACAAAAGGTGATTTTAAAAAAATAAAATCTGATGAGATGTGGCTGTGGGGAGTTTCCAATGAAAGTAACTGCCCTACGATACATGGCGACCCAACAGCGATTAACTTTGCTAGCTACTCGGTTGATCATCGTCATATGAATAAACGTAAGACCAACCAAGCGACAGGATCTTTTGCGATGAAAGTCTCTCTGGCAAAGAAGCCTAAACATAGCACACTTTATTTTAGTACAGTTCACCACGATCTTGGGGCCACCATATTCTCTGAAGGCTTTCTCGCACCAGCTGATGATATAAGCCAATCTCTTTGCCATGCTTATTATGGTTCAAAATGCGAAAACTTATTTTTACTTAATGAAAAAAAGTTCGGTCATCACTATCGTGTCGTTTTCAAAAAACCACTTTCAGAAAAAGTTAAAAAACACTTTTATAGTTGTCCTGTTTAATTTTAACGAAAAAGATTATGCCCCCAAGATAAACTCAAAGGCATATTAATCTCTACCTAAAGCAAGCATTCAAATGACTCTTTATTGCTCGCTTCACCACACTTTGCGGTTTTTGCACAAGAAGACGAGATTTTAATCCTAGCTCTTCAAGGCTTAATCTGTTGTAATGATTTTTTAATTCATGAGGTAACCCATATGTCAGATACGCTCCATGCTCAGGACTATGAGAGTCACCTAAGCCGTATCCCATCATATAGGACATAAGTACTCTAGCGTTGTCGTCTGGACTTAAATGCGCGATCGCAGAGGCTTCCTCATAGCTACTTTTTAAAACGCGGTCCCAATATTTAGGCTTAGCTAAATACTGTTCTTGTGTTAGTCCATAAACTCCGGGAGCACCCTTTGCTAACTCCCATCCCGATGGCCCTAAAAGATCTATCAGTTCAGGAATATTTAAAGTGGCCTGAGCATCTAACATAATTGTACAGCTACTTTTCGTTGACTCTCGACGAAGATCAGATGCTCTTGTTTTTGCAAGATCGTCGTGGAGAGACAACCATAAAGAAATATGACCACCAGCTGAGGTACCAGAGAGGGCCAATTTGTTTTTATCAACTCCAAAGCTAACGGCGTTATAACGTAAAAACTGAATCGCCCTAGCTGAGTCGGCCATCGCTGCTGGATATTTGTTCTTTGGGCTCTTTCGATAAGCATTGTTTTCTGAAAGACGATAATTAATGGTAGCAAACGCCATCCCCATCTTTAAAATAAAATCTGGTCGCATGACTCCTGACTTATACGCCATAGACTTATCACCAGAGTGATAACCGCCACCATGAATATAAACAACCATTGGAATTTTCTTGTTAGTAGCTCTTGGAAACCAAACATCAAGTTTCTGACGTTCATCTTCTCCGTAAGATAAATCCTTAATACATCTTGTAGATACGCCTTTATAAGAGCAGGTTTTAAATTCAAAACCAAAACTAAGTTGAGTAGATAATAAAAAAGAAATTGTAGGTAAAAGAAATCGCTTCATATAAGCCTCCTGTGTTTCTCTGTAAAATTAGACGAGTATCTGTGGAGATATGAAGACAATGAAAATATCTGAATAATTTTAAGTTGTTACGCTATCTTCTAGAAAGCTCTTAAGCTTAACGCCTACGCCTCTTATTTTTAGACCTAAAATCCTGTCTCTTCTTATTCTGAGAGCGAGCTGGTTTTGGTGTATGCTTTTTCTTCGTTTTCGACTTTGGCTTGGCCTCAGAGGAAGAAGAGGCTATCAACTTGGAGAGAGTTTCTAACTCCTTTCCCTCTACCGCACGAAATTCACCAAGGGGAAGTTTATCTAATTTTATATGCATGATTCTGATACGCTCTAATTTCTTAACTTGATAATTAAAATGCTCACACATTCTTCTGATTTGACGATTGAGTCCCTGAACTAAAACAATGCGAAAGGTATGACTTGAGATTTTCTCCACCACACATTTTTTTGTTTTCATCCCTAAGATGGGTACACCACCGGCCATTTTGGAGATAAACTGATCATCAATAGGACGATCAACGGTGACGATATATTCTTTTTCGTGATTGTTTCCAGCCCGAAGAATTTTATTAACGATATCTCCATCATTGGTCAAAAGGATGAGCCCCTTAGAGTCTTTATCTAAACGACCAATGGGAAAAATTCTCGTAGGATAATTAATATAGCTGACAATATTATCTCTCTCCGTCGACTCTGTCGTCGAGACAATTCCTTCAGGCTTGTTAAAAGCGATTAAGACAAAAGGCTCTGCTTCCTCGGCGGTAATGATCCGGCCATTGACCATAACTTCATCACCAGGATTAACCCGATCCTCGAGACTAGCTTTCTTTTTATTAATTTTAACTTGGCCATTTTCAATAAAACGATCGGCCTCTCGACGGGAGCAAATTCCACTATGGGCGATGAATTTATTTAGCCTTACGGACTTATCATTAATCATAACTTTAATTACCTTTTTTCATTCAATTTGAGCAGTCAAAAGCAAAATTTTCGTGGTATAGAAGCCACTATGAGTAAAAAAAGGTTAAAATCCGGGACTGTCCTCACAGGAATTGCCCCTAATATCCTCTTAAAGCATGTGGAAAACACAGCTCCTTTTCTTTTTCAAGGAGAGCTCGATACTAAATCTGAAAATTGCGAATATCTCGAAAAGCTGCGTTTTTATAAAAAAAACCTGAAACAGCTCAAAAATATTGATCTGGCTGAGTACTTTCATATTTGCATGGCGGCCCACTGGACCACAGCAGGAACTTTTGTCCCCACAGATGTCGATAACCAAATTAGAAAATCTCTTTGGTGTCACGGTACTATTCAAAAGTATATAGATAAAATGGCGAAGATCACCATGGCCTCTTGGAAATGGGACTATCGTCAGGTCACCAACCGCAAGTCCTATAACCACATCAATGATGAAGTATTAAGTACTCACGAAGGAACATGGTTAAGTGTCGCCATTGGTGCTTATTGCGCTCTCGTAAAAAATAAAAAAACTGAGCTCGCAGCAGAAATGGCCGAACTGATTTTAGCGGAAATAAAAAAAGAAGAAACGCTTCTTCTTCAATTACGAGAAGATCGTGATCATATTAATTTTTTAAGAGCCGCTCCTTTAATGGCCCATAATTTCGGTGACCTCGATCGAGTAATGATTCAATGGGAGATGGATGAAAACGATCCGTTTTACAAGAGAATTTATAAACTCGGTCATCAACTAAACCCAAATTATGATCCGATTTTAGTTTATACCGGTAAAGTAAATAAAGAATTTAGCTCTAAAGAAAATCATCGACATATGTCTATGAGACAACCAAGGTGCTTAAGAAAATCTAGTAAATTTCTTATTCCCGTTGGTCCTTTTATGGATGATTGGGGTCATACCCTTGGCAACAGTGATCAACTTGATTATGCCGAAAAAGCAGAAATCATAAGTGCTTTTTATGAAGGTTTCAAAAGACAAGATCAGGCCTATGGTTATATTCGTGCCTACAGGGCAATGATCTCCGAAATTGAGGGAGGCCTCGCCGCCCTAGAACAATACCTCCCCTTTGACCTTTTAGCAGAATTAAAAAATTCAAAATTCTCTGAACTAGCAAAAATTTCAAGGGAAGAATTTGAACAAGGTTATGTCGAAAAACTTTCGGCGTTTGTCTGTCCCGAGACCGGAATAAAATTCTAGGGTAAAAGCTCAGCTTTTAAGCTAGCGAGAAAACTTTCCATCGTAACAAGCCTACGTTTTCCTTCTTCTTTAGCCGATTCAGTATTTAATTTTTCGTGAAGCCTGAGAAGTTTAATGAAAAAATGATCGAGGTTATTAGTTGAATCATCGGGAGTTCTCTGAATACAAAAAGGGTCTTCATCATGATAGATCGACCTCTTTGCAATACCACCAAAGATAAAACAACGAGCGATACCAATGGCCCCAAGAGCATCGAGACGATCAGCATCTTGAACTATTTTTGCTTCCAAACTATCGACTTTAATATTGGCCGAAAAACTATGACCTTGAATAGCATGAAAAATCTGATCGAAATATTGATTGTCGTAACCCCAACTCTCTAAAAGTGATATTGCTTTTTCTGCCGATAATGTCGAAGCTTGAAATCTGCGAGAATCACTTTTACAAATATAGACACAGTCATGAAGATAAGCGGCGGGAATAACAATATTAAGATTAGCATTTTCTTTTTTTGCTAAATCCTTCGCTAACTTAACCACTCTTCTCACATGTAAAATATCGTGAGAGGGGTCAGGGTTTTCATCACAGACACCGATCATATAATCATCAAACAATTTTTCAAATGTTTTCATAAAGCTAATCTTTTCTTAACCTATTTAAGAGGGACAGATCCATCTTCATTTAATGGTGATGTTCCACATGCCACTTCCCATAAATGCCCATCCGGATCAGAAAAGTAACCTGAGTACCCACCCCACTCAGCACGCTGGGCCTGTTTTTCAATTTTCCCACCAGCTTTTTTCGCTTGTTCTAAAATAGAATCAACCTCTTGTTCAGTTCGTGTATTATGGGCCAAGGTAATTCCTGAAAATTTTGATTTTTTTACTAAAAATTCTTCACCAACATCTTCAGCCAATTTGTCATAGGGATACAAAGCTAAAACGACAAACTTTGTCTTGAAGAAAACTATTCCATCTTCAGGTTTCGAAAACTCTTCACCTGTTTCTAACCCAAGTCCATTTTTGTAAAAATCAAATGATCTATTTAAATCCTCTACACCTAAAGTGATGATTGTAATTCTTGGTTCCATTAAATTTCCTTTGGGAAGATTTTCTTTTAAATATCAAAACTAAATTGACTTAGCAAAGGTGTCATAAAAAAGACATTTGATTATCCACTATAAAATCAAAAACCTCTATAAGGTTATCATGAACTCTAGAATTAATATCAAACCCTTGAGAATCCCCTAAAAGCTCAATGGCTTTATGAATCGCTTCAACTGTAGAACAACATTCGTCCGAAGGTTGCTTACGCACCCTAAAATTAGAAGGAACGGTATTCTGAAAAGATACCTGAGGCAGCTTACTCAAATTAGAGCTCATCCGCATAGTTTGTCTCGCAGTTCTCCAGGTACCATCAATCACAAACACCACGAGCTTTTTGCCAGTTGGTACTAAGCTCTTCTTCTCTACAGACGTTAAGGCATTAAGACTTGTGGCCCCCTTCCCTGGGTAAAGCACAACACAATGATTCTCTGGATTATCAATGAGACTATTTACCACATCATCATTGGAATAATCATGACCAGGAATCAAGTAAGAATTCTTCAGACAAAGATGAGACATCCTTCCAGTTGCAATTTTACGTTCAATTTCAAGCTTATGAATCAAAATAGCAAAAACAATCTTCGAATCGAAAGGCTTAACTAAATGACAGTAACAAGTCTTGGAGGCAAAACCGCAAATCCCACAATTCTCTCGCGATACAAACTCTTGTGCCTTTAGCTTATTCTTGAAGTCTAAATACTCTTGTAGGTTTCTCATTTTTATATTCTACTTAAGTTGGTGGAGATGGTGACAGCCTCTTAAACCAATCTCTTTGTTAATGCAAAATCCGAACTTACTACATCTCATGAGTTTTTTGCTGCTTTTATAAACGCTTGAATATCAGCCAAGCAACATTTTCCAGATGGGTTTACAGTCTCACAAAAACAGCCTGGATTGTTCATTTTGGCTTTGATGTCATCAACGATCAAATTTTCTTCTCCACTTTTTACAGCATCGAATAATTCTTTTTTTGATTTTTTAAAACAATAACAAATTAATCCATCAAGATTTTCTAAATCTACTTTTTGAACTTTTTCATCATTATTTTTTGAACAGCAATCACTCATGATTTCATTATAACAGGAGATCACTCAAAGTCATTTGAGTTCATTCCAGATCACTAGAGATCGCGGTGGTGGTGGGGGTTCGACAATGCTACACGAACTCTGTAGCTCCCCACATTATGTACCTGTAATCATAGCACATTTCTTCAATAAACCCATCCAAAATTCAGAACTTTTGCGGAAACTGTACTTAGAAAAAGACCTTTCTAGCCATGAAATTTCAAAATTAACAGGCTGGCCTCGCTCTTCAATAAGTGATGCAACTCGTGCCCTTGGATTCAAAAAAGAAGAGATTAAAGCACCTACTCTTCGCTTCGGTGAAAAGCTTGTTGGGACTATGCGTGTAGTTCATAAGGGTGAGCAAAGGGTAATTGAAAAGATGATTTCCCTTCGAGAAAAGGGTTATTCATTTAAACGAATCTCTGAATACTTAAACGATAAAAACATACCAACTAAACTCGGTGGGTCATGGTATCCATCGACAGTAAAAGACATTGTTAAGCGAGAGCTTAAAAAAAGGGAGGAATAGTATGCGTGCGATAATTGAGATATTTCTTGCGATATTATTTACAGTAATTACAGGGACTACGGTTTTAAACTTATCTAGCAAGGCTATTAAAAAAGAAGCTATAATCAAAGTTCATAAAGGACTTCCGTCACTTGAAGTGTTCACTAAGAAGCTGACAAAAGCTCCTTAAAAACTCTTTTAGCTACATTTACCAGAACAGCAATCTTGATTTTCACTTGGTTGCTCTTTTTGAGGCTTTGAGAGCTTAATAATTGTTAATCCACCCTTAATAACAATAAGTGAAACAAGACCACCGATAATTAAGTCAGGGATATTAGTTTTGAAAAAGTAAACTAAAGCACCAGATATAATAACACCTGTATTTACAATGACATCATTGGCAGAAAATATCCAACTGGCTTTCATATGCACTTCCCCATCCTTATGTTTATGAATAAGAGTAAGACACCATACATTTGCAATTAGAGCAACAATTGAGACGATTATCATAAAGTTTGATAGAGGCTCACTTCCAAAATAAAATTTTCGACCTACTTCAACAAGACATAATAAGCCTAATGAAATTTGCATAACACCACTTAAGAAGGCTGTTTTGTTTTTAACATGAACACTTTTGCCAACAGCATATAGGCTAATACCGTAAACAAAAGAATCTGCCAGCATATCTAATCCGTCAGCAATCAACCCCGTCGACTCTGCGTAAAATCCCAAAAATATTTCAACAAGAAACATTGTGAAATTAATGGCGAGTAAGTATTTTAAGGTTTTTGCTTCAACGCTTGGAGCAATTTCAGGAACGTCACTTTCTAAGATATCTTCAGATGATAAAAGTGTTCCTGGCAGTGAAATATTTTCTAACCCCTGAAGAATTAGATTTAAATCACAACGATGGTAAAAACTTACAGTTCGATCTCCTAAATCAAACTCCATTTTAATTTCTTGATCAATTTTTTCAACAATTCCTTCGATCATTTTGATTTCTGAAGGACAGTCCATTTTTTGAATTTTTATTTTTGTCTTTTTCATTATTGTATCTTTTGCTTTTTTAGTAATTATATCCATCGACGTACTGATTTTTTATACTCTAAGTAATCTTCACCGAAACTATTTGTTAAGACTCGTTCTTCGGGGAGTATTTGAAAGTAGTTCATATACAAAACGAATCCCACTGCCAGTATTAGAGAATAAGGATTTCTTAGAAAGACACCAAGAGATAACAGCCAAAGAAGAAATCCTAAATACATAGGGTTTCTTGTAAATTTATAAACTCCTCTTATAACAAGACTATTACTTTCTTGTGGAGACATTGGATTCACTGTAGTTTTCTGCTTCTTAAATTCCCACACTCCAAGAGCTGAGACTAAGCAACCGATCAAAAACAATACCCCTGAGAATACATCTAAAACCATCGAATTACTTATTTCATAGATGCTTGGCATTGCCCAGATTAAGACCCCAAATATAAGGGCCACAAGTAATGGAGGTATTTTTAGCTCAAGCCTTTTCATTTCTCTTCCACACTATGAGTACCATCACAACCATTCTCAGATTCAAACTCAATTGTTGAGTAAGTTACATTATACTTCTTCAAAATTTCTTTTATCTTAACCTTTAATGAGTCAACAGTCCCAATCTTTGTTTCTTCCGGTACAAGAACATGAAAGCGCAAATAGTATGTTGTATCATCAATAGACCATCCTTTAACAGCATGTATATCATTTACAAGGTCAAGTTCCATAACTTCATTTTTCAATTGCTCAAATTCAAGTTCATCAGGAAATTTTTGAAGAAAAATCAAACCAACTTTAAGTAAGTTCTTATAAACACCTCTAAGTATAACTAAAGAAATAAGTATAGAAAGTATTGAATCTAGTACATACCAAGGCTTGAATAGTAAGACGATACTGACAACAAGTACAGCAACCCATCCGAGTAAATCCTCTAAAAGATGGAACATGACCATTTTTGTATTCATGCCATCATCCTTGGATAATCTGTAAGCGGCAAATGAGTTTACTAAAATACCTAATATCGCCAAACCAAGCATTCCTTCAGGAGACACTTTTTCAGGGGCCATTATTCTCTGTGAAGCTTCATAAATTACAAAAATACTTCCCAGTAATAATATAACTCCATTAATTAAAGCTGATAGTATTGAAAAACGTCGATAGCCAAATGTGAAATTATCATCAGCATCTTTGTGGCTAAGCTTTTCAGCAAAATAAGAAAAAAGTAAAGCTAAACTATCACCAAAGTCATGTAGAGCATCAGAATATATGGCAACACTATTTGTTAAATATCCACCGATTAGCTCTATTACGGCAAACCCTGCATTTAGGAAAAAGGCAACAAGTATATTCTTGTTGCCATGATGGTGATGAGAGTGACTATTCCCCATACGCCTCCTTATTTAGCTCTGGTTGCATGAACTTAATAAATAGACGATATAAACTTGGAAGAACAATCAAAGTAAGAAGAGTCGCCGAAATAATCCCTCCAACAACAACGGTTGCTAAAGGCTTTTGCACTTCAGCTCCTAGACCTGTTGAAAACATCATAGGTAAAAATCCAAAGATGTCTGTTAGGGCCGTCATTAAGACTGGCCTCAATCTCGTCATAGCACCTTCTTTAACTACCTCGTCTGGAGACTTACCATCCTTTATAAGTCTATTAAAATAAGTTACTAGAACAACACCGTTTAGAATACTTATTCCTGAAAGAGCAATAAAGCCAACACCTGCCGAAATGCTGAAAGGCATTCCCATTATATTTAATGATAAGACACCACCGATTAAGGCCATTGGCGCACAAGTAAAAATCAAAATCACTTGAGCAAAGTTTTTAAATGCAGCATATAACATAGCTAAAATCATAAGAAGTGCCAGAGGTACAAGAATCCCAAGTCTCTCCTTTGCACTTTGAAGATTTTTAAATGTTCCTCCCCATTCAATAAAGTAGCCTTCAGGAAGCTTAACTCTACTTTCAACCTCTTTTTTTGCTTTATTAACAAAACTCTCAATATCCCGTGTATCAGGATTAACAAGTACAGCCACTCTACGTTGAGAGTTTTCACGGCTAACAGCAGAGAATGTTTCAACAAAATCTATATCTGCCACTTGTTCAATAGGAACAGTAAAGCCATCAGAAATACCAACTGGAAGTTTTCTTACGGTCATAACATCTTTTCTTTCACCTTCTGAAAGACGGGTGACAATTGGAAACCTTTTTACACCATCAAAAACATGACCAACTTCACGACCTCCAATTGCGGTACTAATTGCATCTAAAACAGGTCTCGCTGTGACGCCTAACTGAGCTAATTCTTCTACTTTCGGAGTATATTGAAGCATTGGTGATTTACCTTTGGATTCGGATTCAGCTTCACCAGCACCATCTATTTCACCAACAATTTCAGCAACCTCTTTTGAGTATGAAATTAGCTTATCAAGATCGTCACCAAACACTTTTGCCGAAATCGCGGCTCTTGTTCCTTCTAAAAGTTCGTTAAAGCGCAATTCTACTGGTTGTGAAAGCATAAGAACTTGGCCCGGAACAAATAGCTCAAGTTTTTCCTTGATTTCATTCATTAAGTTTTTCTTATTCTGAATGTGGTCATCGTGGGGCCACTTACTCTTATCTTTAAGCATAATATAAGAGTCCGAAATATTTACACCCATTGGATCAGTAGCAACTTCAGCAGCACCTGTCCTTGCAAACACATCTTTAACCTGTGGAAATTCTTTTATAATGTCTTCTGATAATCTTTGAAGTTTTACAGAGTTTTCAGTGCTGATGTTCGCTGGTCGGATAAACTGAATAGCAAAATCACCTTCATCTAATTGAGGAATAAACTCAGCACCCATTCTTGAAAACAAGAAAACACCCATAACAATAGAAGCTATGCCAATTCCAAGAACGCCTTTTTTAAACCTTAATGCAAAACTTAAAGTTGGCATGAACAGCTTTTCTGCCATCCCCATAAGAAATGGCTTCTTATCTCTTGTTTTCCCACTTAAAAACGTGGCCGCTAAAGCAGGAACAACAGTAAAAGAAAGAAGCAGAGCTGAACCTAGTGCCATTATAAAAGTCATTGCCATCGGCCCAAACATTTTGCCCTCGACACCAGTTAAAGCAAAAAGTGGTATAAATACTGTAATAACAATTAGCTCACCAAAACCAGCAGCAGAACGTATTTCAATTGCTGAGTCGATAACTAACTGTTTAACTTCCGCTCTTGATAACTCTCTACCAAGTTCTTCACCTTTCTTCTGCAACCTGTGGACACAGTTTTCTATGACAATAACTGCACCATCAACAATAATCCCAAAGTCCAATGCACCTAAACTCATTAAATTCCCTGAGACATTTTGCCATCTCATAAGAATAAAAGTCATAAGTAGAGAAACGGGAATCATTAACGAAGTAATTATGGCCGCTCTTAAATTACCTACAAGGAGTAATAAGAACACCATAACAAGGCCCGCCCCCATAAGAAGATTATGCTCAACGGTACTCAGCGTAGCGTTTACCATATTAGAGCGATCATAAAGAACTTTAAGTTCAACCCATTCTGGTAAATCTTTTTTCACATCTTCAAGTTTAGATGAAACTCTTTGTGCCACGGCTCTTGAATTTTCCCCTAAGAGCATAAAGGCAGTACCAATAATTGATTCTTCTCCATTCACCGTAGCTGCACCAGTACGAATTTCTTTATCAAACTTTACTTGGGCAATATCTTTTATTTTAATGACTTGATAAGAAGAAAGCCTCTTAACTACTACATTTTCAATGTCTTTAATGCCTTTTAATAGACCAACACCTCTCACAAGAAGCTGTTCTCCTGTTTGTTGTATATATCCACCGCCAACATTGAGATTTGTATTTTCAATCGCTGCTTCAATGTCATCAAAGTGAAGACCGAATTTAGACATCTGGTCAATTCTCGGTTGAATAAAAAACTGCTTTTCATAACCACCAATGGTATTGACTTCGGTAACACCCTTAACGGTTAAAAGCCTTGGCTTTATATACCAATCTTGTATTGATCGAAGTTCCATTAACTGAAGGAGTCTTTTTTCTTCATCTTTTTCAGGAGATTTAGCCTCTATGGAGTAATGAAATATTTCTCCAAGCCCTGTACTGATTGGCCCCATCTCAGGGACAACTCCAGCAGGCAATTCAATATTTTGCAACTTCTCAGAAGCAAGCTGCCTTGCCTTGTAAATATCAGTTCCTTCTTTGAAGATAACTGTCACCTGAGAGATACCATACCTAGAAATAGACCTAATCGTTTCAACCCCAGGAATACCATTCATGGAGTATTCGATGGGAAACGTAACCATCCTTTCTACCTCTTCAGGCACAAGTCCTTTTACTTGAGAATTGATTTGTACTTGAGTGTTCGTAATATCAGGAACAGCGTCTATAGACAGCTCTTGAAATGACTTTAAACCAAAAACAATTAATAAGAGAGTCGCCATGAAGACAAACATCCTATTATTAACTGAAAATTCTATAACTTTGTTAATCATGTAATCACCCCTTTATGTGTCAGTGAGAGTGGCCATATTCTGACTTATCCGTCGAATAGACATCTGTAACTCTAAGAAGTCCAATCCCATTGATTACAATTTGGTCACCAAATTCCACACCTGCGACCTTAACTTTATATCCAGATTTAGTTTCTTTTAGAATTTTTGCGTTAAGTAGTTTGAAAAATCCTGCTCTAAATCTATAAACCCCTTTAATGCTTTTTGAACTTACTAATGTAGCTTTACTAATCTCAAATTCGTCTCCATCAACATTTTGAAGTCTAAGCTTTAAGGTCTTAATTGCTTCCTTGCTTAACTTGAATCCTTTTTTCTCGTCTACAACTTCAATGGCTTTACCTTTGCCAATAGCTTTAGAAGCACCATGATCGTGCCCCTTATGATCATCATGGTCGTCATGTTTTGAGTGATCGTGCCCCTTGTGATCATCGTGATCGTCATGTTTTTCTTCCTGCTTTGAATGATCATGCCCTTTGTGAGAAGAATGATCATGATCACCTTCAGCAAATGCTAGGTTACTAATTAAAAATATAGTCATAGTTATAAATTTGATATTTTTCATAATGTCCTCTTATAGCTTTTCAGTAAAAACTGTTCCGTTAATTTTATAGATATTCCATAGTGCCTCGGCAGCACCTAATTCAAACTCATTGCGAGTATTAGCAAATTCAATCAATTGCCTATGAGATTCAATAATCATTGCTGTTGAAATCACTCCTCTTTTAAAGAGCTTTTCAATTTTTAAGTGCTTCTTATCAAGGTCTTCTCTTGTGGCAATAGTTTTAAGGCTACTACCCAAAGCATTGTATTTTTCAATCCATGCTTCTAAATCTAGGGAAGCTTCTCTTTTAATATTCTTGTATCTCACTCTTGCAGTATTCATTTGCTCTAATGCTTGACCTTTAGAACCAGAGTTAGTGCTAAGAATTGGTAAATCCATACTTATACTCAATCCAATAGACTGATAATTCTTTCCATTGATATTTTCAGTCTCAAAAGCTGGCCCAATTTTTAAATCAGGATATGCATTTGACCTCTCTAGTTCTAACTTCATTTTTGCTGATTCAAGATTATTTATCGCTACCTGAAGTTTTGAATAACTCGGAGTTTCTTTTTTCAGATTAAAACTTCTTGTTAAGTCAACTTTCTGAGGAAGGGAATCTTGTTTGAGGTCACAGTTTTCACCAACGAAAAAGGATAGATGCCGACTCAGATTTATTTTCTCTGATTTAAGTTTAGAGACTTTCAGCCTATAGTCATTAGTTGCCAGCACAAGAGTTTCTTTTTCAACTTGTTCCTCTGGAGAGAGTGATTTTCTTTTTAGCTTAACCTTTAAAATCTTATTAAAAGCCTCATAAGCCTCCTCGTATATTGGAATTAGCTCTTTAACTTGCCTTAATCTGTAAGCCTTGAGGATTGCATCTATAAGTACATCTTCGTTTGAATCTTGGACTGATGCTTTAAATTGTTTTCTCTTACTATCAGCAAAATCTATTCTCGAAGACCTCTTGCCCCCAAGCTCAATTGTATGCATGAGTGATAAGCTAATTCTATCGACGTCACCATCTATTTCTTCGCCTTTCATTCCTTGAGCCTGAAATTCAGGGTTTGGCCTTTGTTTGGCAACCTCAACCCATTTCTCAGAAACTTTAATAGATGAGTTGTTTTCAATAACTTGAGGATGACTGTTTTTGAAGCTCTCTAAAAGTTCAGTTGGTGTTTTAAAATCACAATTTGCAAATGAATTTTCTGTAAGAAAAAAACTTGCTATAAGCGATATAACATAAAGTATTAATTTATTCATTTATCTTCCTAACAATAATTAATTGTTCTAAAACGGTTTCGTTTAAGTTTTTAATTATAGTTAGGAAAAGAGCGGTGGCTTCAGTGCTGGATCAAGAAAAGGCTCATCATAGTGAAAGTTAAAATACCAAGTAACTTTGCTATCTATACCTGTTTCAGAATTCAGTCTCATGGTCTGCTTATTTTCAATCAAGTTGTGTAGGCCAGAGCAGTGGTGCGCACAGTGTGTATCGTGATCATGGCACCCATCATCGTGACAGTCTTCACAGCCCTCAGTATTTATAGAACTTGTATAGCTATAGAACTCCGCTTTTATAGATATAGTATCGTCGTGTTCAAAAGACAAAGCACTGACTTCATTTGATAATCCAAATATAAATCCAATTAAAATAAATATGCTCATTAATCTTTCAAACATTGCACAAATTATATAAAAACAAAATTACTTGGTCAAATCATTATATTATTACTAATCAAGCCCTCATACAGAGGGCTTACCAATATAACTATTAGTGATGGCTATCTTGTGAGCCACAGTGAGGCATATTGGGAGCATAAGGATTATGAACCTTTGCCATTTTACTGCTGTTTTGTACCCATTTCTTCTTAACCATTGGACAAGAATAGGCATTATACTTTGAACCTACATCATATTTATTAACAATATGAATTAGGGCCATTGATACAATGTGATAGTTCTTATTATTAGTTTCTCTATCATTTGAAGCTTTAATTTCAGAAAGCTTATTTTTAGAAAAATTTAAAAGCTTTGCAACCTCTTTATCTTCAATTGCATCAATTGCCTTTTTTAATTTCATAGCATTTGATTCCACGGCTTTGGCATCATATTTAAAAAATGAGCTATGAAGTGCTTCATTCGCCTCTAAAGCTGATACGACCGATTTCTTCGCTGCTTCTGACAACGACTTTCGATCACCTTTTTTCATCTTTGAATGATCCATTTTTGAATGATCCATTTTTGAATGATTCATCTTACTATGATCGTGACCTCCCTGAGTTCCTGATGCATAGCTCTCCATCCCAAATAACCCAAGTGCAACCACACTTAGTACTAAGAATGATTTTTTTAATGATAGTTTCTTTTCACAATTTGGACACATATATACCTCCATAGTAATTTCTATTTCTTATCAGAAACAGTAACCAAATTTTCTTTTTCCATTTTTCTTTGTTCAAAATATGAATAAACAACAGGCACGATAAATAAAGTTACTAACTCAACTAACATTCCACCAAGAGTTGGAATGGCCATTGGTTTCATAACTTCACTACCTGTACTTGTTGACCACATAATTGGAATTAAAGCTACAACTGTAGTTGTTGTAGTCATAACAAGGGGTCTAATTCTTCTTGAACCAGCTTCTAAAATACATTCTTTTAGACCGTCCCAATCTTTGGGTTTATGATTCTTTATAGCCTCTTGAAGATATGTCATCATCACAACACCATCATCAACTGCGATACCAAATAGAGCAATAAATCCAACCCAAACAGCAACAGAAGTATTAAATCCACCTATCCAAAGAAGAATTAAACCTCCAGCAAAGGCAATTGGTACTGCACTAAAAATGATTGCAGCATTTCTTAAATTTTTGATACCAAAATAGATCAGAATAAGGTTTATTAGTAAAGCAAGAGGTACTAACATCATTAGTCTATTGTTAGAGCGAACCTGACTCTCATATTGTCCTGCCCATACAATAGAATAACCTTTAGGAAGCTCTACATTCTTTTCAATATGCTCTTTTGCTTCCTCTACAAAACCAATTAAATCTCTGCCTTGAACATTTAATAAAACAAGTGATCTAAGCATTCCATTTTCTGACTGTATTGCAGCAGGGCCAGTAACAACTTGAATATCAGCTAGTTCAGAAAGTGGGATATGTTGTCCTAAAGGACTCGGTACTAAAACTTTTTTAAGCTCATCTATTCTATCTCTAAGTTCTTTCTTATATCTAACTCGTATTGGGTATCGTTCTCGACCTTCATAGAATTGGCCAATAGTCATTCCCCCAACCGCTGTTTGTAATATCTTATTAATTGTTCCCGTGTTGATTCCGTATCTACTTGCAGCAACTCGGTCAATGTCAAATTCGATATAGGGCTTTCCAGTAATTTGTTCAGCGTAAACTCCATAAGCACCTTTAACTTTCTCAACTTCCTTACCTATCTTTGAAGCGATACTTTCAAGAGTTTTTAGATCATCACCAAATATTTTAATACCAATCTGCGTTTTAATCCCTGTGGAAATCATTGCAATTCTATTTTCGATTGGAAATAACCATGCATTTACTAGGCCCGGAACCTGAAGCTCTCCATCAAGCTCACTCATGATGTCATAAATAGATACACCGTCAGGCCACTGATCTTCAGGAACAAGCTTAATGACTGTTTCAAACATAGCAACTGGAGCTGGGTCAATTGCTGTATTTGCTCTACCAAGCTTTCCTATGGCGTCAGCTACTAGAGGATGCTCTTTTAACTTTTTATCAGTATAGGCCAATAGCTCTCTTGCCTTTGTCATGCTCACATCGGGAGTTGTTACAGGCATATAAAGAATTTCACCTTCATTGAGAGAGGGCATAAATTCTTTACCTAATTTTGAATAGGCAAAAATTCCAAGCATAAAAATAATTGTAGGAAAAATTACAAATATTTTTCTATTATCAAGCATCCAACTTAGGGCTGGCCTATACTTTTCAACTATAAATGAACTAACCTTGTTTTTCTCTATTGGTTTTAGCTCTCCCTTTAATAGATATGCCGATAATGCAGGGACTAAGATTATTGCCACAACTACAGAGCCAAACATAGCAAGTGTTTTTGCCCATGCAAGTGGCCCAAATAACTTTCCTTCACTTCCTTCAAGTCCAAAGACTGGCAAGAATGTAACAATTGTCGTTGCAACAGCCGTTAGAATCGCTGGCCCAACTTCACGAGCTGATTTAACGATGATTTCAATTCTATCTTTCTTGGATGCATTAGGATTTTGGGCCAGATGAGAATATATATTCTCAGTCATAATAATACCCATATCAACCATTGAACCAATAGCTATAACAAGCCCAGACAAGCTCATTACATTTGAGTCTATACCTAGAAGCTTCATCAGAATAAAACTTATTCCCACACCGAACGGAAGTGTAAGAGAAACTAAAATTGACGATTTAAGATGAAGTAAGAATAAAAGGATAACGATAATGGTTATGATAATTTCTTGTCCAAGAGCTGTATAAACTGTTCCAATTGTTCGCTCGATTACTTCTGTTCGATCATAGAAAGGTACAAGCTTAACACCTTTTGGAAGTCCTTTTTCGACAATTGAAAGTCTTTCTTTTACATTATCAATAACTTCTTTCGGATTCTCACCAAATCGCATAGTTACAACGCCACCAACAGACTCAACACCATTTTTATCAAGTGCACCTCTTCTAAATCCCGGCCCAATGTTTACACTAGCTAAGTCTTTTACTCTAATTGGTGAATTATTCTTTACTGCAACTACGACATTCTCAATATCAGAAATGCTTTTAAAGAAGCCCTTACCACGAACAACGAACTCTCTATCGCCATCCTCGACTACCTCTGCACCAACATCAATATTACTATTTTGGATTGACTTAATAAGTTTCGAGAAGTGAACGTCATAGGCAAATAGTTTATTTGGATCAACATCTATTTGATATTCTTTTACAAATCCACCAATACTAGCGACTTCACTTACTCCCTCTACACCTTGAAGGAGATAGCGTACATAGAAATCCTGAATTGATCTAAGCTCTGCTAATGACTTTGGCCTTGATGCACCTTTCTCATTTTCAAGTGTGTACCAAAATATTTGCCCTAATCCCGTAGCATCCGGCCCCATATTAGGAGTTACTCCTGACGGAAGTTCGGATGAAGCAGTTGATAACTTCTCTAAGACTCGGCTTCTACTCCAGTAAAAATCGACATCATCTTTAAAAATCACATAAATAATAGAAAAACCGAACGCTGAGGTCGCACGAATATTTTTTACACCCGGAATCCCTTGCATCATTACACTTAAAGGATATGTAACTTGTTCTTCAATATCTTTAGGTGATCTTCCGGGCCATTCAGTAAAAACAATCTGTTGATTCTCACCAATATCAGGAATAGCATCAATCCTAGCTGTTTTAAGACTGAATATTGACAGCAACGCTATAAAGACAAATCCTATAACTACAACTGCACGATTACGAATAGATAATTCTATTAAGTTCTGAATCATAGTTTGCCCTTAGTGGTTGTGACCTGAAGTTTTGGATTCTTTCATATCTTCGTAGCCACCAAAAAGTTGTGCTTGAGCATCTAATAGAAAATTTCCTTCAATCACGACTTCTTCGCCTTCCATTAAGCCATGTTTAATTTCAACGTAACCTTCAGATTCATAACCTGCATGAACAGTTTTTGCCTGAAAGTTCTTACCAGAAACCTTGACCCAGACGACTTTTCTTTTACCGGTATCAATCACTGCCGTTCTTGGTACAACAAGAGGCATTCCTTCTATATCTACATTTAAAACTGCATTTGCGATCATTCCGGGCTTTAACTTACCTGAAGCGTTTTCAATAGTTGCTCTAACCTTTAATGTTCTTGATTTTTGATCTAGGACAGGGTTTACAAAATCTATTTCACCTACAAGCTTTTCCCCCGGAATAGCAGTAAATTCTAAATCTACTTTTTGTCCGATCTTAATTAATGATGAATCATGTTCATATACATCCATCTCGACCCAAACATCTGCTAAGTCTGATAGTTCAAAGAAGTTTTGCCCTTCTTTAAAGTATTTACCAACAGTAGCATTTCTTGATCGAACTATACCTGTTGCGTTTGAATATATTGTAATTTGTCTTGGCACTTTTCCTTTCTTATACCAATCTTCAAACTGAAATCTCTTAATTCCCCAAAGTTTGAGTCTTTCAATACTTTGCCCGAGCATATCTTTAAATTCTTTAGTTTTGCTTTTTGTATAACTTTTTCGAGCTAGTAAATATTCTTCTCCAGCAGTAATTAGTTTAGGACTATATAAATCAATTACAGGATCACCAATTTTAACCATACTCCCTGTTGACTTAACATAAACCTTTTCAACTCTCCCTCCAATACGAGCAGGGATATTGCTTTCCTTTTCCTCAGACTGGAGGACAGAACCAAGCAATCTAATTTTTTTAGTCATCTTCATCGTCGTTACAGGAAAGAAGTCTGGCTCAAAATGTTTTAACTGCGCTTTTCTTAGTTTCACTTTAGCGACTACCTTAGCGGCCTTATTTTCCTTTGGTTTTTTGACCATTGGTGTACCATCCATAGGACAAACATCTTCAGTTTCGCTTGTCACGTCAGGAAAATCCTTACATTGCCAAATATCTTTTTCAGGAACTACAGCCGCCTCTTGAATATCTTCTTCATCGTCAACTTCAATCTTTGTTAGATTCATATGACATATTGGACATTTTCCCATTTCTTTTTCTTTAATCTGTGGGTGCATAGAGCAAGTATAATAAACCTTAGTCTTAGAGTGTTCATGCCCATCAACAGTTTTACTTGATTCACTAGAGCCTTCTTTTTGACATGAAACACCTATAACAAGGAGAAACATTAAAAATATAACACTGATTAACTTATTCATTTAAGGACTCTCCTTTAACATACTTTAATGTTGCTCTTTTAATATCTCTTTTTGCTTCGAGCATTACTTTGTGCATAAGAATTTTTTGTAATTTAAGTTCACTTTGAAGTAGCTCGACATAAGTAGAGTTACCGAGGCCATAAGACTTAGCAGTTATTTCTCTTGAGTTACGAGCAAACTTAATAGTTTTCTCTTTTAAAATACTCAGTTCTCCTAAAAGTTTATCAATCTCTTTGCTCAATACAGATATATCTCTATTTTTTTGCCTCTTATAGTTTTCAAAGTTTTTAACGGCCATATACTTCTCTTGAACCGCTTGCCCATGTTTAGAATACTTTTCTCCAGAGAATGGTAGAGGAAAGCTAATTGCAGCTCCAACAAAGTCTCCGTTGCCATCAATGTTTGATCTTTTTGTGTACCCCAGAGATACGGTTAAATCTGGAACATAGTTTTGCTTAGAAGCAGTTAAAGCTAAATCTTTAGCCTTTAGTTTTTCTTTTAAGCTGAGTTCTTTATTATCTTTTAATTTATCTGAATTTGTTTTAAGAGACTTCCAAGGAATAGAAGCTTCTTCAACATCAGAAGTTCCTATTAAATACTTTAAACGATCGTCTATTTGAGATAGTTCGTATTTCTTATTATTTAATTCACTTTCAATTTCAGACTTTCTAATTTGAATATCAAGAAGTGCTTGCTGGGATGTTTTTCCTGTAGAGTACAATCTTTTACTAACTTTAAGGATTTTTGAAATCCATGTGTTGTTCTCTTTTAAAATCTCTAGCTCTTCAGATACTTTCCTTTTGATAATCAATATTTCCCAAAAAGCCTTAGTGAGAGCTTCTTTCTTATCATCTGCTTCAAATTGATATGCATTTGAAAGAGATTTAAATGCATCTTCAATATTTCCATACTTTGTTGTTAAAGCAATTTTCTGTGAAACACCAAACTCAATTCCAGTCATAGGAGTTTGGTCATCTTTCAAACTATCCTTTGGAAAATTCTTGGCAGCAATTTTAAACTTTGGGTCTCCCCATGATCCTTTTAATTCAGCTTCTTCACTTAAAGCTTTTGATTTAAAGCTCACTGAATCAACACTCTCGTGTGTACCCAAAAGTGTTATGGCCTTCTCAAAGGTAATAGCACTAGCTTCTACAGAGCTAAGTAAGAAAAGAATAACTAAATATTTCTTCATTTTAACATCTCTTTTGATTCTCTTATCCAATTTTCAACCTGTTTTACTTCATCTTTAGTTAGCTTTTTATCTTCATGCATAATGAGATAGCGAAATGGTGGCATGGAATCATTCTTTATAGATTTACCAATAGCATCTAAGTCTTTTATAGGTGTCTCATGGCTTATAAATGGAAAGTCTTTTGAGAAATCCAGATGCTTCTTTGACTCCTTTATATCACTATCAATTATCTGCTTTACTCCGGGAATTTTATAATACCAAGGGTACACAGTTGTATTTCCATGACAGTCAAAACAAGATTTCTGAAAGATTGGTTTCACAGTCTTTAAGTATTCTTGATTTATTCTTATATACTTTTCTTCTATTTCCGCATTTGGCTTTACGACTTTAGGCTGCTTAACATCTTTAGAATGATCTTCACCTCCATGTCCCCATACATGAAACGTGGTCGTAAAAATAAAAAGTAATAGTAGAACCTTCAAAAATCCCCCAATCAAATAGTCTTCACTTCCTATTACGAGTGCCGCTTCAGATTTGTGACAAAAAACTTACTTTTTTAATAAAACTATAGTATTTTTAATTAGTTATACCCCCGTGGGGTACTTTTGAAAAGTTTTTGTCACAAAATAGGCACACTCGTCGTAATAAGAGGTAGAGGATGGGAAATCCATTTTCACATTTAGAAGATGAAAAGCTCATGGAGCTTTATAAGAACGGTGAAAATATGGCCTTTGAAGTTATTTATTTACGACATAAAGATCGAGTTTATAGCTACCTTGATAGAAGGTTGTCCGATAAGAATATAATCGAAGATATATTTCAAAGTATTTTTGTTAAGTTCCATAATTCACGACACCTATATAGTAGCAAACACCCACTTTTAAAGTGGATATATACAATATGTAGAAGTGAGCTTCTTGACTCAATCAAGAAGAATAAAGCTATGTTTGTCCAGTTAAATGAAGATCAATTGAGCGTAGAACCAACTGAGCTTAATGACAAAATTGATCTTGATTCAATTAAGACACTCTCTGAAAAAGAAAAACAGGCCCTGAAGCTTCGTTATTACTCCGAAGAAGATTTTATCGAAATCTCTAAGGCCCTTAATACATCTGAGGCCAATTCAAGAAAGCTGGTTTCAAGAGGAATCAAAAAGCTTAAAGCAAAATTACTAGGAGAAACAACATGATTGATCCTAATGATAAAAAAGATTTTCAAGATTTTATCAATTCCAAAGGTGTTAATCCTCCAGAGGAATTAAGTAATAGAATATTGAGCTTTGTTCAAGCAGACTTAAACCCAGCTCATAAAGTTGTATTTTCAAAGCTTCTCGCCATTCAAGCGTTTATAGGTTTCTTGACTCTTACATTTTGCCCACAATTTAACCTAAGCTTAACTAATAACTTTGAGCTTTTTCACTATTTTCATCATAAGTTTGGAGAAAATATTTGTATGGCCATATGCGGTTCTATTTTTATGGGTAGTGGCGCTCTTTTTGCGGCCTATCTTTTAAAACCTAGTGAAATTAAGAAGATTAAAGAATCAAGACTCTTATACTATACTTCCATATCAATAGTAGCTCTTTCGATTTTTTTCTTACTAGGCTCAGATATATACTTAACATTCGCAACATACTGGCTTGCCGGTTCAACTATTGGCGGCTTAGTTATTTTTGAATTGAACAGATTAATTAGGGGCTGTTGCCATTTTCCGGCCATGCATTAACTCTTAAGCCATACATATGAGCATGCAAGATAAAGCATTCCTTCAAAGTTTCTCTTCAACTTG
>JAUHVL010000067.1 GCA_030425045.1 bacterium
GAACTCACCGCTGGCTTGATCGTTGTATCCAGACTTGGGATAATCCCAATCAAGCACTCTTTGGAATTATTCAAGGTTCAACTTATGATGAATTTCGTGATGAGTGTTTGGAAGAACTGGTTAAACGTGATCTGCCTGGTTACGCCATTGGTGGAGTAAGCGTTGGCGAGGGACCTGAGCTGATGGAAAAAATTGTCAGCTACACCGGACCTAAAATGCCTCAAGATAAACCAAGATATGTTATGGGTGTTGGAATGCCAGAAGATCTTTTCATGATCTGGGAAAATGGAATTGATATGAGTGATTGTATCATTCCAACAAAGTTTGCAAGAGGTGGCACCCTCTTTACCTTCCGTGGAAAAATTCGAATTAAGCATCGAAATTATAGAAGAGATTTTTTTCCCATCGATCCAAACGTAAAATGTTATACAAATGAAAACTTCACTCGTGCGTACCTAAAACACTTATTCGACTCTAATGAAATTCTCGGACAGATACTCGCTACTGAGCATAATATTGCCTTTTACAAAACAATGGCCGAGCAAGCTCGTGAAGCTATCTTGAATGATAGCTTCAGAGACTTTAAAAAGAATTTTTTAGAAAATTATAAAGTTTAAGAGCAGCCTGTTGTTTCACCACAGGTATCACATTTTAAACAAGTTCCATTCCTAACGAGAGTCATGGCCTGACAGCTAGGACAAGGGTCACTCACATAACCTTTCATATTAGCTTCCATTCGTTGGCGCCTTAAACTCTCCATTTTTGAGTTCGACTCTTTTGAAAAAACTTCTGTGGGAACAGCTTTTTTAACGACAGACACAGTTCCATCAGCATGAGAAGTATTATCATCCATTAAAGTAAGAAGTGGTTCTTCAGACTCAATCTCACCATTTATTTTATCAGGACCTAAGTCTTCTGGTTTAACATGAACAAGATCAAAGCGATTTAAATAGTTCATCGCTAAATCTCTAAAAATATAATCAATTACCGAGGTCGACATTTTAATATTATCATGACCCGTCACAACCCCATTGGGCTCAAATTTAGTAAAAGTAAAAGCTTCAACAAACTCCTCGAGAGGAACACCGTATTGCAATCCGAGAGATATGGCGATTGAAAAACAATTCATTAAAGAGCGGTAAGCTGCCCCCTCTTTATGCATATCCACAAAAATTTCGCCAAGGTTTCCATCATCAAACTCACCTGTTCTTAAGTAAATTTTATGTCCACCAATATTTGCTTTCTGAGTATATCCCCCACGACGATTGGGCATCATCTTTCGTTTAGAAACTTCTTTATAAATTATTTTTTCAACGATTTTTTCGCTTACTTTTTGAATTTGATCAACCTGACTCTCTTCGTTTGTAATCTCAAGATTATCAAAAGCTTGTGCATTAAGTGGTTGTGATAATTTTGAGCCATCTCGATAAAGAGCATTGGCCTTGGTCATTAATTTCCAACTTAAGTAATAAGCATTACTGATATCTTCAATCGTCGCCGTACTATCCATATTAATCGTTTTGGAAATCGCACCTGAGATATAGGGCTGAACTTGCGCCATCATACGAATATGACCTTCAGTACCAATCAAACGAGTTCCCACCCTTCCGCATTTATTAGCACAATCGAAAACGGCCAAATGTTCATCTTTTAGGTGAGGTGCTCCCTCTAAAGACATCGTCCCACAAATTGTATCTGTCGCAGCTAGAATTTGCTCTTTTGAGTAGCCCATCTTTTCAAGAATATTCAATGCAGGATTAGCAATCTCTGCTTCTGAAAAATTCAATTTTTCGCGGCAAAATTTTTCTCCGACCATAAATGGTGTAAAGACAAAACTTAAATCAAATGCACTTGATAGACTCTTTTGGATATTTTCAATAATAATTGAATCCATTCCTTGTGCTTTTAGTGATTCTGTATTGATAAAAGGTGCGGTATCAAGAGTACCTGTACCGAGCGCATAGGTTACTATTTCATCAATTTGTTTTTGAGTATAACCGAGTTTTTTGAGGGCAAAAGGAACTGAGTGGTTGATGATCTTAAAATAACCTCCCCCTGCAAGTTTTTTAAATTTAACAAGGGCAAAGTCAGGCTCAATCCCCGTGGTGTCACAGTCCATAACGAGTCCGATTGTACCCGTTGGTGCGATCACTGTAACTTGAGCATTTCGAAAGCCATGCTTTTCACCAAGCTTTAAGGCCTCATCCCATTGTGTACGAGCAACGGTAACCATTTCATCATCACTTTGCTCTAGAGGAACCGGGTTAATGGTTAAGCCTTCAAAACCATCTTCGTCATAAACAGCTCTCTTGTGATTTCTCATGACTTTTAACATTGATTCTTTGTTGGCCTCATACCGTTCAAATGAACCATGTTCTTTCGCCATCAACGCTGAGGTCCGATAAGCAGCACCTCCCATAATGGCAGAAATTTGTCCTGCAATTTGGCGTCCCTTTTCAGAGTCATAAGGATGTCCCATAACCATAAGAAGAGCACCAATATTTGCATAACCTAAACCAAGAGTTCTGTAGTCGAAACTTTTTCGAGCAATTTCTTTGGAAGGAAACTGTGCCATCGTCACAGAAATTTCTAACGTTAAAGTCCAAAGCTCACAAGCATGAATAAAACTTTTATAATCAAAAACTTCTCTTTCGTAATCGTAAAACTTCAAGAGGTTTAATGAAGCTAAGTTACAAGCAGTATCGTCTAAAAACATATACTCTGAGCAAGGATTGGAAGCGTTGATCCTTCCATCTTGTGGACAGGTATGCCATTCGTTAATAGTCGTATCAAATTGTAAGCCTGGGTCGGCTGATTGCCATGCTGATTCACAAATTTTATTCCATAGATCCTTGGCCTCAACTTCTTTACAGGACTCACCCGTGGTTCGCCATTTTAAATTCCACTTTTCGCCCTTATCTAATGCTTTAAAAAAATCATTTGTTATACGAATTGAATTATTTGAATTTTGCCCTGAAACCGTTTCGTAGGCCTCAGAGTTCCAATCAACATTATATTCTTCAAAAACAAGTTCATTTACCCCTTGCTTTGCTAGCTCAATAACTCTATTGACGTAACTAAGAGGTATATGACTGCTTTTTGCCTTTGATATAGATTTTCTCAATTGATCATTTTCTTTTGTAGAGAATCTATCGCCTTCACCCTTAAAGTTAGCAATCGCTTCCATCGTTTCATTTAAAAGTTCTCTACAGATTTTGGACCCCGTCACAAGTGCTGCAACCTTCCTCTCTTCTTTTGCTTTCCATTCGATAAACTCTTCAATATCGGGGTGATCGACATCGAGACAAACCATCTTAGCGGCCCGTCTCGTTGTACCACCTGACTTTATCGATCCAGCAGAGCGATCTCCAATTTTAAGAAAGCTCATTAAACCCGATGATTTACCACCGCCAGATAACGGCTCTCCATTGCCTCTTAAGTTAGAAAAATTTGTTCCCGTTCCAGAGCCATACTTAAATAATCTGGCCTCTCGTGACCAGAGATCCATAATACCACCGCTATTAACAAGATCGTCATTGATACTTTGAATAAAGCACGCATGCGGTTGTGGCCTTTCATAAGCAGAAGTTGATTTATTAAGTTTTTTTGTTTTAGGGTCAACGTAATAATGCCCTTGAGGGTTTCCCTCGATTCCGTAAGCGTAATGAAGCCCCGTATTAAACCACTGAGGACTATTAGGGGCGGCCATTTGATTTGCGAGCATATAACTCATTTCATCTTGATAGGACTGAGCATCTTTTTCAGAGTTAAAATAACCATGTGTTTCACCCCAATGCCTCCAGCATCCCGCTAACCGATCAAAAACTTCTCGGGCATCTGATTCTGGCCCCAAGACAATATTTCCCTCGTTATCTTGAATAACTTTACCTTTTTCATTTTTTTGAGGGACTCCTGTTTTACGAGTATATTTCTGGGCGAGGATATCGGTTGCAACTTGTGACCATTTTTTGGGAACTTTTATTTCAAACTGTGAGGTTCCACTTCCATCGAATTGTCGGACTTCACTGATTCTTTTTTCAAACTCTAATGAGCTATAAGGTGATTTATTTGCTTTGGTAAAAACTCTTTTAATTTTCATAATTTTCCTTATGTTATTACACTATTTTTACGGTAGAACTTATTTTCGTCAACCCATCACACTAGATATAGTGCCTAACAATAAATCTAAGCCATTACTGCACTAGATCAACAGGTATCCTCTTTCATCATCTTCCTTTAAAATAGCTCTATGAAATTTCTTCTTGCCTTACTTACAATTTGCTCTGTTATGGCCTCTAATGACAAAAATCCATTTCTAGAAAAGGGTGATGACAAGCTTAAACCTCATATCATTGACCACCCCAATCCAGGATGTCCTACCAACGCAGAGTGTTCAGCATCTGCGGGTAAGCTCTATTCACAATTTAAAAACTTGATTCAAAATAAAAAATGGAAACAAATTGCTTCAATGCAAAAAAAGACCGGTATCCCTCTCGACCTTTGGACCAAAGTAGATCTTGAAAAGCCTAATAAGTTTACTGATCTCATCTCCTGGGATTCTCCCTGTGAGAATCATACGAACGCAAAACCTACTCCAATAAACTTATCTTTAATTTTTGCAAGAGACTTAAACGAAGTCATCAAAGACAAAAAATTATTACTAAGAAAAATGATCGTTAAAAATGGCAAGAGCTATAACACTAAGTATGGTCTACGAGAGGGGTCTCCTCTTTTTTTCTCTCGTGATACTACCCATTATATTAGGGATATCGATGCACACTATTATGATCTTGCCCTCGTTAAAAATAATAATATCAAACTGGGCCCCTCTCTGACTCCAAAATTCTACCCTAAGACTATTTCTTGCCCTGAGGATTTGCTGAAAAAGGCCCAAACGACTATTGTCGAAGAAAGTTTATATATTGGATTCTTTTGCCAACAAATATGGCATAAAGACCTAAATAAGTATTTAACAGTCATTCAAGGACAAGCATGTTTTTAAAAATTGTATTAACAACTTTGGTTTTAACGTCATTAAACGCAGCTGAATACAAATGGTCTCTACAGATTACTGACCCAACCTATGAAGTTAAAAACATCCCACTTTCCGACAAATTCTATCAGGCATATATGAAAAAAACTGGCTGGAGATGTAGTGTTTCTGAGCTTAAAAAAAACTCACATTCACACTTTAGAAATATAAATTGTGACTTCAGTAAGTATAAAGCAGGACGGGTAAGCTCGGTTTTATCATGCTCAGAAAACCGCGCTTATGGAGAACTTATCTTAGATCTCTATGATGAGAGAAAAGATATAACTTTTAAATTGATGCTTCTGTGTGAAGTAAAAAAATAAAGCCCACCTGATTCAATCCGGAAAAGAAATCCTCCCGAAAAATCGACCTTTAAAAGAAAAAAAATTATTCCGAAAACTTCTATGTAAGGAGTTTTTATGCAGAAAATTGGTTTTCTATTTACAGTTGTTTTATTTGCAGGATGCGCATCAAATTATTACCAAAGGCCAGAGTCTATAGACTCAAAGATGCAACGATATAAGTCTAAAAATAAAAATGAAAATATCGTTCCAAGTTTAACTGTAAGGCCTATTCATTTTTCAAATCAGATAAAAACCACAAGAACTCCAGCTTCAAGTAATTCAAAAGTGGCGCTTCCTCAAAGTAATAAAAAGTTCTATTTCTTAACTCTGCTAGGGCAATATCATTCACTTTCTTCTTATCTTCCAAAACAGTATAAGAAAAAAGAAATTAATTTTTGCCCACACTTTCACTCAAGCCTAGTTGATTATAACGAAAACCCAAATTCACAAAAGAAAACATCACGTTTAATTGATCACAAAAATTTAGCGAGCTGGGACTCAATGAAAGAGTTCGATGCTAGTCAGTATCCAGAACTCAATCTTTCAATTTCTGAAACAGAAGCTGAACCTAGAGTTGTCGATATTATTGGGAATGAACAAGAAAGAAAAAAATATCGTTCTCCAAAAGATCTTGTTTACCGTGCAATGAATACACATCTAACTAAAACTTATAAAGAACTCAATACCTTGTGTGAATATGGAAATAGTGCAAATTATTATCATTACGAAAACCTATTAGGTCATATTCAAAGAAAAGGAACACAGTTCAAAGCAAATACAGAAAGTATTCAAATTCTTTTGAAGTCGACACTTTATTCAAATATGACGTTATTAAATTCTTTTGAAAATAATCGGCCAAACGGTAGAGTTCCAGCTTCGGCAGGGACAACGGTCTACACTAACCCCTATCATCTAGAATTATTGAATCGATTAAATGCACCTTGGGCGCTTAATTATCTAAAAGAATCGAAGTAATTTAAGGAAAAGGTATAGCGAGAGCTATATTATGCATTCCCGGAACCCAAATATCATCTTGAGGGTTTCGGTGAGGACTTTTATAAGAGTAAGAGAACTTAAAGTATTTAAATTCGACAAGTGGGTTTAGTACAAAAAACTGGTTACTCATCTTAAAAAGAAACCTTAAATTTTCAACTTTTAAATATTTAAAATCAAAACCAACGTAAAGCCCTCTCATAAGAGAATACCATTTTCTATAATGAAGACCAATGAAGCCATTGATGAGGTAGTCCCCAGGTCTATACTGACGAGAAACTTTAGAGTGTAAAAAGGCTCGATTTCCAAAAAGAGTCTCCTGACCGCTTGAACTTAGTGCCTTTACTTCCCTTACTTCTCCTAGAAAAGAATACTTTTCATAGTTTTTTTCAACAGCGAGGTCAAAGGAATAAACTTGATGTTCATCGTTTAACTTATCAAAGTCAAAAAGTTCACCATCACTCGCAAGTGATGTTGACGTAACCACTGAATATAAATCAGATCTTTTTAGCTGATAAAGAGCGACTCTCCAGTACTCATTTTCTATTCTTTTAAAACTAAAATTTAATCCCGTCTTCGTTTCTTTTTTTACATATGTCTGTGCTGTAGGATTTGTCACACTTTCTTGATTGGAGACCGTGGCCATCACACCTAAGTTGACGTGATAAAAAGCAGATGTATAGAGCCTAAATTTTTTAATTTTAATTTTTACTAAAGGAACACCAAAAGAAAAATCCAGATCAACATACTGTTCAGTATTGACGTACTTACTAAGAATTTCAAACATATTAAGTTGTTTTTGAACTGTTGACTGAGTATCGTTAGTACCATCACTGATATCACCAACTAGCTCTTTTAGACCTGAAGATATTATAAAATCTACATTGAGAAATTGATCATACGGCCTTGATTTTAAACTTCGATCAACTATCGCTCTGTCATGAAGTAATGTATACCTCTGGATTTCACCACGAATACTTGCTGCATTAGCGCTTAAACTAAAAAAAGTTAAAAGGAGCAATAAACTCATTGAATTGTTCATATTCTTTTATTATACATGGCCCATGACTAAAGTGTTATACAATCGAGAGCTTGCTCCTCAGTTTATGAAATATGGTATTCTCATTCCTATTAAGGCAGAGCGGTCTCTTAGTGTCTTTAATAGTATTAAAGACGTCGCTCAAATCGATGAGTACCCACTAGAAAATATTCCAGTTCTTGATAAGTCTGATCTCCTACTTGCCCATAGTAGTAAGTTTGTTGAAAACTTTTTGGATGAAAAAGGATCACTTGCTGAACTTATCCAAACCTATGAACTCGTTGATAAGCAAGGAGTCTTTTGTCGTTATAACCCAGATATTGCACAAGAGCCTCTCTCCAATATGGTTTTCAAAGTAAGAAGGCAAGCCGGTGCAACTTATCAGGCCATGACGTACGGTTTAAAAAATGGATTTTGTTTTTTCCTAGGTGGAGGAATGCACCATGCGATGATAGAGGGAGGTCGTGGTTTTTGTCCCATTAATGATCTTATTATTGGCCTAAGAAAGCTCCAAAAAGATAATAAAATAAAAACAGCATGGGTCATTGATGTTGATGCTCATATGGGCGATGGATGTGCTGAAATCACAAAAGACGATGAAACGATCACAACACTCAGTATCCATATGGCAAAAGGCTGGCCGCTAGATGGAGAAGATAATAGTAATGATAAATTTTCAATTCATCCAAGTGATATTGATATCCCCATAAATAACAATGAAGAACACCTCTACCTCGAAAAATTAGAACAAGGCCTTAATCAATTATCTAAACAGTATCCCATTCCTGACATTGCCTTAGTTGTCAATGGCTCCGACCCTTATGAGAAAGATGAACTTCCAGGAACACGTTTTTTAAATCTCACCAAAGAACAAATGTTAGAGAGAGATTTATTGGTTTATCATTTTCTAAAAAAATTAAACACGAATCAAACATGGGTGATGTCCGGTGGGTATGGACCTTATTCCTACGAAATTTATGCTCAATTTATCACTTACCTTTTTGAAAAAAATTTTATTGATTAAATTTCATGAGGAAATTTTCTTAGAAATGGACGAAAGTGAAATTCGGGATCATATTCTAACAAGTCCATAACTTTAGGCATATAAACACAAGCATACCTTTCAACCTGTTCTGCAAAAATAGACTCTTCAAACCTTGCTCTCATGAGCTGTCCCCAATTGGGATTGAATTGTTTGTGATGTTCTTCTTGTAAACGGTCCAATTCACTTTCTAGTGCTGATATATCGTGACCATCAATTTGTTTTTGGTGTCTTAATATTATCACTTCATCAATTTTTTTTAGAAGATTCTCATGTTGAGAGGTGGCCTGTATTTCATTTTCAAGAGGCTCCATCACCAAAGCTGTACGCCAATTGAAATTCTTTTTTAATGAAACCACATCACCATAAATATGGTCACCAACATATAAAATTTCATCACCATTTAATGAGAGATCGTTTTGAAGTTTGGCCGCATTTCCTCCTTCAAAAATTCCTTTATCAACTTTTTTTGAATAATGTTTTTTTGATTTGTTTGCTAGAGATAATTCCATAAACGGTTTATTATCTGTAAAGAAAACTGGCTTTTTTGCAGAAGTAACAATGACATCAAAAAGCTGATGCCATTTTTCACCATCTTTTAAAAAGGGATCAATTGCATACTCCATAAGAAGTGTACTGTAATCGAGATCAGAATTAGTGATGAGTAAAAGTTTTTTACCCG
>JAUHVL010000068.1 GCA_030425045.1 bacterium
AAAAACCACAATGATAATTTGATAAAAAAATTGATTATGATCGCCCCTCCTCTTTCCTTTACCCTGCTAGGTAATTCAGCAAGATCATTTTCTTTTTTACCAAAAAATACCTATGTTCCGACTCCAGATCCAACAAGTAAAAATAGAGCATGTGACCGACTCAATGCCAGTTATTATCGAGCATTTTTTCAAATTTATGATGAATTCCATGCCTCAGTAAGTGATGTACACAATATTCCTTCTCTTTTAATTGGCCATGTAAATGATGAAATTATCGCTACGAGAAAATTTGATGATTTTATCAAGAAAAAGAAAATGACCAATTGGGAGTCTCATTTTGTCTATGATGAAAAAATTAGAAGGGATTCCTATTTTCATATTATAGTAAGTACACACTATTGGGGATCAACTGCCCACAAAATTGCACAAAAGGCCATCTTTTGGCTTGAGCAATAAACATAAGGTATAATATTCATTAAATTATCGAGGTTTTGTGAAAATACTTTTTGTTAGTGAGATTGAAAAAGAAGTTGATATTGTAAGAAATATCACCAAAAAGGAATTCCCCAAATACGACTTTGTCACTGCAGGTAACCAGCAAGACGTATTCGACCTTCTTACCTACGATGGACCATTCGCAATTATTATTATCGATACACACTTAAAAAATGAAAACCCAAGCACAATGGCCGAAAACATCTTAGAAATGTTTGGTAATAGGGCCATCATCTTTTGTGGTGAAGCTCACATCATTAGCTCAAGAGTTAAACAAGAGTTATACCAAAATCAAGAAATGACATTTGTCTACGAGAAGCCTTTTAGTGCTGATAAATTTGTTACCTTATTAAAGAAAGCACTGGTCTGGATTGAAGAAGAGAAATTTGAAAACTCAATTGTTGAAATGGAACAAAAAGACTTTGTTTCGACTAAACTTCGAAATTTTTATCTATTCAAAGAAATTCCCTTTAATGCCTATATTCAATTAGGAAGAAATAAATTTATACTGGCCATTACTGAAAATACTAAATTTTCACAAGCCGAGATTAGGGCCTTTCAAAGAAGAGGGATCAAAAACCTTCATATTCAAAAGAATGAACATCTTGAATTTTTAGAAAGTTCAATTAAAAAAATAATTTCTGTATTAAATGGTCCCAATATTCCAATTAATAATATGATTCAAATTCAAGTGGCGGGAGTCATGGTTACTCACCAATACCTAAGAAGCATTGGTATTAGTGATAGTATTCAAGAACTAGCAGAAGAGCTCTTTAAATCTGTAAAGAATGTCTATACTCAAATCAAAGATTTTAGTAGTTTTGTCATGGATTTTCCCTTTGAACACAAAGACATGTCTGAACAGGCGATTTTAAAAATTTACTTTTGTCTGGCGACATGTGAAAAAATGAAGTGGAACTCTGACTTAGGAACAAGAAAACTATTTTTAACTGGGTTAATTCACGACTACTGCCTGCAAGCAGAAGAAATGTCCTATATAACGAATTTAGAACATCCTGTTTTTCATTCTCTCGATGAACAAGATCAAGAAATATTTAGATCTCATATAACAAGGGCCAAAGAGTTTGCCAGTTTTTATTCAGGTTTTAATGATGCGGAATTTATTATAGAACAACATCACGAATTACCCGATGGAACTGGCTTTCCACAAGGAGTTAATGCAGGAAAACTTCCTGCTATTTCTTGTATCTTTATTTTAAATAGTAATTTTGTTACTCAGCTTATTTCAATTGGTATCACCAAAAACTCTATCAAGAATCTCTTTGAGCATTACCTCAAAGATTTTAATATTGGAAATTTTAAAGAACCTTTAAAGGGCTTAAGAGCTGTTTTTAAATTAAAATAACTAAACTTGAATCGTCTCGAGAGTTTTTAGAATCCTCTTATAAGTATGCCTGGTAAATTTATCATATAAAATATCTAAGATATCATCGAGATTATATTTTTTGTTTCCAGATTCTTTTTGTTTGAACATCTCATTAACAAATTCTTCAGAAATGATCATAACTTTTGCTAAGGGAGATATATCATCCTTAAAATCTACTGCAATTCCAACACCTGCTGACGTTCCGTGATGTTGTGTAATGATAGCATCGGCTCCCATAGGACAACGAGGAAACGTTTTTACAATTTCACCAGCTAGTCTTGCATGATTGAGAACAAGATCTTTTTCTTTTTCTGATAACTTCTCACTAAAAAAAAGATCTTCCTCATTTTTTATATCTGGGTATTTCGTAAAAATGGGCATAAGAAAAATATCATGAAAAAAGAAAGTAAAACCAAGCTTTTCTGCATGCTCTTCAGAGCCCCATTCAATATTTTCCAAAATATGACGAGCGACATAGGTTCCTAAAATATTATGTTGATAAACATAACTAGATTTATTATCCATTAACATTTTTAAAATATGTCGAATCTTGGGAACTTCTTTAATCATATCTTTAATGTTTTCAACACATTTTTTAGAGATTTGAACCATAGACTCGGTCATTTCATCATTTCCACTCATTTGTGAAGCAACTACTTCAAAACCAGTTTCAACTGCGATTGCTTTTTCTTCAGAGCTTAGTGACTTATCATCTAAACGATTCACAATACTATTAGATATTTCATTGACCACTTTTAAACGATCATGGGAATAAACAAAGAAGCACTCGACACCTAGTTCGATATATTTCGTAACCTTCTCTCTAATTTCGCCATCTTTATCAATAATTTTTGAATATTCCTTTTCTCGACTTCCTTTCGAGATTAGATGAAAAATCTCACAAGGAGTTTTTGAAAAGGAGCGAAAAAGTCTAATTGGAATGGGATAATACTCTGGTACGATTTTATCGACCATCATTCTCGCCGTCACCCCTAAAGCCTCTCCTGCAGTTTTGACAAACTTATTTACATTTAAAAAAGGAGGAAGAAAATAAACTTCCCAGTCTGAAACTTTCACCTCTTCACCTATGGCAATAATTGGTACGTCAATCTCTGAGGCCTTAAGTGTTGAAATTAGCTTTTCAATAACATCTTCACCATCAATAGTACTGGTACAGACAACAAGATCAATATGGGGTTTCATCACTATTAATTTAAGGGCCTCTGATAAATCTTCTTTGATCGTTACATTAGTATCGACATAGGCCTTCAAATTCAAAGAGTAAAGATCATTGAGAATTATATTATTAGAAATTAAAATTGCATGAGACATGTTTTAATTATACTCAACTTAAGAATCTTTACCAAACAACATAATGAATTGAGTGTGAATTATAATTAGAAGCGAAAACTTAAATCAAACATCGGATACATTGTGGTGTAAGTATGGCTGACATCTTCTTGGGTATTACTTGAGTCTGTAGATTCAGTAATAGTCAAAGAGTGATAATTTAAACTTGCTCCAACATAAAACTTCTTTGTAACCTTGGCCTGTACAACAATCGCCCCTACCATACTAGAACCTGAAACATCTTCAGATTGACCACTTCTTGTCCTTGAACCTTTGGCGTAAGGATTCCATCCGAGAGCGAGACCAAAAGTACTTGATTCGTTAAAAAATAAAAGTAACTTAGGCCCAAGCTCCATAACGGAAATCGAGTCTGTTTGTCCAGTCCCTGAAGATTTCATTTCACGGTTAACAAACATGATATTTTGACCAAAGAAAACTCGACGATTTTGGTTAAATGATGCCGCTACATAAACTCGATAATCTAACCTACTATATGCTGTGTCATCAGCATTTTCAGCATCGGAATGATAATTAAAGGCCAACTCTCCTAAAAACCCTGCCTGGAGATTAATCGATAAAAATAAAAGTAGAAAACAAAGAAAGTTTTTCAAATAATACCCTTCCAATTTTATTGTTTCACTAAATATAATTTCTTACAAGATGAAACAGTTTGCCTTAGTATAAAGATAACAAAGAGAATTTAGGATAATTATGTACCAATCAAGTTTTTACCAAGATGAACCAAAATTTAACCACCCTTTTGAAAACAAACTTCTTACTGACTATCTTAGTCGGTTTATAGATAAAAATGACAAAGACATTATTTTTAAAGATTTAAAAAGGTTTTCAGATAGAATCGGTGATGAAATTGAACCCCTTGCAAAAGAAGCAGAAAAAAATATTCCCAAACATATTGCTTACACTCCCTGGGGAAAAAGAATTGATGAAATAGAAGTTCATCCCAGTTGGACAAAACTAGAAAAGATTGCCAGTGAAGAAAACTTAATTGGTATTGGTTATGAAAGAAAATTTGGAAAAAATTCTCGTTTATATCAGATGGCGAAATTATTTTTATTTCATCCTTCAAGTTCTTATTTCTCATGTCCCTTGGCCATGACTGACGGTGCGGCCAAACTTATTGAGCTCTATGGAGATCAAAACTTAAAAAATAAGGCTTTTAAAAACTTAACCTCTCATAACCCTGAAACATTTTGGACATCTGGTCAGTGGATGACAGAAAAAACAGGAGGATCTGATGTCGGACTATCAGAAACTCGTGCCTATAAAAAAGGTGATGAGTATCACCTCTATGGCGTAAAATGGTTTACATCCGCAACTACCTCACAAATGGCCATGACTCTAGCAAGAGTTGTCGATGAAAATGGAAATGTTATTGAAGGATCAAAAGGATTAGGACTTTTTTATCTAGAGCTTCGAGATTCTAATAATCAATTAAACAATATCGAAATCCTTCGCCTTAAAGACAAAATGGGCACAAAGGCGCTTCCCACTGCTGAGTTAAAATTAAATGGTACAAAAGCAAAACTCATCGGTGAAACAGGTGAAGGAATAAAGAAGATAGCGAGTTTGTTTAATATCACAAGAATTTATAATAGCTGTTGTGCAACTGCTGCTTATTATCGCGTTTTAGATATGGCCATTAATTACTCTAGAAATCGATATGCTTTCAAGAAAAACATCATCGATCACCCTCTCCATTTTAAAAAACTGAGTGAGCTAAAAGTAAAGTTTCATGCATGTTTTCATTTAACATTTTTTCTTTCAAGACTTTTGGGTGAAAGTGAACAGTCACCGAACAAAGAAAGTGAAAAAGTTTTAAGACTCCTTACTCCCATCGCAAAACTCACTACCGCGAAATTAAATATGGTGGGAACGAGCGAGCTCATTGAATGTTTTGGTGGAGCAGGCACGATAGAAGACACAGGCTTACCAAAGTGGTTAAGAGACGCACAAATTCTCACAATTTGGGAGGGCACAACTAATGTTCTATCTCTTGATGCCCTTAGGGCCATCAGTAGAGACCAGGCTTTTCTTCCCTATATAGAAAAAATGAAATCAATTTTACAAAACGTAATAGATTCAGAGCAAAAGACTCTGCTCATTGATAAATGTGAACATCTCATGCTCTTTATGAATCAACTATCCGGGCTTGATCATGCATCAATCGAATTTATTGCAGATGATTTAAGTTTTACCATCGCTAAAGTCACCTCAGCGATACTAATGCTCGAGCATGCCTCTCACTATTCTAACGAGACAGCTTATCGTGATATTGCTTGTGAGTATATCGAACAGCCATGGCCGAGCCTAGATATTAATGATGACTTAAATAGTAAAATGAAAAGAGCACAATCAATTCTTAATTAGCCTTTTCCCTAAGAAATTCATTCGTTTGCTCAATGACCCACTTTGGATCATCAAGAGGTAAATCATGTCCTGCTATATTATGAAGTTTTAAGACTGAATACTTTAACTTTTTAGCAAGATTTTTAGAATTACTAACATGAGCAAGGTGATCATTTTCAGAGGCCAAAATCAAAGTAGCAACCTCTAAGTTATTGGGTGCTTTAAACTGAGCTGCAGCTGTAATTTGTCTAAAAAAATTTGGTATACTAACGGGGCAATCGTGAGCATAGGCAATCCATTTTTTAACAATATCGTTATCCATATTTATATTGGTCGTTAAATTTTTAATTCCTTGCTCTCTTTGTTCTACCGATTGGTCATAAAGAGATTTAAAAATAAAACCAACTGTTCCTAGTGATAATCTTTTTAACGGATTAGCTAAGTTCTTTGCACTCATATTGATAACGATTAAATACTTAAAATCATCAGGATATTTTTTACACCACTGCATCGCAATCATGGCCCCCATTGAAATGGCCAAGACGGCCCAAGGCCTACCATCATTATCTGATTTTAGTTTTTCTCGCAAATCATCAACGTAGGCATCAATAGAAAGAGGAGACGTTTCACCATACCGTACCCCTGCTCCAGGTAAATCGATACAGTTAACTGTATTTACACAGTCTAAGTTTTTTAATTGATCTGGAAAATCTCCCCAATGTCTTGCTTCTCTGGTGAGACCTCTAAGTAAAAGGATATTTATTTTATCCATACCTGATTATTCCTAACCATTCTAAAAAAGAAATCAATTAAAAGAAGATGCCGACGCATTGTTCGATCATAGCGATGACTAACAACAGGATTAAAGAGTCCATCTATATTTAATAACTGCATTGGATTTTTCTTAACCCAAATCCACGATCCCATTTCTAATGTCCAGGGAATGTAGACTGAATCCTCCCCTAAAACTTTTCTAGATTCATCGTAAAAATAATCCCAGAGGTCCCCCATGATAGTGTAGCTATCTGACTGCTGTTCAACTTTATACACATGATGGGCGAACGTTTCATCGAGTAACCTAGCGACTGTCAAGGCTTGTTTATGGTGAGGAAAAGGCTCCTTTGTTTTGGAATAGGGATACCAAAGCCTATCTTTCATCCCAAAACCAGAATGGAAATCGATACTCAAAGCCGCTTTAGATTGAAATATATTTTTTTTTACAAACTCATCTACTAATTGATTTTCTTTTTCCATCGGGCCTTCTTCTTGACCTCGATACCATGGAAGGACTGAGCTAAAACGATGTCCTGAAACTAAAAATGTTCTACTGATGGTATTATCCATCTCAACGGGGGCGTTTCTCATCAAGTCCACACCAGTAGCATTACTTCTTCTGAAATTATCCATCCCCCACGGATTAATGAGCGGAATTGAGCAAATGCGACAATGAGAAAGGGCCGTTCTTAAATCCTGATCCCATTTCATCTGTGTTAATAAATGTTTTAAATAAGCAAGAACGACATGAGTCCCTACTTTTTCAAGTCCATGCACTCCCGCAAAAAGACCAAGCGTTGGTGCACTGGGATCTTTTGAACCAATCGTAAGGCCATGAACGGGATACTGAGTCTCCTCATCTCCGACTTCACCAAGAACTTCAACTTCTAATAAATCATCTTGAAACGATGAAATAAATTCAACTTCTCTTAATTCTGCAAACATTGATATTACACCACTTGAAATTCCAAATACATTGGAAGATGGTCAGAAAGACTTCTCCAGTGGCCATCATCCAAACTCTCTACTTTAACTATGTTAAGGTCTTTATAGTATATACGATCTAGAGATAATCTGGGAGAAAAGCTTGGAAAAGTGTAGTTATATTTTTTATGAAATTTATAATAAGCATCATCAATCTTGATTTCTTCACTTAAGTAAGAAAGCATTTTGTTTCTCCAATCATTAAAATCACCCGCGAGAATAATTCCATCTCCCGAATCAAGCTTTTTCAAGGTCTCTACTATCTGTCCAGCTTGTTTTTTTCGACTTTTCTCAAAAAGATTAAGATGAGTATTTAAGACCGTGATCGGAGGGTAAAACTCATCAATTTGAATCTTTGCCCAAAGTAGTCCACGATTTTCAAAAGGATTTGTACTTAAATCAATATTGCCCCAATCAAGTATGGGGTATTTCGATAAAATGGCATTTCCATGATGCCCAAATGAGTGAAACTTATTCCCTCCATAGATCGCATGAGGAAAAAGTCCATCAGACAAAAAGGCAACCTGATCAACGTAATCAACTTTATGTGAAACAGAGTTAGTAAATTTATAATGAGTATGAAGTCCTACAACTTCTTGAAGGAGGACAAAGTCTGGATTTTGTAATTTTATAGATTCTTTGATTTCATCGAGAATATAATTTCTTCCTCGAATGCAAAATCCTTTATGGATATTATATGAAAGAACCTTTTTTATCATAAACCTAGAGCCAATACTTTATTATCTGGATAAATGAACTTATAAAATAATCATAACCATATTTGACCAATACGTCACGATGTGACATTTCATCAGATAGCTCTATTTTTTTAAAAAAATCATTTAGTAACATATTTTTTGATTTCTTCTCACTCAATACAATATCTGCTTCTAGATCATGCTTAAAACTTCTAGAGTTAAAATTAGTTGAACCTACGACCATCCAATCGTCGATAATTAAAGTTTTGGCATGTAAGACTCTTGGAGTATATTCAAAAACCTGAATACCATGATTAATCAAACCACGATAAAAGAGAGAGTTTATATAGGGAAATAGTTTCAGATCACTCTTTTTAGGGACGATCACCTTAACATCCACTCCTCGTTGGGCCGCAAATTTGAGTTGTTGTAAAATACTTCGATCAGGCACAAAATATGGATTTGTAATCCAAATTCTTCTTTCAGCTTTGTTAATTTTTCTTAGAAGATCTCTATTAAAATAAGTTCTCCACTTCAAGCAATAATTAAGCCTCACAAGATGATCTTTCGGACTTACATTCGAAGAGTATACCGTGGACAAACCAACAATATTTGGACTGATAGGCCTTTGCCAGGATGATAAGAACGCCTTCTTTAAACGTTTTACAGAATTACCTCTAATTTTCACACCACAATCTTTCCAAGCTTGATCAAAATAATATTCTTCAAGGTGGACATCTGAAATATTAAAACTACCAACAAATGAAATACTATTATCTACGATGACTACTTTTCTATGATTTCTTTTATTTATCGAATATAAACATAAAAACAATTCTATTAGTTGAATAAAGAAATTCTTATATGACCAACGAATCTGCCAAGGAAGAGGATTATAGACTTTAACCT
>JAUHVL010000069.1 GCA_030425045.1 bacterium
ATTCTCTAATTTTTGATTTCTTTGAAAAGCATAACGACGTTAAATTCTTAGTCGAAAAGTAATTTGTCCTTAAATTTGTTACCTTACACCGCGTAAAACAGGGACATTTTGGCCATAAATCAATGAAATTTATCTGTTTTGACGCTTTCCGTCTCATACTTTCTTACAGTCAGATCGTGTAAGTGGTTTCCCGTTTCTCAATAGGGCAAGATGCATTTGCGAGAAAACATGGGGATGTTATGCAAATCAATTTTACAAAACTAAGTACACTAACTCTAATTGCTGCCTTTGCTTTTGGTTGCTCAAGCAAAAAAGAAATGGATCAAGCTGAGCTTAACCAGATCATTACGGCCGCCAATGCTAAGGCCAGAGAAGTTCAGCCTTTACCCGAAATGGTGCGAGGGATTCCACTAAGACCTAAAGCAAGTCCTACCCCGATTACCAATCAGCTTAAATCTAATTGGTGTGATTATCTCGATGACGAAGCTGAAGTAGAGCTTGAGCTAAGAGAGCATTTTTCTTCACCTCAAGCTGTTATGGCCGCTCGTCAATATGTGAATGCACTCAAAGGGCAGGTTGAAAACTGTAAGTTAAAAAACGTCAGTGTTTCAGCATTTCAGAGTTTGATTTTGGTGGAAATCATTTTTACTTGGTTGCCTCAGTTGATAAGAATCAAAAAGTTTCTTATATGTCGCTGATTCCTGCTGCCAATGGCCTTAAAATTGAAAATAAATATATAGAAACGGCTGATGGATTAAAACTCCACACGGTTGTGGCCTCTTTTAATGATGGCGTTAAAAGAGGAACCGTTTTTTGGAAAACGCCGTATTTTGAAACCAGTCACTTACACTATATGGTGGCCGGTTATGATTATTTCTCTACAAAGGGATTTAACTTTATTCTCCAGTCAAACAGAGGTGCTCACTTATCTGAAGGAGACTTCAAGTGGTTAGATCAAATTAATATTGAAGACGCTACTGAAACAATTGATTGGATTACTAAACAAGAATTTAGTAATGGAAAAGTTATGAGTTATGGTGTCTCTTACGATGGTTATAATGCTCTAGCTGCTAATGTTTCAAATCATCCGGCACTAAAATCAGTTGTCGCTTGTTCGGCACCTGCTAATGCTGCGACAGATTCTTTTAGTTCTAATAAGTCCATTGAGATTCATCTTCTCACTTATATTGCTGGACGAGAGCAAGTTAAACAAATTGTTTCAAATCAAGAAGCGGGAATGGCATTAGCTACGGCAGATATTCATGATTGGGATAATATTCTCTATGGAAGAGATCTCGGTGATTGGGATGAAACTATCGAAGCGATTAAAAATATTGATTCAACTTATTGGGAAGAGAGAAGTTTAATTGAAGGTCTTAAAAAATCTTCGATCGATACATTACACGTAGCTGGTCTTTCATTTGATCAAGACAGTCGTGATACGCTTCTTGCTTACCAAGAAGTTCAAAATAAAGGTGTTACCCCTGAGAACCATCGTCTCTTTTTACACGCTCAAGGACATGGCTGTGGTGGGATTGAACAATCTCAAGTTATCGACTTTTACCTTTCAAAAATCACGGATACTCCCGTTGCTCAAATTGGACTTCCTCAAGTGGTTCAGTACTCACTTGCCAATGGAAGCTGGATAAGTGGTGACCGTTATCCATTGAGCGAGCATATTGAAAGAAAAGAATTTGAACTTTCTTTGGAAGAAGGAATTAATAGTGAGTTTGCTTCAAGTGACTCACAAGTATTAGCGACCATGTTAGAGCAACCAACAGGAGATCTTGGGGAAAATAATATGGCCATTCTTGCTGTCGAAATGAAAGAGGATGTCTATATTAATGGTTCTATTGAAATCGTTTTGAAGGCCACTTCACAGGCTCCTGAAACAAGAATTTCAGCAAAACTTTACTATACTATCGAAGACGTTCAGATCAGTCAGATTCAACAATATGAATCAGGTCTTGCTCGCTCGTCAGTCGTGACAACTGATGATGCAAATGATGAGCTGGGGATGGTTTACCCTCCACGTCTTTTAGAGATTAAAGCAGGAACAAAAATTTACGTACATTTATTAACGAATGACTATAGTCATATTCAAGCACTGTCTCCCGAAAGAGAGCAGTATTTCATGTCTTCGGATCAAGCAAAAGTTTCTATCCTCGATGGAGCAAAGCTGATCCTTCCTTTAGAAAAAGTTCAATCTAGAGAACTTGCTTCAAATTAATTTCATCAAAAGGTCCCCATCTCATTGGTGGGGGCCTTTTCAATGTTTATAAACTGATACCTTTAATTGGAGATCTGTTTTAAAAATTGTTTCTTGAAGTTTTAAAAGTTCTAATCACTGACAAAAAATATGTTAAAACATCCATGTTTTGCGATAACCAATATTCGGCCATCCATGTCCTCACCCTAGCTGGCAAGTATTGGCCATCTCTACGATTAAAGCGGATAGATATTTAAAACTGGCCCACGAAGTGGGTGCGACCACGACGGGAGCATTTTAAATGTCAAAAAACAGGGATGTTTTTTAAAGGTTTTAAAAATAAGTTTAAATTCAAAAAAGAATCATATCCATTTAAGTACATCATTTTTCAATTTTTAAGTTTGGGGTTGAGGGCGTCTCTTAAACCATCACCGAGCAGATTAAAACCTAAGACGGCAATAAGAATACTTAGTCCAGGAAGAGTCACCATCCACGGAGCACTTTGAATAAAAGCTCGTGAGTCAGAAAGCATGGTTCCCCATTCTGGGAGAGGTGGTCTTGCTCCTAGTCCTAAAAAACCGAGAGCTGCGACGTTTAAAATAGCATCAGAAACTCCAAGTGAGCATTGAACGATGAGTGGAGCGAGGGTGTTGGGAAATATTTCTTTAAAGATAATGCGTGTGTCTTTGGCGCCAAAATTTATCGCTGCCGTGGTGTAATCTTTATTTTTTTCGACCATGGCAGCAGCTCTAACAATTCTTATGTATTGAGGAATGGCGACTATGGCAACGGCAATAACAGCGTTTGTTAAGCCTGGTCCGAGGACAGAGACCACGACAATGGCCAAAAGAATACTAGGAAAGGCCATGAGAATATCTGTAATACGCATGATGGCCCAATCAACTTTGCCCCCAAAATAACCACTAAATAAGCCAAGGGTTGTTCCAATGATTGAGCTGATAATGACGACAGCGATACCGATACCAAGAGAGAGTCTTGCTCCATATAAAAGGCGACTCCATAAATCTCTCCCCACATCATCTGTGCCTAAAAAATGGCCTTCTGAAAAAGGGGGAAGGGTGAGGGCGTTAGAGTTAATAATGGTAGGAGAGTGAGCACTTAGGAGGGGAGCGAAGAGGGCGAAAAGCACGAGGATAAGGATAATTCCCCCTCCAATAATTCCAGACTTATTGTTAAAAAATCTTTTGATGGTTTTTTCGTCCACTTATTTCCTCAAGGTTGGATTAATATACTGATAGAGAAGATCTACAGAAGCGTTAATCACAACAACCATAGAAGCAATGATTAAGACTCCAGATTGAATAACCGGATAATCTCTCGCATTAATACTGGCCACTAACCATTTTCCAATACCGGGCCAGGAAAAAATTGTTTCAGTTAAAATTGCTCCCGTAATCATCGTTCCAAACATAAGTCCAGCAATGGTGACAATAGGAATCAGGGCATTTTTTAAAGCATGAACGACAACCACTCTAAAAGGTGATAAGCCTTTGGCCTTTGCGACCTTAATATATTCTTCGTGGAGAACTTCTAATAAACTTGATCTGGTCATCCTAGCGATGATGGCCATGGGAATTGTTCCCATCGCAATTGCGGGAAGTATTAAGTGAGAAAGAGAACTGACAAAAGGAGCGAAACCTTCTTCTTCAATGAGTTCTGTATTGATTAAGGTATCGATAAGATAAAATCCTGTGATGGTGTCAAAATCAAACATCATGCTGATTCTGCCTGCGACTGGAGTAAGTCCAAGACCAACAGAGAAGATAATGATGAGGATGAGTCCCCACCAAAAAATAGGCATGGAATAACCCACAAGTGAAAAAGTCATTAACAAATAATCCCAAAGACTATTGTGTTTAACCGCTGCCAAAATACCAAAGACTAAACCAAAACTAAAAGCAAAGAGTAAGGCGACAAAGGAAAGTTCTAACGTGGCAGGGAAACGATTCCAAAACTCTTCTAGAACAGGAGTTTTTGAAACAAGGGAAGTTCCAAAATCTCCATGAAACATATTTCCAATATAGTTAAGATATTGTTGGTAAACAGGCAGATCAAGGCCTAAGTTTTTTTTCATTTCTAAGTAAAGAGCGGGGTCAGAGCCTCGTTCTCCAAGCATCATCATAACGGGATCACCAGGGATAATCCGCACTAAGAAAAACGTAAGGAGAGAGATTCCAATTAATGTTGGAATCAGTTCTAGAAGTTTTTTAGAAAAAAAAGTCAGCATTATTTAAGCTCAACCTCTCTAAAGATATCATGTCCAAGAGGATCTATTTTATATCCACTTACATTTTTTCTCATGGCCCTGAAAATTGTAGCGTGAGCAAGGGGAACCCAAGGAGCTTGCTTTTTGAAGATAAACTGTGCCTTTTGATAAAGTGTTGTTCTTTCTTGTTGAGATGGGAGTGTTTTTGCTTTTTCAATGAGTGAGTTAAAACTTTTATCACACCATCTTGCGAAGTTTGATCCCGCTTTGACGCCGGTACAACCAAGAAGAACATGGAGAAAATTATCAGGATCACCGTTATCACCTGTCCAACCAAACTGAACCATTTGGTGTTCACCTTGTTTTGATTTCTTTAGGTATGTGGGCCAGTCAAATGTTTTGATGCTGATATCGATACCAATTTTTTTGAGATCTGCTTGCATCATTTCCCCCATCTTTTTGCCGTTGGGGTTATAGGGCCTGGTTACGGGTAACGTCCAAAGTTCGGCTTTGAAGCCGTTTTTGAAACCGGCAGCGGCCAATAAACTTTTTGCTTTTTTTTCATCGTATTTATAATCACTGATTTGGTTATTATAAGACCAAAGGCTTGGTGGGATTGGGTTTTTTGCCGCTTCGGCGTTTCCTAGGTAGATGGCCTTGATATAAGCTTCTTTATTGAGGGCGTGATTAATTGCTTGCCTCACCTTGAGGTTATTAAAAGGAGGTTTCTCCGTATTCATGGCAAGGTATCCGACATTGAGACCGGTTCCCGAAATGACATTGATATTGGGGTCTTTTTTCATAAGGGCGAGGTCTGCTGGGGCAGGCTCAATAATTAAGTGACACTCACCGGCCTTTAGTTTTTGATAGCGGACATGAGGGTCTGTGGTAATAGCAAAAACTAAATTTTTAATTTTTGGTTTTGCTCCCCAGTAGTTTTTATGAGCGCGGTATCGAATCATGCTATCTTTGACGTACTTACGATAAACAAACGGTCCGGTACCAATTGGTTTGTGATCGATATCTAATTGCTTCCCCGTTTTTGCGAGTTGGTCAGCATACTCTTTAGAAAGAATACTCATAAAGGCCATGGCCATATTGGCAATGAAGGGAGCCTCAGGTTTTGTTAAGGTGATTTTAACGGTGTAGTCATCGACCTTAGAAATATCTTTAATAATATTTCCCATATCCATCCCAATAAAATAATCGTATTGGCCACCACCAACTTTATGAAAGGGATGATCTTTTAAGCGCTGACGATTAAAAGAAAAGATTACGTCATCGGCATTTAATGTTCTCGAAGGAGTGAAGTATTTCGTTTGGTGAAATGAGACGTTCTTTCTCAATTTAAAAGTATAAGTCTTTTTATCTTTTGATATCTCCCAACTTTCAGCAAGAGAGGGAACAATTTCTGTGCTTCCGTATTTAAAATCAACAAGGCGATCATAAATCGTTTTAGCAGCAGCATTACTGGAGGTCCCGTCACTGGTGATCTGAGGATTAAAAGCGCTGGGGCCACCTTCTGAGCAGTAAATAAAGGTTTTTGCTTGTACAGATAAACTCGTTAATAAGATAAACGAAATCAATAATTTCATGAAGTTCTCTCCTGTGAATGGCCCATCCTACGAAGGATATACACTTTTGACAATATTAAGAGATGTTGCGATGAGCTGTATGTGAAAAAGGTATAGATACTTATGTATTAAGCATTGGATTCTGGTCTAGATTTACGTTACTTTACTTTCAGACCACGGATAAACGAGGTCACAATACGAGGAGTTAAGAATGATTAAATCAGCATTAGCAATGGGGGCATTGTTACTAGCTATGGGGCAGCCGCTGGCAGCTTATGGAACAAAGTCACATAAATTAATTTTAGATTTAGAAGGGCTTGAGCCTATGAAAGGTCAGCATTTTGAGGGCTGGAATATTGTCAAAGGTGAGGCCATTTCGACGGGAAGATTCTCTCTTGCCAAAAATGGGGACGTTTACGCTGTTAACAGTAAAGGAAAGGCCATTAAAAAAATCGGTGAAGATAACCGCGGTGTTTTCAAACTAGATAAAAAAGCAGTTAACGCTTCAACATTTGTTTTAACCATTGAGCCAAATGGTGATCAGGATGCTGGCCCTAGTGATGTTCATGTTTTGGGCGGTGATTTTACTGGTGGAAAGAGTGATTTAAGAGTTGATCATGGATCGAGCTTACAAACAGATTTTGCCACAGCTTCTGGTGGATTTATAATGGCTGCTCCAACAGGTGGTGAGTTTAACCAAGGAGTTTGGTTTGTCGATCCCAGTAAAGGTGAGTCTTCTCTTGAACTTCCAACATTACCAAAAGGTTGGGCCTACGAAGGGTGGATTGTTAATACAAAAAACCAAGCGCTCTTATCGACGGGTCTCTTCTTTGAAGGAAACGGAGCAGACTCTGATGGGGCTGGTCTCTTTGCCGGTGCTCTTAAACTTTCTTTTCCTCCTGTTGCCGGGCAGGATATTGTAAAGACACCGATCGTTCTTGATGATGGTATTCATGCAATTGTCGTATCTGTAGAACCATACCCTGATTATGATCCGGCTCCTTTTGCGATCAAGCCACTTATGGGAAAGATCGAAGCGGGAAGTGCAGGGATGACTTTACTTGGAATGGATAATATTTCAGAGATGACTGTTCCAAAAGGAAGTGCATTAATTAAATAATTTCTTAAATAAGGCCTAGGTGAAAACCTGGGCCTTTGTTTTTTTTGAGGTCAACATGTTAGAACCATATAGAAATCAAAAGTATGATGATAAAGAGGCCGTTAACACTAGCCACGACTTAGTAAAAATTTTTGAAAGAAGAAGAACCATTCGGCATTTCTCTAGTGAAGCTCCTTCTAGTGAAGTCATTCTAAATGCCATTGATATCGCAAGGATGGCCCCTAGTGGTGCCAATAGGCAGCCTTGGAGTTTTTGCTTAATAGGCTCGGCGGAAGTGAAAAAAGAAATTAGAAAACTTGCGGAAAAAGAAGAATATGAATTTTACCATGAAAGACCTAATAAAGAGTGGCTTAAATCCCTCGAACATCTCCACACCAATGAAGAGAAAGCATTTTTAGAAGAAGCTCCTTTTTTAATTGGTATTTTTTATAAGCATTATAATGTTGTCGATGGAAAAAAAGACTCAACAAATTATTACGCTAAAGAATCAGTGGGTATTGCCACGGGAATGTTAATTTCTGCCTTACATTTAAGTGGACTGAGTGTTTTAACTTATACTCCCTCGAAGATGCAATTTCTTGCCCCTTATTTAGATAGGCCAAGTGAGGAGCGAACTTTTATGGTTCTTGGAGTAGGGCTACCAAAAGATAATGTTTTGGTTCCCAAGATTGAGAAGAAAACAATGGATCAGATTCTCACTACTTATCTGTCTTAAAAATTATGATAACTCATTTTTGTTGTAGAGCTGAAAGGGAAGTGATAGTCACTAACAAGTCGCAACAATGGAGAGATTCTCATGAAAACATTAGCACTAGTTTTATTATTTTTATCGTCGACATTAATTAATGCTTATAGCTCGATTAGTGGAAATGAGCAGAAAGTTGAATTGTTTAAACTCATCGCAGGTGAGTATGGAAATATTAAAGGAGCTGAAGCTTCAGTTTCTCTTTCTTTATTAGAATCAGATCCAGACGAGCCAAGTCTTTTTGGGCCAGAGAATTTTTCTTTTGAGTTATCTTATGACGAGCAAGAATATGGTTATTATTTTGAATTAGATGAAGATGACTTTGACTCTCAAACATCAGATGGGTCATTAGTTTTTTCAACTTATGAAAACGATTGTGATAACCCTGGTTGTAGTAATTACGAGTTTACTTTTACTTTTCAAAAGAAAAGTGATGGGAGTTATTACTTAATTGTAAAAGGATCTTTTTCAACCGATGCAGAAGACCTTTCTTGGCAGCTGAGTGAAGACGAAAACTTCAAAAACGCTAGCGATAGCGAACAAGAAAAAATGGCCGAGCTTGCTTGTAAAGACTATTATGGTGAGACCGCAACGTTAAGTTATCTCGATGGAGATTACTATGACGACTATCGCGTCTATTGTGATCACGAGGTCACCACTTATCTTAAAAAATTATAAACTGATCTCTCTAGTTGGAGATACGTTTTCAACGTAAATTCGTAATGTCTCTAAGGTTACAAATACTTACAGAGAATAAATTAAAACTTCCATGTTTTGCGATAACCAATATCGGGTCATCCATGCCCCGACCCTTCGGGCAAGTATTGGTCATCTCCTATTTTAAAAAAAGATGTTTAAAACTTGCCCACGAAGTGGGTGCGACCATGACGGGAGCATTTTAAATGTCTAAAAACAGGGACGTTTTTAAAGGATTATCAAAAATAGTTTTAATTTCAAAAATGAAACTTA
>JAUHVL010000070.1 GCA_030425045.1 bacterium
CCCAGAAATGCAGATAGGGTAGGGGCCATTAACGCTGAAATTGCTAGAATTGAACAAGATACAACAGACACTCAAAATAGAATGTTTGCTCGATTAGAAAACACAGCAGATGCTGAAGCAGAAAGAGCGCGCATAAGAGATCTTGCTTTAACCGGAAGAGAGCGTGCTGAAGATAGCGCTAGACGAGTTCAAACTCCGACAACAATAAACCCTGATGCAGCTGATGCTGCTCGTATAAATGAAAATGATCAGATCATTAGTATGTTACAAGACGAACTGGTTGAGGCAGAAGATCCAGCACTAAGGCAAAGTATTTTAGATGATATTAGAGCGGTTCAAGCTGATAATGATCGCATTAGCGCCAATATGTTTGCACGTTTAGAAGACGCTGCTTTTCCACCCCAACAACCGAGCTCTTCAGGTACAGCAACAACAAATCCTGATGCAGCTGATGCCGCTAGAATCAATGCAAATAATCAACGTATTCAAGAATTACAAGACTCTCTTTTGGATGTAGAAAACGGTCCAAGAGAAGAAGAGATTATGGCCGAAATCAGAAGGCTTCAAGAAGAGAATCAAACTATTCAAAGTAATATGTTTACCAGACTTGAAGCCGCCGCCGATAGGGCCGCTCGAGAAAGTTTATGTACACCCATTAGAATTTGTCGAGGTTCATGGTGTGGAGAAGAGAGTTTTCAACGCTGTTTAAATGGAGAAGATCCAACATCAATTAGAGAGCAGGTACAAAATATGAGACCTGCACAATTATCAGACGTAAGAATTGATGTTCAACGTTCTATTCAAGGTGCCGACTTTGATCAGCAAGTTTGTAATAATGGTCGATGTACTTATCTTAATATTGATATCCCTGTTGGAAGCCAAATTAGAATTAGAGGTGATGGTGAAATGGAAGGGATGTACGATATCGATGTCTTTGATCGGGATGGAAACTATGTAGGGAGATTTCAATCTTCAAAAAGATATGTTGATCGTGCTGTTAATTGGAATGCCGTTCAAGCCGCTATCGATACGATGGGTGAAGTTAACGCTGCCGTGGATCCTGTTACAGGAGAATGTGCCAGTCCAGATCTTCTTCATGCGGCCCCTCTTCCCACTGGGCTTGTTGGTGATAATGTTGTTACTCTTCCTGAAGTTGATACCAGTGGTGAGTATATTGAAGGCTGTGAAGTTTTAAGAAATACTCCTCTTTTAGAAGAGCATCGAGATCAGTTGATTACTTGTACGAGAAATATGCAAAGTGTCCTCGTGCGTGGATTAGATCGAACTGATGAAGACTTTAGAGTTAATATTTATCATAATATGTTTACGGAATTGAATCCAAGAGAGCAACAATTTGCCGCAAGATTTTTTACCGTTCATGGTGAAGCGGCAAACCTTAGTACTTATGACCATATGATGGTGATGAAAGTGCTAGAAAACCGTAAGCGTTTGGCCCAAAATAGAGCAAACGAGAATGATCCCAATAGAGAGCTTTATAACGAACTCGATATTGCACTTTCACCTCAACACTTCTCTATGTACGATCCGGGTAATAATGGTTGGAGAAGGGCCTTTGATCCTGGCCATGCTGATCGTATTACTGATCGTCAAAGAAGTAATATCGTTGATTCTATTATTCGGTATGAGGCCGGTGGTGCTTCAATACATAACTCAATTACCAATGATGTTTATCAATACCACAATAACCGTGTTAATCCAGGCTGGGCACAGACCTTTGTTAGCTGGGGTTACGACGCTCAAAGAATGAGTATTGGCGGTGGAGAAACAGAATGGCAAAATGGAAGCAGTTACCATCTCTTTTACAGAACTCCAAATGGAAGAGGTGTTGGTATCGGACATTATAGAGACTTTAGAAGAGAGGCGGCACAATGAAAATATTAGTCTTACTTGCTACATTATTTAGTTTATCAATCAATGCAGCTGAGTGGAAATTAGAATTAGAAGAAGATGGATATCGTTATAAACTCTTCTCTGATGCTGAAAGCTCAATAGTGTTTGAACAAACAGTGTCTGGTATTCCTAAGATTACCAGAGTTCAAAACCATGAGCATCTGGAGATTATTGTTCTCAATATGGGAGATGCCGGAACTCATTGTGTAACATTAATTCAAAACGCTTTTGTTTATGATAAAAAAAATAAGAAGTTCTTAGGGGAGTTTCCTTTTCAGAGAATTTCTCAGTCAAATTCAGCCTCTAAATGTGGTGTCGAACGAGTGATTTGGAAATATCATAAAAATAAAATAGAAATCTCAGATAAAAATACAGGGAAAAATTATACTGTCGATTTTTAATTGGCAGTATACGTATTTCCATCTACAAGTCCACGAGGGTTACTGCCGGCGTTTGAAAAGGTGATGGGGATACTATCATCTCCACTTTCAACTTGAAGATGAAGGTGAGGACCTCCACTACATCCAGTATTACCACTTCTTGCGATTATTTGACCTTGAGTAACACGTTCTCCTTGAGAGGGAATGACTCCGTCTTTTGTTAGGTGAACATAAACAGCTTCAGTACCATCATCGTGTTTAATTCTTACAAAATTGGCCCCATCGCTACAGCCATTATTATCCTCTTTAGACTCTTCTAACTCTGAAACTGTACCGGCCCTAATGGCGACAATTTGAGTTCCTATGTCCATGGCAAAATCATAGGCATAACGAGATTGACCACGGTGACTGGTGGCCGAGCAGTTACCTTGAGAGATTTTTACTGACGTACCGACAGCATAGGGAAGTACATATTGAGACTCCTGATAAGGGCCATAGCCATCACACACACCATTATGAGCAACTTCATCAACCCCACTACCACAACTTGATAACAATAACGTAAAAAATAAAATACAAATCATTTTCATCTTAAAACCTTATGCCAAACATGGGGGCAATTCCTAAATAAGCAGGAAAACGCATTATCAAAGGTATGTTTAAAAAATAACTTTCACCTAATTCAAAACCTAAACTTCCCAAAAGGGCAAAACCGGGGCCCCAAATAATACTAAAGGCGCCATAACCTGCAGCTTCGAGATAAAGGGACTTGCCTGCTCTAAAACCATAGCCAAGCATAAAGTCACCAGCAATAACGCTATGACCATTCCACATGGTTAAGGCGGTTAATCCGCGCCCTGATTGATAACGGTTATATTTAAAACGAGCAGAAACACCATATTGATCATAGTCGGTACTGATTTTTTGGTATTGTGTGTACTGACCACCAAAAAAGCCCTCAATTTCGGAAGCTTGAACCTGAAAGACAAAGAGAAATAGGAAAAATATTTTAGAAATCAATAGTGACTCCTAAATAGGGAAGTACTTTATAAATCCATCGTGGGTCCATTCCTGAGTCTATCTTTTTAGCCGAAAATAAAAGAGTAAGACTAAAAACTTCACTTAGTTTGGTTCCCGTTAGCATATTGATAACATACCCCTTTCCGGTTAGGCTTGAGTGATCTCGAAATTTTCTCTCCAAGGCTCCGGCTTGAAGCTCTATAAAACCACTACCTCCAAAACGTAAGGCCCCACCGTAGGCAAAGTCCGTGACGTATGAGTGAAGCCTTTCATAACCAATATAGGGACCAACTTTAAAAGAACCTCCAAACATCAGCGTATTGTGGGTATTAAAAATAAGATCAAACTCACCACTGGTATTCATCGAGGTGATAAGATTTGTTTTCCACTCCATGCCAAAAGCACAATGGGATATAAAGAAAAGAAGAATCAATTTTTTCACAAGACAATATCTTAAAATGATGTTCACCAAAGTGTGAACAGCAATTTTTGGTAAAAATTTCAATAAAGTTAATTTTGACAAAACCTATGCTATTAAGGTTTATTACATGATCAAAAAGGGGTTGTAACCAATGAAAATCACAGGGATAATCTTATCACTTCTCATCTCTATTCAAGTCTTTGGCAACGAAGTTCAATCTGAAGTTACCCCCAAAAAAGAATCGATACTAGAAGCTAATCCCTATGTGATCAAAAGATCCTATGACCACAGAGAGGATAAAAAGTTTCAAATTCTAGCGAGAATGGGAATAGACTACACTGAAACTGGTGTTGGACTTGGTCTTGGTTATTTTTTATCGAGACAACACCTTATAGAATTATCTTATTTTTCTTCAGATGAGGATTACGAATCCGATAGCTCTTATAGCGATAGGGTCGAAGAATTAAGAGTTATAAGTTTAGGTTCTAAAATTTTCTCAGGAAATAGTTTTTATATGTCTCCGGCGATCTTTTATTCAGATTACGAGTACTCCTACACCTGTAATGATTGCTTTATCTTTTCTGATCGATCTTTTAAAAGATCAGACCTTGGTATTTCCTTTAGAATTGGTAATCAGTGGCAATGGGATAACTTCACTCTTGGCTGTGACTGGATTGGTATTCAATACGGAGTTGAAAATATCAATAAAAGTGGAAGAAGAGGAGGATTGATTCCCGACGTAAGAGATAATGAAACGTGGATCTCAGCAACTCTTCTCAATTTAAGTATGGGTGTTTCTTTTTAATTATGCTTTTAGATAAGATTCAAAACTTTTATCGTTCCACGAGAAATTATGAGATTGTAGGTAATGACCTCATTATTACGAAGTTATTTAATCTCGTAAGAATACCCATAGATGATATCACCTTTATTCAAGTGCCACGGGATATCTACTCTGGACTTGTGAAAATCGAAGGCACAAAAGATTACTTCCAAAACGATGAAATAAGCAAGTTTCAAGCCTTTGTAACCGACTGGAATAAGGTCATCTTTTTAAAAGTAAATGGACAGTTTATCGCTATTTCTCCTTCAGATACTGAAGAATTTATAGAGCGTCTTTCTTACAAACTCTAATAATCAACGAACACAATGCCCTTATTAAAAATATTGTAGTATAAATTGTTTATGAAATATTTCATTGTCGTCTTCTTTTCATTTTTTCTATTAGAAACTAGTTTTTCTTGTCCACGAGAGCTTAGTGGGCATTATCTTTGGTTAAATCAAAATAATACTCATAACCAAAACTCATTTTTTAATAATTCATTAGAGCTCACAGTAAAACTAAATGAAGAGTGCACAAGTCTTTATATCGAGTGGAAGCATGAAAATAACTTTACTCTTGCCTGGGAAAATCAAGCTGGTGATTTCATGCCTGTCCCTGGAGAAGAGCAATCGAGGCAAAAATTTGAAGTTACCGAGCAAGGCCTACTCGAAACATTACAAAATAGCGTAATCCAAAAAACGATTGTCACAACATACATTCTTAACGAGAATGATCACCTTGAAATCACAGTTGAAGAAATAAGCTGGGGTTCACAAGAGTCAAAAACTGATCTCTATATTTTTCAAAAAATTTAATGTGAAATTGGCGCTGTTCACATGTTTGTGAACACAATAATTACAAGCATAACGCGACACGCATCACTGTGGTGTATATAACCTTCACAAGATTTTGAAACAAAAAGGAAGAAGTTCTGTGAAGAAGCTCATTTTATTATTTGTCATATTTTTCTCATCACTATTATCAGCAACTGAAAACTGTGAGGTTAAACGTTTCGTTAATATTTTTGAAGACAGGCATTATCGTTACGATGCCGATGATTATGCCAATGAGATATTAGAAGAGTTTAGCTTTTATTTTTCTAGAGAAAAAGCGAGAGATTATCTCAATATTCTTATCGAGTTAAAAAGAATATATATACTCGAAGTTGATGGCCGTGTAGTCGACGGGGCCAAAATTTATGGACAGGGGACGGCCCATTACCCCCATAATTTTGCCAGAAGAATCAATGCCATCAGAAGAAGTGGAACCAAAACATCCCATCAAGTTATTCAAGAGGAGTTAGGCATTTCTCAAAATCAAGAGATGGACTATTCCGGTGAATCTTGTTCTCCGTTTGGATACAAGAAGCCATCCCACTACAACCTCGACTATTACGACAATAGAAGAGACCATCAAGGCCAATACGAAGGTAGGTATGGCCTTTGGTATAATGATTAAGTTTATACTTAATCTCGATAGACAGGAAAAACTAACGGTAAACTTGAAAAATACCCGATTACTTTTCCATATTTTTTATCTAGATAATCATTATCATAAGAGTAACGAATGATATCGAAAGAGTCTCCATCGAGAACCACAGTAAAGACACGAGTAAAAGAAGTACTGACACCAGCTTCAACTTCCTTTTGTATCATAACGTCTTCACCACGATAGGACTGCTCAATTGCTTCTGCGATATCGGCATAATCAAGCGTAAACTCGATGAGTGAAGTTCCTTCAAAGACCTGTAAAATAACTTCATCATGAGCTGGCTTATTATAGACATAAATAAAGCCATTTGTTCCTCGGAACTGAACATCAGATCGGTAACTTGAGGCCCAACTAGACGTGACTTCTTTGATATCTTCAGTATTCAAAGCTAAGGTCGTCATTGATAGCATTAAACTTATAATAACAATTAATAATTTTTTCATTTTACTCTCCAACTTTTTTTTAAGGACGAATATCGAGTTCACCATTATTTAAAATACAGTTCTCTCTACCATCAACTGAAAAGTTTGAAAGGCTAAAAGGGTAACTTTTACTACTTGAGAGATTCATAGCAACTCTTGGTAAATCCATTCGATGAGGAGTCATCTGGTATTTAATTTTCATATCGGGTACATATTGATCAGAACCAACTCTCACATAAAAAGTTTTTCTTGGATAAGTTTTATTTCCGACAATGATATCAGCATCAAAAGCTGCAATAATCGTCCTTGGGTCATTTTTTCTAAAGAAAATATTGAGATCCCCTTCGCTAATATTTTTAAGATAGATGTCGATCTCATCAAACATCACACCTGTAATCGCGATCATACATTCCTCTCCAGAACCATTCGTATAACCATCGAGAATAAATTCATCTAAACTTGCATAAGAAGAAAATGTGGTTGAGAGCAAAGTCATTAGAATAATAATTAGTTTTTTCATATTGTTTTCCTTTTGTGTGTGTTTTATTTAAAAGAGCAAGTCTGTGTTTCTTCTTCAAGTTTTCCAAGTTTTTTACAACTTTCTTTACCAAGCCAGTCTTCTTTAGTTACCGCACAAAGACGATATCCATCATAAATTTGCGTTTGTATCCCGTTATCAGATATTGAGAGATGACCACGTTTTATTATGGCCTTACCTTCTGTGTATCCAATTTCAAGTTTAGTTTTATCCTCTTTTTTAACTCGCTTACCGTTACCATAAACATCAGTTGAAACTGACGCTTTTAGAAGGTCTAAAAGTGGCATCGAATGAATGGCCATTGAAGAAGAGAGATTATAAGCACGGTTACGTTTTACATCATAAGCATGAGATATTTTTATTAAACAATCTCGACCTTTATTACTCTTTCCACCGGTAAAATAAAAAGTTGATCTCACGTAGGGAAGGTCTGCCTTTCTTGTTTTTTTATTCCACTCAAGGCCACGATAAAGGTGATGAAAAATTCGTTGTTTTTTAATGTTTTCTGTTAGAAATTCGGTACTACAATCATCTTCACAGCTCTCAACGGCAATTCTTTGATGAGAGGCAATTCCTTTGATGACGGGGGTATAGTATCCTGAATTAGCTTGTGAAAATTGACTTTGGCAAAGTGCTGCCACCATCACAAGCCCCATAGCTTTGGCTTTCATAAATAGTCTCCTCATTGTGTGTGTGGCTATTTATATCATTTAGTAAAGTAAGCATGTTGAGAGTTGAAGCTTTTCCATGCACGAATTTGTCATTATAAGTGGAAAATCTGACCCATATTCTGACTAAACTACTAAAAATAGGTAATAATTATTACTCAAAATACCGAAAAAGGGTTATGAAGCTGGCCTTTATAACTCTATTCATTTTCAATTTTTCTCTTCAGGCCAGAGTACTTCGTTATCTGCAAACTCAATACTACAAAGATGATTATTTACTACACAGTAGAAGTCATTACGATTTTAATAGTTGTCAAAATCATTCCGTGGAAGAAGAAGAGTTTTATTACGTAACCTGTGAAAACTCAGTACTGACGCCACAGCAAGACCTCGATCATTTTTTTAATGATATGCAGGCCATTGAACTTGAGTTTGCTGAAGATCAATTTCTTGAGAATCTACAAGGCCATGTTAAAAGACAGCTGACAAATAACACCACAAATATGAACTCTCTTAAACGATGCCTACAAAATAATGATCAAACACCCGAGTGCACGCAGGCCAAAACAAATATACTCGAAATGTTAAGAAGAGATCTTCCCCGTATGAGAATCCTGATGGCGCAAAAATCATTTCCGGGAGTCATTTACTCTCCAACCAGACCTCATAGATTTAGAAATAATATTGAACATAGTATTTCAGGTGTGAGGGCAAAAGGTCTTACTGAAAATGAAATTGCTTTTTTAAATGATCATATTGAAAGACAAGAGGCCGCCTTTACTCAAGATGTTTTACGAGAAAATGAAATCGATGGACTTGGTGACTGTGTTGAACAGTCAGATAATCTTTTAAGGCTTAAAGAGACTGAACAATGTGAACGCTTTATCCCCATGGTTGGTTATAGAAGTGATTTGAAATTTAATGAACAAAATCAAATTTATGAAAATCAATGGGAGTGAATCTTCGGCATCTTTGATCGGTAATGTCCAGGTTGTAATTTCGGGCCACTTCAATTGACCTTGTGTCCGGCAAATGTCCAACATGCCAACCTCCGGTTCCGGCAGAATCGACGAAAACTTTTTGAGAATCCACTTTGGACTTTAGTATGCCTTCGGCCAAAGGTGACCTGCATATGTTTCCCAAACAGACCATCAATACCCGAAC
>JAUHVL010000071.1 GCA_030425045.1 bacterium
CTCTGAATATGGGGCCTCAGCACCCTGCTACTCACGGAGTTTTGAGAGTTGAGATTAAAACAGATTCTGAAATCGTTGCTAGTGCAACTCCTTATATCGGTTATCTCCATCGTTGCATGGAAAAACACTCCGAAAATTTAGACTATAGAGGAATTATTCCCTTTTGCGATAGAATGGATTACCTTGCTGCGATTAATACGGAATGGACTTATGTCATGGCCGTTGAAAAAATGCTTGGAACAGAAATTCCTGATCGTGCTCAATATGTAAGAACAATTGTTGGAGAGTTACAAAGAATTGCTTCGCACTTGATGTTCTTTGGAGTGTACGCAATTGACCTTGGGGCATTTTCTCCATTCCTATACGCCTTTCAAGATAGAGAGTTTATTTTAAGAATTTTTGAAGAACTCTCTGGTGCTCGCTTGCTTTATAATTATGTTTGGATTGGTGGTGTCTGGAACGATATTAATGATTCACAACTAAAAAGAATTGATAAGTTTTTAAATGAGTTAGAACAAAATGTTTGGAAATATCACTCACTCGTTGGTGAAAATTCAATTTTTATTTCACGTACAGCAAATGTTGGTGTTGTTTCTGAAGAGATGGCCTATCAGTACGGAGCGACTGGAGCCGTGTTAAGAGGTTCTGGTGTTGACTGGGATTTAAGAAAGAAAAGACCTTACGGCATCTATGATAAACTTGATTTTGACGTAAAGGTTGGTAGTGGAGAGAAAGGCCAACTTGGTGACTGTTGGGATCGTTATCAGGTAAGAGTACTTGAAATTTTTGAATCAATTAAAATAATTAGACAATGTCTTGCTGGAATCGAAGCTGGCCCTGTTATGGGTAAGGTTCCAAAAAATATTAAACTTCCTGAAGGTGAAATCTTTTATAAATCAGAGTGTCCTCGTGGGGAACTTGGGGTTCATATCATCTCAGATGGTGGAAAAACTCCTTACCGATTAAAAGTTAAATCTTCATGTTTTACCCACGTATCGATGCTGCCAGAGATGGCACCAGGTATGATGATTGCTGACTTTGTAGCAGCAATTGGTTCTATCGATATCGTATTAGGGGAGGTTGACCGATGAGTACTTTAACACCTGATCTTTCGACATTATCAAAAAATGATGTTCAAAAAAGAGAATCTTTTTTTGGTTGGTTTGGAAATATTTTTAGAGCAATCAAATCTATCAGTACAGGTATGGCGATTACAATTAAGTATGTTCTGACTGTTAAACCTGTTACGATTGAGTACCCTGAAGTAAGAGAAGAGTTACCACCGAACTCTCGTTCACGTTTATTTAATGATGTAGATAATTGTATTGCTTGTATGCAATGTTCTACGGCGTGTCCGGTTGATTGTATTTATATTGCTGCCGTAAGAAGAGATAAAGAAGCACCAAAACTTAAAACTGATGGTGGCTCTCCCATTAAACTCGATCTTAAGCAGTATACAATAGATACAGCTCTATGTTGTTATTGCGGACTGTGTACAACAGTTTGTCCTACAGAATGTTTAACTCATACCACTGATTATGAGTATGCTCAGTACACTTTAAAAGAGATGAAGTACGATTATCTCGATGCTGAAGTCAGAGCATGGAAACATAGAATCGTTAAATAAAAATTTATCTTTTAAAATTTAATACAATCATACTGGCCAATGCGAGCAGCATCCCAATAATTTTTTGTGTATCGAGGGGAATACCGTCCATCTTATAATCCCATAAAGCAGAAGCGATAAGCTGAGTCGAAATGAGAAAAACTGTAACTTGTACTGCCCCAATTTTATAAAAAGCGTAAGGAAGTCCTAAGACAATACAAAACCCAAAAAAGGCTGGAATCAGATACCACCATTTAAATGATTGAATTGGTTTAATATGGAAAAACTGTGGGAACAATTGTGGCTGAGTGTAGACAAGTCCTAAGAAGGCCAAACTAAATAATAAAACTAAAGCATTTCCTATGAAGGCCGTTTGAGCTAGTCCAATTTGGTTAGAAATATTTTTATTTAAGGCACCTTGTAAAATACTGGCAACACCTAAGAAAATGGGGATTAAAATTGCAATTTTCAAAATAAGTCCTAGTGAAGTTTTCGAGTTTGTTGTTCTTCAAGAGAGTCTTCCATCAACTTAAGTAGCTTATTAGTTAAGTCAAATGGGTCGCGGTAGTTATCAATTTTGAAATATGATAATTCCGTTTTAAAGTTTTCATCGAGGGGAGAGTAGGGATCGAGGTGATCGCAAAGGTACTTTAATCGCTCAATATTTTTGATAAGGTCTTCGTTTGACCAGTTACTTAAATCCATAAAAAACAGTAACAATGAATTATTTACTGTGTCAAATTTCGGCTTTTATTTTGCTTAATCATAAGAATGATAGAAATACTTTTCATTCTTTTAATCAACGTTTTATTGCTTCTCATTATCTTTAGAGTAAATCCTTATGTTTACATAAGAAACGCGATTAAACCTTTTGATATTTTAAGTTCGGGCCAAGAGCTTTACTCTCTTGTGAGTTTATTTAATCCCGTATTGGTCTCTTTTGGAACGACCCAGGAATTCTCAATAAAGGAAAATTATAAATTTTACTCTGAACTTTTTATGGACCTCTATGAAATAAATAGAAAGTATGGCGCGAAAATTCACGCCCCATGGAAATCCCTAAGAAGAAGTCTTCAAAAAGACCTTTCTTTTGAAAAAAAGTTAAAATCGATGACTGCGCAAGCCCTTGGGCAAATGTTAGTTATGTCACTTTTTTTGATTATTTTTGCAGCTTCATTTTCAATCATTTTAGAAACATGGCTTCCTCGTTTTGTATGGGTGACATTATTATGTTTGCTCGTTTTAGGGTGGGTTTCCTATTTAGGTATCTATCAAAGAATGAAAAATGGACATTGGAAGATTTCAGCTCAGTTATTAAAAGTTCTTGTGTTTATTGAAGCTATGGCCGCTACGGGACTTTCCAATACTGAAATCATTCGAAAGTCTGAAGTTTCTAAGTTAAACCCTCTTTCCGATAAAGAGTTCTCAAGGTTAATTACTCAGCTTCATCAGATAGTTGATGCTTGGCAGAAAAATGGCAATCCCATAAAGGAAGTGCTCGTTGAGTTGGAAGCTGAGTTTTGGTTTATTATGGAGCTTAAGCTAGAGGTTATGACCAAAAAGTTACAAGCCTTACAGCTTGTTTGTACTTTTCTTTTTATTTTACCAGCATTTTTCTTTTTAGTATTGAATACCTTTTTAAGCTTTTCGGGCTTTCTGATTGAATAATTCCATCGAGACGTTTAGATTATTCTGACAGTTTAATGGGAGAGTTATGAGCACGACAAACGATAAGCAAATTATTTACTCTATGAGTCGAGTGGGCAAGGTCTATCGCCAAAAGCACGTTTTAAAAGATATTAGTTTATCCTATTTCTATGGGGCAAAAATTGGAGTCCTAGGATTAAACGGAGCTGGTAAATCAACTCTGTTAAAAATTATGGCCGGAGTTGATGATGACTTTCTCGGAGAAGTGACGTTATCAAAAGGGTATTCTGTTGGTTATCTCGAACAAGAACCAACGCTCGATCCAGAAAAAACGGTAAAAGATATTGTAGAAGAGGGAGCTGGTGAAGTTGTTGCTATGTTAAAAGAGTTTGAAGACATCAGTATGAAGTTTTCAGACCCCATGAGTGATGATGAAATGAATGCTCTACTTGAAAAGCAGGCAAAACTTCAAGATAAACTTGATGCCGCAAACGCTTGGGATCTTGATAGTCGATTAGATTTGGCGATGGAAGCATTGAGATGTCCTCCTGCTGAACAAAAATGTGGAACACTTTCAGGTGGTGAAAAGAGAAGAGTTGCTCTTTGTCGACTACTTCTTAAAGAGCCAGATATTCTTCTTTTAGACGAACCAACAAACCATTTAGATGCTGAAACCATTTATTGGTTAGAGAGGCATTTACAAAATTACCGTGGAACAGTCATCGCGGTAACTCACGATAGATATTTTCTTGATAATGTGGCAGGTTGGATATTAGAGCTAGATAGAGGTCAGGGTATTCCCTTCCAAGGAAACTATTCTTCATGGCTAGATCAAAAGGCCAAAAGACTTGCTCAAGAAGAAAAGCAAGAGTCAAAAAAACAAAAAGCATTAAAAGAAGAGTTAGAGTGGATTCAATCTTCTCCTAAGGCCAGGCACGCTAAATCGAAAGCAAGAATTAAAGATTACGAAAATCGAGTACGTGAGAGTAAAGAGAAGTATACAGAAACAAATGAAATTTTTATTCCTTCTGGTCCTCGACTCGGAGATGTTGTCATTGAAGCTGACGGTATCTCAAAAACTTTTGGTGACAAGGTTCTTTATGAAAATCTAAGTTTCAAGCTTCCTCCTGGTGGAATTGTGGGAGTTATTGGCCCTAACGGTGCAGGTAAGTCGACATTGTTCAAAATTATTACGGGGATGGAAACTCCAGATACTGGCTCAATTAAAATTGGTGATACTGTTAAATTATCTTATGTTGATCAAGGACGTGAGCTCGATTCTAGTAAAACAATTTTCGAAACAATTTCTGGCGGCTTAGAGTTAATTCAACTTGCTGGGCGAGATGTTAATGCTAGGGCCTATGTGGCAAGATTTAATTTCTCTGGTGAAGATCAAAAGAAAAAAGTAACAGAGCTATCGGGGGGAGAACGTAACAGAGTTCACCTTGCGTGTATGTTAAAAGAAGAGGGGAATGTTTTACTTCTTGATGAACCGACCAACGATTTAGATGTAAATACATTACAAGCATTAGAAAAAGCACTGATCGATTTTGCTGGTTGTGCTGTTGTTATTTCTCACGACCGTTTCTTTTTAGATAGAATTGCGACTCATATATTGGCATTCGAGGGTGAGTCTCAAGTTTATTGGTTTGATGGGAATTTCAGTGATTACGAAGAAGATAAGAGAAAGCGTCTTGGTGATCACGCGCTAGAGCCAAAAAGAATTTCATATAAGAAACTCAAAAGAGATTAACTTATGGGAATAGTCGCTAAGTTTGGCGGATCATCTGTTAAAAGTGCACAAGCAATAGAAAGATGCGTTGATATCGTAACAAATTTTCCAGAGATGGATTTGATTGTTGTTTCAGCAACCTATCAAACGACAAATAAGTTAGAGCACTTAACTTTTGAATTATTAGAAGAGCTTCACAAACATCATAAGAATATGGCCTTTTATCTTGATCTCGATAAATCAATTCATCAAGAAATTGATGCTACAACTGAAATGGCAAAAAATTTACTAGAAAAAAAAGAAGAATGTGAACTACTTTCTTGGCAAGATCAGATGTATTGCGTTGGAGAAATGTGGTCTTCTTGGCTTTTTTATGGCGCTATTTCAAAAAAGCTAAACAGAGATGTTGAGTGGTTGGACGCTCGTAAAATAATCAAAACAGACTCTACATTTGGTTGTGCCATCCCTAAGGTAGATTTAATTGAAAAAGAAGTATCACAGTTAAGCGAAAAGACACTTTATATTACTCAAGGCTTTATTGGTGAGGATAAGCAGGGTCGCGGAACAACATTAGGAAGAGAAGGTTCTGATTATACAGCAACTTTGATCGCGGCTGCTAAAAAGTCTCAAGCAGTAGTTATTTGGACTGATGTGCCAGGTATTTCAACAATTGATCCGAGAGTTGATAATCAGGCAATCGTTATACCTCAAATGAGTTATAAAATGGCCACAACGTTGGCCGAACACGGAGCAAAAGTTCTCTTCAGTAAGACGTTAGATCCTGTCGTAAAATTAAATATTCCTGTTTTTGTAAAATCAAGTTTAGAACCAAATTCTCCCGGTACATGTATATCAAATCAGTCACCTGAGGGTAATTTTGGTTTGGCGATAAAAGATAAGTTTGTCACTTTTGTGTGTGATAACGCTGAGGAGTTAGAGATGGAAGGAATTGTTGATAGAGGAGATAATTTCTTAGTCTTTGAGTCTGAAAATGCTATTCAGCTAGCGAGAGATATTCATCAGAACTTAATTAAGGACATGTAGAAACCCAATCAATTTCAAAATTAAGCGATGTCGCTTTTTTGTTGAAATACATTTTTGCCATTAAATAATTATGCTTTTCTGTTTCAATATTTTTCAAATGACAAATATGTGGAGCGAGGTTTTCAACCTCATCTTTTGTGTAGTTAAGATCTTTTAATCCTTTTGCAAGTTCAATAATATTGTATGAGTTATTTTTCTCTAGTGAGTCTTTTAGTATTTCGATCGACTGTTTTTTTGAGATAAGTGAAATAAGTTGAACTAGTTTTGACAGCGCTTCACCATTAAATTTATCAAGAAAGGGACGAGAAAAATGCTGGTCTGAGATATCATTTCCAACTATTTCTACAATTAGCTTTTGAATATTACTGTTTTCTATTGAGGCAATTTCAATGATGGTATCATCAGTTAGAAAATCACCTTCATTTTTCTTTTGAAGTTCAATGATGAGTTCAAGGTATCTCTCTATTGATTCATGAGCAAGGCTTCCAGACTCACTAATGAGTCCATCTTGAGTACGTTCAGCACCACATAAAGTAGGTAAGCAATCAAGTATCTCAGGAATGGCCTGATTGATATGTTTTTTTAAAATTTTCTTTGAATTTTCATCTGTAATGATTTTTTCAACTGGAATTGAGAAATCAAGAACGTTATTGAGAATATCTGATTCGGAAATTTCTTTACTAAGTTTTTCTTTAAACTTTTTTTTACCTTTTTGTGTTAGCTTGAAAATATTTGAATGTTGATCGATCTCATTTTTTTCGACTTTTTCACTAGGCTTTACAGAGAGTTCTTTTTTAGATTTATTATTTTGTGAAAAATAAAAAAAACCAAGAGCAATTATTATAAAACCTAGTGAAAGTATTCTTTTCATTCTTACTTTGAATAATTCAAATTAGGAATTTGATTGATGAAACTTCTGTTGTTCGTACCGTTTTTAAAATTTTCAACAATTTGCTTGATTACATTTTTAAGGTAAGGAGATGGAGTTAAGGGCATAGCACCAAAGTCCTTGTAACCTAAGTATTGATTAGAATCACCTTCAGATCCAAATCTTAAAATTCTATTTAAGCTTCGCTCAAAATTGATGTCGTTGTCATGGAACTTATCAGTCGTATCTAGAAAACGACATGGACTTTTTCCGAATCCACCATTGTATCTCGCCCAGGTTCCTCTTATGAGGTTAAAGTAGTTGATTGAATTATCTTCATTTTTAAGACATTTAGCAAAGTCATCATTAGAAGCATAATTGGCATACAAATAAGGAAAACCTTTATCATTATTTTTAAAGAGGACAGTATTAAGCCCAAAGCGTACTGTTTGTCTGGTTGAATAAATAGTACCTTTAGACCAAAAGTGTTTTCTCCAGTAAGAGGTACTAATTTGCATGATTCCCAAGTCTGAACCATCTCCACCACCGGCAATCACTTGTTTAAGCACTCTTTGGTTTTGAAGTTGGTCACAAGGAAGGGCCACTGGGTTTGCTTCGTTTAAAATAATTGTACTAAAGGTATTTCTTGCATTTGTTTTCTTTTGCTTTGTTCCGTTGTTCAAAGTTACTTTACATGGAGACTTGTAGAAATTCTCATTATCATCATCTTCATTATCGTTATTATCAACTCCAAAGGTTATATTGTCTCTATAACGAAATTGCATAAAAAGACCTTCATGATAGGGAACAGTTAAACCTAACACCATAAGAGCGTAATAAGCTTTGTGATCGCCGGCTTCAAGATAGGGAAGCGCCATTTTATGAGTTTCTTCTAATAGAATTGTCGTTAAATTATTAGAGTATTGAGTTTGATCCTCGTCATGAATATTAAAAACAGGTCCAGATGTTCTAAAGTTAGGAGCTAAACTTAACATCATATGATCAGTCTTTGCATAGGCCCATAGCTTCTTTTCTTTATCAGTAAATGATTCAGGAGGAGATGCTGCAAATGAACCAGCAGATAATAAAAAAGTGATTGATAGTACAATTAGATTTTTCATGTGTGTTCCTTAAGGTGTTTTCTTACAAATATGTGTGTCTTTAGTTTTTTTAATAATTTCATTTCTAAAGCCCAGTTTAACTTTTCCAGAACTGCAGCTTCTACATGAGACTTCATAGGGTGTTCTTAAAGTACTCCAATAACGATAAATACCAGCAAATTTTCCAGCTTTACTATGTCCTTGAGGATATTTACAAGAAATGCAATTGTAGTCATTAGTTAAGTGATTAAAAATGGCCACACCACATTGCAAGTTTTTAGTAGGATCGTGAAGATCAGCTGTCGTTTCTACTGGACAACCTAATCTTTGGTAGTTTCTATTTCTAGAGCTACTTAAAGAGATTTGTAACAACCCTCTACTTATAACCTCATTTCCATTAGGACCAAATCCAGATTCATCATTCATAACTCCTGGGTCAAAGAGAGATTCTTTTTTCGCTATAGCGTTCATCAAATGAACCCAGA
>JAUHVL010000072.1 GCA_030425045.1 bacterium
ATATGATTAATAAAAATGAAAACCTCAAAAAATTTATTAATCCAGGTGATCTCGAACAAGCATTAATTGCCACTCCTTTTGTCTACCCCATTCCTGTCAATAACCCAAACGCCATTCAAAAAAGTGCTCTCGCCGAGTTTGAAGAAGAAATTATGCTTCGAGGTGAGTTAATGGTTACCATCACTCCCATAACAGGTTTTTTAAATCCAAATAATCTTCGTATACCTCCACCGAAAAAAGATGAATCAGAAGATCAGCAGACCAGTAATCAACAACAAGATGAAGATGATGAAAAAAATAAACCACCACATAAATTCTTTGAAGAAAAAATAGCAGAACTTCTTACGAATATGATCGAAGATGAAAAAGAGAAAGATGAGTTTTTTGAAAGAGAATATGGAGACCTAGAACCAGAAAAACTCGTTGCTGAATTAAAGTATTACGTCAACAACCCTTCTGTTATTCCAGAAGAACAAAAAGCGTTGGTGGATGATCTCTATCGTGAAAGCCGAGCCAAACATGCTCCACTAAGTTCATTAGAAGAAATGTATCAACTACAAGGTTGGCCCGATCGTATTATCAACTTAATCAAACCAAGGCTAACGGTTCATCAGGCAACTGTCATTGCGATTAATAAAATTGATAAAGAACAGTTACGCCTTCTATTTCCCAATATTTCTGATGAACAAATTGAAGAATTCTTTCGTTATCGAGATGGAAACCCTGAACTCAATGAGGAACCAAACCCTTTTAAAACAGTTGATGAGTTTAAATCACTGGTGACGGGAAACCTCGCTATTCTCACCACATCGGAATATGAAGAAAGAGAAAAAGAGTTAAAATCAGCAGGTTTAAAAATAGGTTTGGCCGGTAAACTTTTTAAAATTCAATCCAATGGGAAGTTTCAACGTTCAACCTACTCCATCACTGCTTACGTTGATCTTCCTGTAAAACCTCAACCGAAAAACCAAAACAAAAATAAAAATAATAATAACAACAATAATAATACAGATAACCAAAACTCAGATAATAATACGACGAACAACAATAATGACGATAAAAAGAAGGAGGATAAAGCTCCTCCAGAAGAACTCCTCCCCCCCAGAGTCGTCGAGATTCAAGTAACTTAGCTCCTTTTACAAGATAGAATTTTCATAAAAAATGAATCGAGATTGTAAGCTTGATTAATATTCGGTAAGGAGTAAAAAACACACTTTACTAAAGAGAAATGCATGAAAATGACCTTGATTCCAGCTCTACTATCTTTATTGATTTCTACATACGCTCTTGAAGAAATTTCAGTCTATGACGAGATTACGAACAAAATGTTGATGAGAGAGAATTGTGAAAACTCAACTGAGCTTTTTTGGCAAAGAAAAGTAATCGAAACTCCAAAAATATTAACGTTCTTTAAAAATAAACAAGGAACTTATCGCTTACGTTATAGCAAGTTTGGTTGTCATTTAGGAACGAAAGGAACTCTTGTCGTATCACCTGGAAGAACAGAAAGCTCACCAGAATACTATGAGACGGCCATAGATTTTATTAAAGAAGGTTACTCTCCTGTATACGTGGTTGATCACCGTGGTCAGGGTCTTTCTCCAAGGCTTTTAGAGGATCAACAAAAAGGACATATTGAAACATTCAACCATTATGTTTCGGATTTTTCCTATGTAACAAACCAAGTATTAAAAGATGTAAAAGAAATGGGAAATTCAAAACAACCTCTTTTCTTTACATCTAACTCTATGGGAAGTGCTATTGGAGTTGGTTACTTTCAAAAAATGAAAGAAAAAAATCCTTATAAAGCTGCTGCACTTTTAGGTTCTCAAATTAGAGTGAATTATCTTGGTGTGGTCAAAAAAGACCCCACTGTTTGGAATAATATCTTATATACAGAAGGTGGAGTGATCGCTCAGGCCAATTATCAATGCACGATTGGTAAATGTGGAGAATATGCCAGTGAAATCTTTGCTGGTTATAAACCTGAAAAAAGAGTTTTTAATAACTCTGAAGACAACCTCACTCACTCTGAAAATCGTTACGAGTTGAGAAACTTTATCTGGGATGATTTTGATTGGAGTAAAGTTGTCGAGAACGAATATCAAAACGAAAACTGGAGTAGTCCCGTTCTTGGTGGTGCTACAAACTCATGGGCGCGAGCAGCTGCTCGATTTAATAAAAAAATGAGAAAGAAAAATAGTATCAAAAAAATGCACGTCCGTTTACTTGTGCTTACAGGTACTCGAGACATTAGGGCCTATACGCCTTATCTTGATGGAACGACAGACTTATCGACACATAAAAACTTTTGTCAGGATGTTGATCGCTACTCTAAATCACTTTGTCAGTTTGTTCCGCTAGAAGAGGCCTATCACGAGCTCTATAAAGAGAATGACTACTATCGCAATCAATCGATGAGAATCGTTTTAGACTTCTTTGCGGCACATAAATAGGCCCAAAATTAGCTATATGACGTATTAAATGAGACAATGCTCTCAACTCTTAAAAGGACAATCATGAACGTTACAAAAGAAAATGTAGTTAGTATTAACTACACCCTAAAAAATGATGATGGACAAGTTCTCGACTCCTCAGCTGATGGCAATCCATTAGTTTATCTTCATGGAGTAGGACAAATTATCCCTGGGCTTGAAAAAGCACTTGAGGGAAAAACAAAAGGTGAAAAAGTAAATGTTACCATTCCACCAGAAGAAGCTTACGGTCCAAGAAATGATCAAATGATTCAAACTGTTCCCAAATCAGAATTTGAGGATGCCGATACCATTGAAGTTGGTGTTCAATTTCAAGCGGATACTCAAGCCGGTCCGATGATCTTTACTGTTATCGAAGTAAAAGATAATGACTTTGTTTTAGATGGAAATCATCCTCTTGCGGGAATGACTCTTCATTTTGATGTTGAAGTTTCTGATGTTAGGGCTGCAACTGCTGAAGAAATCAGCCATGGACATGTTCATGGACCAGGTGGACACGACCACTAAGATTAATTAGATTTTTGACTTTTGTTGCCCTCAGTTTTCTTATCGAGGGCAACTTCCGAATGAAGATCATGCATAACTGCATGATGAATCGACTTCTTAAAAAGATTCCAATAGCGAGAGTGGTTACGAGCATTACTAGAAGGTAATTCTAATGTGTACGTCGGTATATTTCTTTCGTTACCAGCATAGTTTCCTAAGCTGCCAGGAAAAAAGGGATAGTTCTTTATCTTATAACCTTTTGCCTGCTCACTCATTTGAATGAGAAGCTGGTTGGCCCGTGAACCAACAAGACCGCCAGTATGTCTATCTGCGGGCCCATCATAATCAAGCATGGTTAGAGGAGCATGGACTGAAATAATCTTCAACGGTTTAAATCTTTTAATAAGGTTAACCTGAAAAACAGTTTCTGGTTCACTCATGGCCTTAACACCAGGATACCTTCTTGGATCGCGACGATACCTCGATTTCCATAATCTCATTGCATCAGCTTTAAAATCTGTCGTAGGTAAGTTTCTGTTGATATCAACGCCATTAGCATTCATTCTTGTGGGACGTTTTTTGAAAAAACTATCAGGGTTTGCAAGTGGAGCAACAACGAGAAAGCGGTTTTTAAAATCCATGACTTCACCATGAATTTCTTCTGAGACAATTGATCCCTCTTCTATACGTTTAAAATAATCAATCACATCATAACAAAACTTTACAGGCGTGATTTCATCTCCATGGACTCCACAGAGAATTAGTGTGACATCTTTTGTTGATCCCTCTTTACCAAAACTGGTCCAAACGAGAGGTCTTCCTTTGACGGAAGTTCTGACATACTCCCAACCAATATCATGACAAGAGCTTTTACCCCAACGATGTTTTTTGAAAGCGCGATCAGTTCTATCACAATAACTTTCAATGGGTGATTTAGCGGTTGATTTTTGTTTTGTTACTTTAGAAATTTTTTGAGTTTTTTCGAACTCAACTTTTTTAACTTTTGTAGTTTTTTGAGATTTCTTTTCTTCTTTTAAAGGAGTTGTCTGACTCTTTTGTTCAATAGCGCTGTCGTTTACCTTATTTTTATTAGGCTGTGAAAGTGGCATAATTTGTCGCGCACAGCCAGAAATAAAGAGAATAAAAAGTACGATTTTTATTTTTTTTAACACAAAATTAATCCAGAATATTGATATTATTATGCCTTTGAAACACCGTTAAGGAAACTTTTTCATGATTTTAATACTAACACGAAGCTCCGCTTTTCCAACAAATATTTTGATCAAAAGCTATTGTCAGCAAAATGATATTGCTTACCGTTTTATCAATCCCTTCGAAGAGGTATTTGATTTTTCAAAGCTAAAAGGTGATGAGGTGATTCTCCCACGAAGTTCCGGAGTGCTCTTTGATGATCTGGACTTACATCTAGCAGAAGAGTTAGAAAAAAGAGGTCATAAGGTCGTCAATAATTCACAAGCATTAAGAATTTTAAGAGATAAAGATCGTCAACTATTACGTCTTGAAAGAGAAAAGCTAAAGCCCTTACCCTACGCATTACTGAGAGGAAAAGTCGACCAGGCTTCTGACTATCTCAAGTCACGTTTAGGTGAATGCCCCGATGGTTATTTAGTTAAAAGTATCCGCAGTAATCTTGGAAAGGGGCAATTTAAAACAGAAAACAATGAAGAACTTACCAAGCTATGGAGCGAGTTTTTAATCAAACAAGATCAACGTTATATCATCACCCCTTTTATGAAAGAGTTTAAGGAATACCGAGTTCTCTTTTTAGGTGATGAGTTCTTCGCAGTAGAAAAAGCTCCCGGTCTCTTTGGCCATCAACGCAATTCAGATAATAGTGACTTCTCACCTTTTGAGATTACCAAAGAGATGAAAGCTTTATCGATGAATGTTAAGAAAAGTTTTCAATTGGATTATGGAGCGCTCGATCTCGTTTTATGGAATGACCAGCTTTATATTCTTGAAGTAAACGGACTGCCAGGTTTTTCACATGTAGAAAAAGTTCTTGAAAAAAATCTCACAGAGAAGTTTATTGGGCTTCTTTAAAAGTCGGAGCTGGTAATCTTGAGATTAACAAAATCGGGATAATGACAAAAAGAGCACCAATCTGATAAAGAAGTGTCGCATCTGCTCGCCAATAAATAATACTCGCTAAAAATGGACCAATCACTCTTGCCAATGCACCTAACGATCTAAAAATACCTAAACTTCTGCCCTGCTCTTCAGAGGGAGTGTAAAGAGAAACAAGTGAGGTAAGACAAGGGACAATCATTGAACTACCAAGTGCGAGAAAAAATAATCCCCCATAAAGAGCGAATGATGAGTTTGCTTTGGAGAGGATAAAAAGTCCTGGGATTACGGCAATCAGTCCTTGTAAGGCCATTCTTTTTTCACCGACTTGATGTGCTTTTCTTCTGACGTAGCCTCCTTGAAATAAAGCGAGTATCACACCGATAAAAATAAACATATAGGCATTTTCCATAGAGCTATAACTTAACCTTTCTGCCGCTAAAAAAGTCAGGGTAAACTCCATTCCGGAAAAGGCCATTAAAAATAGAAAGTATCCAAAGTTCGTAAGGTTAATTCCGGGATAAGGAAGAGGTTTTAAGAGTTTAACAGGGTTAAAGCTTCTAAAGTTTTCGGCTTTACCTCTTTTCTCTTCTGGCAAGGTCTCTTTAAACTTGGCCCATACCCAGAAAAAGTTAATGGCACTTAAAATAAAGGCAAGAGCTGCAGGACCAGAAAATGGGTTCACGCCGAGACTCACTAAATCTGGTAAGATCAAATCAAATCGAATCATACCTGTCAGTCCACCGAGGGCCGGTCCAATAATAAAACCGGTAGCAAAAGCAATTCCGACAAAGGCCATCCCTGAGGCGCGATTTTCTCTTTGGGTGATATCTCCAATTACGGCGGTTGCCGTTGAAATATTTCCTCCCATAATCCCGCCAATAAACCTCGCGAGGATAAGAAGCGTGAAGCTACCGCTAAAAAACCAAAGGAGGTAGCTAAGTGCTAGGCCGGCTACAGAAATAAGAAGAACAGGTCTCCTTCCGATACGATCACTTAAAGTTCCCCAAAGTGGTGCTGCTATAAACTGTAAAAATGAATATAAACCTCCAAGCACACCACCAAAAAGCACAAGCTGCTTTTGGGCACTACCAAGCTCTCCACCAGTTATCGTGGCAATAAAATCAAAGATCAGTCTTAGAAAAAAATTATCTCCATCAACTTCTAAATAATGACTCGCAAGGGAGGGAAAAAGAGGAAAAATGATTGAAAACCCAACCAAATCGAGAAATAAAGTGAGAAAAATTATTTTTACTGTGCTCTTAGCTTCAGGAGTTAGGGGAACGCGCTCTTTTTTCACAGGTGGCCTCGTTTTGACTTTTTGCATTATTTAAGTGTATATAAGCACCATATTAGAATGAAAAAAGGATCAAGGCCATGGCCGACAATAAAACTCAAAGATCAAAAGAAGAATTAGATAACTTAGTCTTAGGCAGCAGCGATACAGAGTACCCGACTAATTATGATCCAAGTTTATTAGAGTTTTTTGAAAATAAAAACCCAAAGGCCAGAGCATGGACCAGTTTTATCTGCACTGAGTTTACCAGTTTATGTCCAAAAACTAATCAGCCTGACTTTGCTCGTGTTTATATCAATTATATTGCTGGTGAAAAAATGGTTGAGTCAAAGTCTATGAAACTCTACCTTTTTAGTTTCAGAAACCATGGTGGATTTCATGAAGATTGTATGCAAACGATTTGTAACGATCTCTCAGAACTCATTCAGCCTCATTATTTAGAAGTGATTGGAGAATTCACTCCTCGTGGTGGAATTGCCATTTATCCTTTTTGCCAATATTCCGATATGTCTGATGAGTATCAACAATTAAAACGTGACCGATTAAAAGATTATGCTCCTGGAAAGTTCACAATGCCACTTTCTAAGGTATACTAAAAAGGTCATCATGATTTTAGGAGCTTAGTATGTTTGGACTCGGAATCGGCGAAGGCCTAATTCTTTTAGTAGTTGTCTTATTATTATTCGGTGGGAAGAAGTTACCAGAACTGGGAAGTTCAATGGGTAAAGCACTAACGAACTTTAAAAAAGGGATGAACGACGCCAATAATGAAGCTAGTGATCCTGAGAAAATTGAACAAAATCAAGACGACAATACTTCTAATCAAGCTTAGATAATCTTTCTTTGACTTTTTTTGCGACCATTTCAGGTGTAATTTCAAGCATACACTTTTGATAAGTTGGTGCGCTACAACTTCCTCTTCCATCTTTCGTACAAGGCATACAATCTAGATCTGCTTTTAAAATTGAGATTTGGGGAAAGGTCGTTCCTCCAAAGGCCGTTGGTCCCGTTAGCATTATACCAGGAGTACCATAAACATCTGCCACATGAATCAAACCAGTATCAGCACTAATAATAAATCGTCCATTGGCCACTAGTGCACTACTTTGATCAAGTGTTAACTTCCCTGCCAGGTTGAGAACTCTTTTGGGATCAACCTCTCTGAGCTCTTCACAAAAGTCATCCCCCTTGCCTCCAAGAACAATAAACTTTTCATCTGAAAGTATTGTAATAAGTCTTTTGAAATTTTCTAAAGGCCAACGCTTCATAATCCACGCTGCCGATGGGGCCAATATAATAGAATCACGATAAGTTGGATCACCATCAAAATTTGTTTTTTCTAAATAATCAGGAGTTCCCTCTAGTTTTAGTAATTCTTTAAGGGGCTCCCAATAAGTCAGCATACTTTTATAAGGACGTGGAAATAAATTTACGCCTAATTTGAACAATAAAAATCTTTTAAGTCGGTATTTTGATCTCAATTTATAATAAAGACTCAAATCGGCCATTCTCAAATAAAAAGAAATCATTGTTGAGCGCATACTCCCATGAGCATCATATAAATAGGTAAAGTTCTCACTCGCGAGAGCCTTTGCCATTTTCATCAAGCCAGTAATGCCAGACTTTCTATCGAGAGACCAAATTTTAGAAATTTCAGAGCGATTCTTTATCACTCCTTCCAT
>JAUHVL010000002.1 GCA_030425045.1 bacterium
TATTCTCTCATTACCGTATCAAAGTTTATTTTAATATTTTCACCATTAAAGTTATCTAACTCCAGCGTTACAGCTAAAACATCATTAATCAAATCGACTCTACTAAAAGGGATATCCCAAAGAAGAGCAGATGAGCCGTCCCATTCAATTTCTATTGGGACTTGTTTCCAGTCCTCAACTTTCTGAATTTTTGATTTTTGTGTAATCAGCTCTTTATTATTGATATCACAAATATTGTGATAATCCTGACCAAAGCGCAATTGATACTGATCGCTATATTTAACTTGATTTCTCTTCAGAATAATTCCAGGCTTAACAAACTCTCCTCTCAAATAAATTGTCACTTCATCATTTGAGCTCTCAAGATCGAAGTTCCAAGGTTTATCAACGTGCTTTATTTTACGTTGCCAATTTTTCTGGGGGTTCACAATTTCTCTATCAGAGGCATTAAAAATATAATGAATTGAATCGTTTTCAAACGAGTGCCACTTTTTCTGATCAATTACAGGAGTAATACTCTTCTTCTCTAGTTCTAACTGTTTCGTCTTTTTTGAAGTAAGAAAGTAATAACTTTTCAACTTCTCTAAAACAACAATCAGTTTATGATTGGTCATCTGCTTCTCAAGGTTAAAAAAGTAATTTTCACCATTTTTTAATTCAATCTCTTCAAAAGACATCAGCAAACGACCTCTATTTTTTAATAATGAATGACAAACTTCTTTTTCTAGATCATCTCTGCTTTTTAAATGAAAGATTTTTTCACCATTTAAAAGATGATGAGCACTCCTAATATGGGCCGGAACTTCAATCTCTTCATTATTTATAAGCTCGATTTTAAAATTTAAACTTAATCCCTCTAATTCTAGTTTTTTAATGAGCTTTTGAGGAACATCAAATACGGCCTCAACCTCTAAAGAACAACGTCCCTCTGGAGTAGGATTTTTCTTTAACTCATCTTTAAATACAGCGACCTCTTTTTGATGAATCAACTTTAAAAAATCAATATCCCTTGTGATGGTAAAGTTTTTCAGAACACTCTCATAGAGAATGTTTTCTCGATACAGGAAATTACTTTGCTCAAATAAGGTCTTCTCTTTTGATTTGATTTTTAAATGATGAAAGCTTTTAAATTTTAAAAAATTAAACTCTTGAACCAGTTTCTCTTCAACTTGATTTGCATGAAAGATTGGTGGATTAATATTTTCATCAAGTGATGAATCACTCTCTTTAGAGCACGAACAAACAAACAACATTAGCAAACACAGACTTAACAACTTCATAGTTTCTCCTTTTAGTTAAGAGAAAACTAAAACGTCAGTGACGGTATTTCTTTTTAGAATTTTGATAATTTCAAAAACGAACTAATTCAGACCAGGGTTCAGTTTTTCTCCTCCAAGTACATGAAAATGCGTATGAAAAATGGTTTGACCCCCGTGATCTCCGAGGTTATTTATGATCCTAAATCCTGATTTATCGAGACCTTCTTGTTGAGTCCATTCGGCCATAGCAGAAAAGATATCGGTAACCTGCCCAATATCGGTATTACATATTTCAACTATATTTTCTGTATGTTTTTTATGAATGAAGAGGATATGTGTTTTAGCGGCGGGATAAATATCTTTGAAGGCCAACACGTTTTCATTTTCAAAGACTTTATGAGTATTGAGTTCACCACTGATAAATTTACAAAACAAACATTCAGACATTATTTTACCCTTTGAATTTTAGCACCAAGGCTTGAAAACTTTTCATCAAGTTTCTCATAACCTCTATCGAGGTGATAAATTCTTTGAATTTCTGTTTCACCTTCAGCACAAAGAGCTGTTAAAACCAAAGCTGCACTCGCTCTCAAGTCAGTACACATAATGGGAGCTGCCTTTAAAGGATTTCCCCCCTCAATAAAGGCCGACTTTCCTTTAAGTGATATTTGAGCTCCCAACCTTTTCAGCTCAGGAATATGCATAAATCTGTTTTCAAATATGTTTTCAGTGATAACACTCGCCCCAGGAATCTGCGTACAAAGAGCAATAATCTGGGCCTGAACATCCGTTGGAAAACCAGGATAAGGAGCGGTATCGAGCTTTAAACCTTTTAAGATCGAGGCTTTCGTTTTCACAAAGTCATCCCCTATTTCAAGCTTGGCCCCGGCCGCAACTAACTTCTCTAATATAAATTCAATATGTGCAGGTTTAAATCCAGTTACCGTTATCTCAGAGTTTGTCATCAGTCCGGCTAGCACATAAGTCGCCGCCTCGATTCGATCTCCAATGGCCTCATAATCACAACCACCAAGTTCGGCCACACCTTCAATCGTTATGGTTTTTGTACCAATACCTGAAATATTTGCACCCAATGCTTTTAAAAAATATGCCAAGTCTGAAACCTCAGGTTCAAGAGCACAGTTTTCCATGATCGTGGTCCCCTCTGCTAAAGTGGCCGCCATCATTAAATTTTCAGTTGCTCCTACAGAAGGAAAATCGAGTACTAAATGCGCTCCTTTGAGACCGTTTGTTTTGGCCTCAACATAACCAGACTCAATATTAATTTCAGCACCAAGCTTTGCGAGGTTTTCTAAATGTAAATTCACAGGACGAGATCCGATGGCACATCCCCCGGGAAGAGAAACTTTCGCATGGTGAAAGCGAGCAAGTAATGGACCGAGTACCGTAATAGAGGCCCTCATGGTTTTAACCAGATCATAAGTTGCTTCTTGGGATGTAATGCTATCAGCAGTATAAATAATATCTCGTCCCTCTTTTTCAATCTTTATACCTAACTGAGAGAGAAGAGAGTTCATCGTATTAATGTCTCTTAAGGCCGGTACTTTCTGAAGACGAATACTCTCTTTCGTTAAAAGAACACCGCACATAATAGGCAAATATGCATTTTTTGCTTTAGATATTTCAACACTTCCATTTAACTTACACGGTCCATTGATTAATAATTTATCCATGAGTCTTCCTTTTTAGAGATATGCTACCAGGTATCGATCTCTGCCGGTGAGGTCTTTACAAACGTCACACCTTTTAAAATATTTTTCAGCCATTTCTCTTAATCGTTGTAAATGATTTTCATGACCTTCCATTAAGAGTTTACCGCTTTCCTCTAAATGATTCACAGCTTGAAAGAAAAAATCTTCGAACCACTTGTCATAATCTTCGTCATTCAAAAAAAGAGCAAGGTGAGGTTCATACTTTAAAACCTGTTGATGAACTTCTTTTTCATCAGCATGACGTTTGATATAAGGAGGGTTTGAAATGATGAGGTTGTACTTATTCGAGTCTCCGTCGAAGCGATCTTGTAAACAAAATTCAATCTTCGTCATTGGATGAAATTTAAATCTCAACCGAAAACCATTTATTTCTGAAATTTTTATACACTCATTCGAAACATCGACACCTTTAGCATGAACAGGAAAATTTACCTCTTGAATAAGAGATAAAATAATATTTCCACAACCAGTTCCAATATCGATAACGTTATCGTTTTTATTCAAAAAACCTTTTGCTAATTCTACTAAACCTTCCGTTTCAAACCGAGGAATCAAAGTGTTTTGATTGACGATAAATTCGCTATTATAAAAATAACTTTTGCCACTAATATACTCGAGCGGAATACCTAGAGAGAGTTTTGAAAAATGTTCGTTTAGCTGTTCTGGCTGATCATTTCCAAATTCTTCGACTAATCTTTTTTCTGTAAGACCGGGGTAATGCTGAATAAGAATGGACTTATTATTTCGATAGAAATCTTTAATACTCTGGAGAACCATTAATCTTCTTGGCCCTTGAGAAGTTCTGCTCTATTATAAGCGATTAACGAATTTGTAACTTCTTCTAAATCGCCTTCAATAATTTTGTCTAAATTATAGAGAGTTAAACCTATTCTATGATCCGTAAGACGGCCTTGGGGAAAATTGTACGTTCGAATTCTTTCAGAACGATCACCTCTACCAACGAGACCTTTTCTTTCTGCTGCTTCTTTATCGTTTTTTTCCTGCAACATCTGATCGTAAATTCGTGCCTTCAATATCGAGATGGCCTGCTCTTTATTTTTCAACTGTGATCTTTCATTTTGACAAGCAACCACAATCCCTGTTGGTTCATGAGTTACTCTTACCGCCGAATCTGTGGTGTTTACAGACTGCCCACCGGCCCCACTAGAGCGATAAACATCAATACGAACTTCATTCATATTTAATTCAAAATCTAAATCTTCAGCTTCCGGTAAGACGGCAACTGTAATCGTTGAAGTATGGATACGTCCTTGAGACTCTGTCTTTGGAACTCTTTGGACTCGATGAACTCCTGATTCATATTTTAAGTTGGAGTAAACCTTTTCACCGGAGACACTAAAGACAACTTCTTTTATCCCCTCGTCACCTTCAGAGATTGAAACGATCTCCGTTTTGTAACCTAGGGCCCGACAATAGTTTTGATACATACGAAGGACATCACCAACAAAAATAGAGGCTTCATCACCACCAGCACCGGCCCTGATTTCGATCATCACGTTTTTATCATCGAGAGGGTCTCGTGGAAGTAATAACATTTTCAGCTCTTCTTCGAGTGCTGGAATTAAAACTTCGTTTTCTGCTAATTCCTCTTTTGCCATTTCACGAACTTCTTCATCTTTTTCGTTCGCTAATAAGTCCTTAGCACCATCAATATCTGATTTGATTTTTTTATACTTTTTGTAAGTACCGACAATCTCTTCGAGATTAGATCGCTCTGTTGATATTTCTTTATATTCTTTTTGACGCTCGTAAAGAGTTGGATCGGCCATTTTCTCGGTCAATTCTTCAAATCTTTTAACAACACCTTCGAGTTTATCAAAAATAGACATGATTACTGCCTATCCATTCATCGAGTCTAGGAACTCACCATTTGTCTTTGTTTTAGTAATACGACTTAACATAAACTCCATGGCATCAATTGTATTCATGGGGTGAAGAACTTTTCTAAGAACATAAATTCTCGCCAGGTCTGCTTGATCCATAAGAAGGTCTTCCTTACGAGTGGCAGACTTGTTGATATCAAGAGCAGGGAAAATTCTCTTCTCCAATAATTTTCTATCGAGCTGAACTTCTGAGTTACCAGTACCTTTAAATTCTTCGAAAATAACTTCATCCATTCTAGAACCAGTATCGATAAGGGCCGTTGCAATAATCGTTAAAGAACCACCATTTTCAATATTTCTAGCAGCTCCAAAAAATCTTTTTGGTCTGTGAAGAGCATTTGAATCAACACCACCAGAAAGAATTTTTCCCGACGGAGGAACAACAGTGTTATAGGCACGGGCCAAACGAGTGATCGAATCGAGAAGAATCACGACATCTTTCCCTGCTTCTGTCATGCGTTTTGCTTTCTCTAGTACCATTTCAGCAACTTGAACGTGACGGTTTGCTGGTTCATCAAACGTAGATGAAATAACCTCAGCATCCACGTTTCTTTTCATATCAGTTACTTCTTCTGGTCTCTCATCAATAAGTAAAACAATCAAATGAGCATCGTCATGATTGTCAGTTATTGAGTTAGCAATATCTTGAAGAAGAACGGTCTTACCAGCTTTTGGCGGAGCAACGATAAGGCAACGTTGACCAAAACCTTGGGGCACAAACATATCGATTATTCGAGTTGAGTAATTTGTTGGTTTACTCTCGAGGTTAATCTTCTTTTCTGGATAAAGAGGCGTAAGGTTATCAAAAAGAATAGTTTTCTTATGATCTTCAGGAGTTCGACTATTAACGGTACTTAACTTCAAAAGAGCAAAGTATCTTTCCCCATCTTTTGGAGGTCTGATCTCACCCTCTAGAGAATCACCTTTTCTCAATCCAAATCTTCTAATTTGCGAGGGACTGACATAAATATCATCGGCACCAGGAAGATAGTTATAATTTGGAGACCTTAAAAATCCAAATCCATCTGGTAAAATCTCGAGAACTCCTCCACCAAAGATCTGTTCTTTATTAGCAGCTTTTGCCTTTAAAATGGCAAAGATCAACTCATGTCTTTTCATACTTGATGAGTTATCGATCTCATTTTCTTTGGCCAATTCACTTAGTTTTGCAATTTCGAGAATACGAAGGTCGTTAAGGTGCATGTAACTTACCCCTGGATAAATAATGTTAAAATGTTAGCTGTTTTGTTAATATATTTTGTCATTTAGATTAATGAATAAGAATCGGTTGAATAAACCTTTCTACCCTCTTAATAAATCTCCGTGTTGTATAATATGAGAGGGATTTGGTTGAAGTTTCTTTTTCGGGAAATTCTAATGCAAATATTAACGCGAAATGCTTTAAAGTCAAGGACATATTCGTGAGTTATTCACAAGAAAGTAATTTTTATCTTTTTCAAAATCAACAATTACTCGCCATTGATTACGGAGAGAAAGTCACAGGTATTGCCACGTTCATCCCGGGAAATGACCCCTTTCCTCTCATGGGCGAAAGAATACTTTTCAAATCAAAACCTCAATTGACCAAGAGCGTAATCAAGCAGGCAAATGAGCTCGATGTTCAGGCATTGGTATTAGGAAAACCTCTTTTAACCGATGGTAGAGTCAGTGACATGACTAAGAAGGTTTTATCTTTCGGTCAATTTTTAGCAGACCAGTCAGGTCTTCCGGTCTACCTCCAAGATGAAACCCTTTCCACCGAAACGGCAAAAGATCGCATGAAGAACTCTCCCGAGTTCAACTTTAAAGTTGATCTAAAAAAAATAGACTGCTTATCGGCGGTGATCATACTTGAGGACTTTTTAAAAGCAAACGACAGTGATAAATTGGACTAAATCGAAATTATAACCGTGAGGTTTTTATCAAAAAATATTGGTGGGTCTTTCTCGTTATCGCCCCTGTTTTTTCAGTTATGCTTGCTGGCGTTCGTGTTTATCATGCCATTGCCATTTGGGAATATGATGGTCCTGAAGTCGTCTTTGAAATTAAATCTGGTGAGCCATTTTCTAGTATTAATGGGCGGCTTTACCGAGAAAAGATCATCAGCAGTGCAAAGGTTTTCTACCGCTACTCTAAATACAATAAGATCATGACGTCGTTTCGTTCTGGTAAATTTTTAATTAAATCAAATTCAACTATGCTTGACGTCATTAAGGAGTTAACAGAAGGAACCCCAATCACAACGAAGGTCACCATCCCTGAAGGAAAAAACCTCTATCAAATAGCAGAGATTTTAGAGGCAAAAAAAATTGTTAGTGCTGATGAATTTATAAAAGTTGCAAAAGATCCCACGACTGCTTCATCACTTAATATACCTTTTGAAACAGTTGAAGGTTATCTCTATCCTGAAACCTATCAGTTTAATCAAAAGATGAAGCCGTTAGAAGTTATCAAAACAATGGTTAGAGTTTTTAACCAAAAAACAAAAGATCTCGATTTTTCTATTAACCCAAGAAACTTAACGAAGGCCCAGTGTATTGTTCTTGCCTCTGTTGTGGAAAAAGAAACGGGTGCCGGACATGAAAGACCAATTATCGCCGGTGTCTTTTTTAACCGTTTGAAAAAGAGAATGAGATTACAATCTGATCCCACCACCATCTATGGAATTTGGGAGAGCTTTAATGGAAATCTCAAGAAAAAACATTTGCTAGAAAAAACGCCTTACAATACCTATAAAATTGGTGGGCTTCCCAAAGGGCCTATATCCAATCCCGGGCTCGCCTCCATAAAGGCCGTCCTCAATCCTGAGTCTCATTCGTATCTCTATTTTGTTAGCCAAAATGATGGCACTCATGTCTTCTCTAAAACCTATGTTGAGCACAAAGAAGCCGTGAACCAATTTCAAAAGAATTACAAGGCGAGGCAGGGAAAAAGTTGGCGAAATTTGAACAAGTCCAAAAACTAGCCTTACTGTAATTTCAGATATTTACATTTTTTTTATCGTCAAATCTATAGTTACCTTAGAATACCTTCTGTCGTGAAAAACAATTTAACGACAGGCAAAAAATGCATAGTTTCTTTTTGCTTGAACGCGTAATGCACCTGCTAATAAAATAAGGAATAGGCTTATTATAACGATAGGCCCTCGGAGGTTAAGATGAACAAGAAGCAAGTTGACGAATTAAAAGAGAATCTCTTGAAAATGAAGCAGGAGATTATTAATGGTGGCCAACTCACAAGAACAGATGACCTTCATGTTCAACCTGAAGATCTACCTGATGATGCTGACCTAGCAACAAATATCATTAACCAACAAGTAACATTCAATATGAGAAACAGAGAACTTGCCAAGCTACGTGCTATTGAAGAAGCTCTCGATCGTATTGAAAATGGAGTCTATGGCTCGTGTGAAGAATGTGATGAGCCAATTGGTTTTAAAAGACTTAAAAACCAACCTTTTACCTCTCTTTGTATTACCCACGCTGAAGAAGCAGAAAGAGAACAGCAACAACACTTTCAAAGAGCGTCTTAGTTTTAACAAAACTATCGTAATGCAACTAACTAATGTTAAAGTGCCGTATGATGAAATACGGCATACATTGGTTTAGAAGAGATCTAAGAGTTGCGGGAAACCCTGCTCTTCAACAACAATTTAAAAAATACGACGGGAAAGTTATTGGCATCTTTTGTTTCGACAAAAAGTTTCTTTCCCGAAAAGACATGTCCTTTAATCGGTTTCAATTCTTTTTAAAATCTTTGGCCCAATTAAAAAAAGAGTTGAAAAACATCGGTAGTGATCTTTTGGTTCTTGATGTCGGACCACAATCGGCCTTCGAAGAACTTTTTGAAAAACTCAAAGCGGCGCAGATAGATTTACCAGAAACATTCACATGGTGTAGAGACTATGAACCTTTTGCTCTAAAAAGAGACAAAGCAATTCAAAAGTTTATGGAAGGATATAATATAGAGGTCAATACATTTCGAGACCATCTTATTATTGAGCCCCATGAACTTTCAAAACCCAGCGGTGGAGCTTATCAAGTCTACACTCCCTTTTCGAGAAAATGGTTAGAAATATATCAGCAAGATGAAGTCAGAGTGCGCACCCTAAGTCAAAAAAATGGGTTTCACTACATTAAAAATCTTAAGCAAAATAACGTTGAAAAAGTTTTTAAACTCTCTTGGAAAAAACTATTTAGGGGAAAAGTTGAGATGAAAGATCATCTCGATGACTATCTAGAGAGTAATGCAAAAAAAGTAACAATACCGATTCCAGAAGCTGGTACTCTCGAAGCGATAAAATATCTCGATGCCTTTAAGAAAAAGATGAATGCCTATGATCATGACCGAGACATTCCTTCAATTCCAGGAACCTCCAAGCTTTCACTTTTTCTTAAAAACGGCTCAATCACCACTTCTCAAATCATTTATTATTATAAACTTGAAGACGGAAAGTTTTTAAAAGAGCTCATATGGCGAGAGTTTTATTATCATATTATGACTCATTTTCCCTACGTCGAAAAAAGTGCTTTTCTAGAAAAGTATAAAGACTTGAAATGGGAAAATAATAAAAAATGGTTTCAGGCCTGGAAAGATGGACTGACGGGATTTCCTATCGTCGATGCAGGTATGCGTGAGCTAAAAGAAACTGGTTGGATGCATAATAGAGTACGAATGATTGTCGCTTCCTTTTTAACTAAGGACTTATTAATAGACTGGCGATGGGGTGAACAATACTTTATGGAGCAATTACTTGATGGTGACCTTGCTCCTAATAATGGAGGCTGGCAGTGGGCCGCTTCTACAGGCTGTGATGCTCAACCTTATTTTAGAATTTTTAATCCTTGGTCTCAGAGTAAAAGGTTCGATCCAAATGGTGAGTATATTAAAAAGTATTTACCAGAGCTTTCTGATATCCCGGCAAAAAAGCTTCACGTACCTATTCTAGATCACGAAAGCTACCCGGCTCCAATTGTAGAACATAAAGTTCAACGAGAGAAAGCTCTCGCCATGTATAAGTTTGAGATTTAGTTTACTTCCAAGGGGGATTATCACCCAGCTCGGTGTATGGGTCTCGCCCAAGACTTATAAGATTGCGCCATTCAAAGTCTAAATAAAGTTTTTGATAACTAATAGAACTTTGCTTTTCAACTTCAATAGTATCAGAACATTTACTATAAGGATCATAAGAATCAGCTTCACAAAGTGAGATATGAGCATTGTCATCATTCATTGTTTTGATCCAATCATTCAAAAGAAGAGGTCCATCAGGATGAATCGCAGGATCGAGAATATAAAGTGACTGGTTAACGTAAACAGCGTTGGCCACGTGATACCACCAGTAGACTTCACCATAAACGGAGTTCTCAGTTTCAACTTTTAAATTCCCAAAGATGTATAACTTATAGGTTTCAGGGTAATTCCAATCTTCTAAGTTAAACTTGGCAAGTTCGGCCCTTAACCAGCAACCATCTTCGGGTAAAAGCCAAGAAGATCTTCTAAGAAACAAATTATTATCAACCTCGGTCTCAATAAATCTTTTATTTCTCATTTCAACAAACGCTTTATTTACCTGCCTTAAGTCTTTCCACTCAATCAGATTATTACTCACATTGAACTTATTCCAATGAATTGCCTGATCATAAGGATTATCTTGTGAGGACTTTCTGGCCGAAAAAAAGTTATTTTCTAAGCTGACTCGATTAAAAGCATCTTCAAAATTTTCGTACGCTTTTCGTTTTGCCGAAATCCCATAAGCAGAATGTGAAAGTATAAATAGTGATAAAAGTAAAAACTTCATGGGATACCTTTTTCTATGATTTGATACAAAATCATGACAAAAGACTTACTCTTTTACAATGCCGCAACGAGACATTCGTTTTAAGTACTTGAGTATACAAAGTAAAATGGCCTTTGCTAGAATTTCTCCATGAATCAAAGTTTGGCCTTACAAGTTAAAAACCTACACAAAGAATACCCTGGGGTTGAAGTCATCAAAAACATCAGCTTTGATGTCAAAAAAAATAATATTCATGCTTTCTTAGGACCAAATGGAGCGGGAAAATCAACGACCATGAGAATTATCTCAGGTTTGCTGCCCGCGAGCTCTGGTGAAATTTTTGTTAATGACAAACTCATCGATACCAACCCAGCCTACTGCCATCAAAACATTGGTTTTTTACCAGAGAATCTCCCCCTTTATCAGGACATGTCTGTTGAAGAGTATTTGGTTTTTGTAAGAAATATTCACACCATTAAAACCCATGACAAAACAATAGACTTTGAAACCATTATAAAAAGATGTGGTCTCGATAAGGTGAGAAATAAACTTATTCGAAAACTGTCTAAGGGCTACAAGCAAAGAGTCGGTATTGCTCAAACTCTCAGTTATGATGCCGACTTGATTATTCTTGATGAGCCACTCGTTGGTCTAGACCCTAATGCCATAAGTGAGATAAGAGAGCTCATATTAGACTTAAAAGAAAGGCACACCGTTTTATTATCCACACATCAACTCCACGAAGTGGATCTTCTCTGTGATGAGATTACCATTATCAATAATGGTAAAATTTTAATCAACGCAAAAAAAGGTGAACTTGAATTAGAGAAATACTTCAAGGAGAACGTTCACTAATGATCAATTTAAATGCCATATCTCTTGTTTATCAAAAGGAATTAAAAGCACTTTTTAAATCATCGCTTATTTATATCGTTGCGAGTTTATTTTGTATTATCTCTGGTTGGCTTTTTTACAATTATCTCATTTCAGCTCAAGAGTTTACCAACAGAACGATCGATCAACTGGTAATCGCTCCTCTGTATGGTAATATCAATTTTCTCTTTTTAGTTTTCTCTCCACTTCTCACAATGAATTCCTTTGCAGAGGAAAGAAAGAATCACACTTTAGATCTTTTACTCACCAGTGACCTCACTGAGATGGATATTATTCTGGGAAAACTCCTAGGTATGATGACGGGAGTTTGCTTCTTACTACTGTTAACACTTATCTTTCCCATAACCTTATCACTATCAGGCCATGGCAATTGGCCTGTCATCTTATCAAATTATTTAGGTATCTTTTTTTGTACTTTTTGTTATTTAAGTGTTGGTGTTTTTGCTTCAAGTTTAACAGAGAATCAAATTGTTTCTTCTTTATTAGGTTTTTCTATTCTCATGGCCGTTTTGTTAATGGCGGCATCAGGGGGAATCACCAAAAACTATATTGTTGGTCAAATCTTTAGCTATTTAAGTACTCCTTTTCATTTTGAAGCACTTTCGAGAGGCTCTATACGAAGTTATGACTTTATTTATTTTTTAAGCTTTAGTGGAATATTTATTTACTTAACTTTTATCAAATTAATTTCTAGGAAGTGGTAGTGAATAAAAAGACGTTAAACTTTATTTTTATTTTTATTAATATTCTTCTCTATTTAATTGCGATTGGTCTTTGGCTTTCGATTACTGATGAATTTTTACTCAATAGTAGTGTCACCGTCGTCTCTCTTGTTCTGACAGTCATCCTTCTCATCACTAATCAAAACTCATTTAAACATTTTTATAAAAGCCGCTACTTTGCCCAGTTATCTTCTTATCTTTTCACTATTTTTCTTTCTGTCTTTATTTTAGGGCTTATCAATTACTTTGCATTTAAAAACCCTATTTCGATTGATGTTAGTCCCCAAAAAATAAATAGTCTCACCACAAAAAGTAAGAGCATCGTCAAAGAAGCAAACGATGTTACCTTGACTGTTTTTACCTTGGCATCAGGCTTTAGACAGATTAGTGCTTTCTTAGAACTCTATCGCCTAGAAAATAGATCCTTAAAGATTGAAATGATTGATGCTGAAGTCAATCCTGTAAAAGTAAAAGAGTTTGGAGTAACAAAAATCCCTACAATCCACTTTCAAAAAGGGGAACGTCAAAAATCAATTACAGAGCTTTCTGAACTTTCGATTACCAATGCGATTTACCAAGTTAACTCTGGTGAAATCCCCGAGGTCTATATCACCACTGGACATGGAGAAATAGACTTTAATTCAAAAGAAAATGAAGGAGCATCTGTTCTCTTTCAGCAACTTAAAAACTCAAATCTTAAGTTAAATTTTGTTAACTTAAGTGAAGTGGAAAAAATACCTGTTAATGTCAAAGCTCTCATTATCTGGGGGCCACAGTCTTCTTTCTTTCAAGAAGAACTCAAAATGATCGATGAATATATTTTAAATGGTGGTAACCTAATGTTAGCACTTGATCCCCAGCTAAACTCAGATAACAACTCTGTTGTTCGGGACTGGTTATCAAAAAAATGGGGCATATCCCTTGATAATAATGTCGTCATCGATAGACTTAAACATATCAAAGGTTCAGACGGTACCGTCCCTATTTTAGCTCAATTTGATAAAGAACATCCTATCACCAAAGATATTAAACATGTGGTCTTCTTTCCCATTACAAGTGCAGTGGGTCTCACAGATGAAGTTATGGATAAAAACTTTACCATCTTAGCAAGTTCTATGCCCTATCCAGCGGCATGGGCCGAGTATGGTCTAGGAGAAATCATTTCTCAAAAGCCACTTTTTACTAAAGGTGAAGATGTTGAAGGTCCTGTTGGTTATGCTGGAGCACTTGAATTGAAAAACAACCGTATTCTTATTTATGGGAACTCGACTTTTGTTATCAATACCTATCAAAAGTTTCCTAAAAATGCCGGCTTCTTTCTCAGCGGCCTAAGTTGGCTACTGGGAAGAGACGAAATGATTACTCTCGACTCTCCTGTAGTAAAAGAAAGTCCTGTCTTTATTAATCAGCATCAAATTGGACTCATTTTATATGCAACAGTCCTTTTTATCCCGTTGCTTCTCATTGCGACGGCCATCTTCTTTTATTGGCGTAAGAGAGCTTCGTGAAAAGAAACTTAATCCTAACGACGCTTCTCTCTTTGTTATTAGTCATTGCTTATTTTGCCTATGAAAAGCCAACTCATCCACAAACAAGCCTAGGTGAGGCCAAGGCTTTGATGAATTTTTCAAACTTAGGAGAGCTAAAAAGTTTTAAGAATAATCTCGTCAGTATTATCGTAAAAGATCAACAATATTTCATTGGAAACCCTAGTAACCAGCACCTTGCCGATAAAAAAAATGTTGATCTTTTTTTAAATTATCTGGGAAACCTCCACCATAAAACGATAATCGACAGTGGTGAACGTTCAGACTTTATCCCCAACGATAATAACCAGATCATCTTTCAATTTGAAAATGAAAAGCTCGTTTTTACTTTAGGTGAAAAATTACAATTTTCTCCCGAGTATTATCTCGAGCTAAAGCGTAATAACAAATCACTAATTGTTCTCGTTGAAGATAAAAACATCCCCGATGGTGTCTATCAAAAAGAAGATTCTCATAATCATGATTTAAACTATCGCCAAATTTTATCGTTGATGAACCTCGATCAACAGTTTTTTGAAGACAAAAAAGTCTTTAGAAAACTTCCTCATTTGAACGTTAGTCGTATTGAACTCACTAACTTTAGAGGTCACTCTTATGTCGTCGATTTTAAAAACAAAACAACGAAACCACCGAAGCCATCTTATCTCAAAATGGATGATCATAATATTATTCGTTTTATGGAGTCCCTTGAAAAACTGAGAGCAAAGAAAATAATAACAAACAAGTCATTACCTGATTTAAAACAAAAGCTCTCTGAAATGGTCGTTATTTCTCATGATAATCGTAAAATAACCCTATCTCTTTTCAATAAATACAAAGATCGTGCTGGATACTTTCTTGTTAATGACCATGATCCTTTTATCTTTGAAATGCAACGAGCGGACTGTGAGTTTCTTTTTAAAAAAGTCGATCATTATTGGAATTTAAGGTTTACGACAAATCTTGAGCAAACTATTTCAATTAATAACAAAACTTTCCAATCCAATGATCAGCGCATTCAAAAAATAACAAATCTCTTAAAGTCACGAGCGATGCTGATGAAAGAAGTCGATATAAAAAATGAAGGATATCAATACCTTTACCAACTTCGAAACAACGATCAAACGTTCAAGTTCTTTCACAAGGATGAAGAAATTTTGATAACCATAGACGGAAAATCGGGTCTCCTATATTATGGTGGAAAGGACTTTCCTTTAAAAATTGAGAAATAATGAACGAGATCTTAAAAAACTTTTTTATTACTTTTTTCCATCCTTTTAAAGTTCATAAAACTTTTCATGAAAATAGAATGAATCGAAGTGATGTCCACAACAGACTTTTAACTCTCGTCAGCGACCAATCAGATCTCACACCAGAGTTTCAAGGGCTACAGTTCACAGAGGTCCTCTGTGTTTCTTGGCTTATGGCCTGTATTAAGGCCATCTATGGCATCGTCGCTCTCTACACCGGATTAGCAGGAGCACAATACCTTAGTGAGAGCGGAAATATTGCGATCATGGGCAGTGACCTGACCAAGTACCAATGGACAATTATTACTCTGATTTTAAATGTTGTTTTATTTCCTTTATTTATTTTGATCTATACGAGATTTTGGATTGCGATCGTTAAGTTTTTTGGAAATATTTTTAATAAGACTTACCAACTTGATGCTATTGCCTCAGAAACCGTTAACCATGCTCTTGTAAGTTATACATTTTACCTCATCCCCATTTTTGGACCGATCATTCAGGCCATCGCTTTTATTATTTATCTTTACGCAGGGCTCAAAAATAATTTACAACTTTCACTTTTGCAAAGTATTGTTGTGATCATCACACCGCTCTTTATTGTTTTCTTACTGCTCACGCTAATGACAGTAATGTTTGTCATGATGCTCATGGCGGCATTCCCAACCCTCTTTTCCTAATCACAAACACTGTAAGAAAGTTTAAACTGGCCAATATCAGTCGGCCCTGAAAACATTAGTTTAGGCGAGACATTCAAGACACACACATTTTTGGGAGGCTAAGTTGAACAACTTTCATGGCGGATTATCTGGTTGCGTAGAAGTAATTTGTGGACCTATGTTTTCAGGGAAAACCGAAGAACTTATTAGAAGAGTGAGAAGAGCGCAGATCGCACGTCAAAAAGTTCAAATCTTTAAACCCGCTATCGATGACCGTTATCACGAAACAGACATTGTGAGTCATAACTCTCTTAAGATTGAAGGCACTCCGGTCAATACTGCAGCTGAAATTTTAGAAAACCTATATGATAGCACCAGAGTCGTTGGAATCGATGAAATTCAATTTTTCGATGAAGATATTATTATCGTCGTGAAAAAACTCTCTCGCAGAGGCATTCGCGTGATCTGTGCGGGCCTCGATCAAGACTTTAGAGGTACTCCTTTTGGGCCTATCCCAACCCTCTTATGTATTGCAGATCGAATCGAAAAAATTCAGGCCATTTGTACTGTTTGTGGTAATGCAGCTAGTAGAACATACCGTAAAGATCCAGAATCAAACTCAGACCAAGTTTTGGTTGGGGAAAACGATCTCTACGAAGCTCGTTGTGCTATTCATTGGAATTATGACCAAGAAGATGAAGACTTGCGTGCCTATTTTGCTCTCAAGAAAAATATGGTAGATGAGAGTCAAACGACAACTCTCTAACAAGCTTTTAAGTGTCCATCACTTTTAAAAAGCAAAGGACATCTTATGGCCATCGAAACTTATATCTCTCGTGAAAAAATCGATCAAAGACTTGAAGAAATAGCAGCACAAATTAATCAAGACTATGCTGGACAAGAGCTCTATGTCGTCTGTGTTTTACGAGGCTCGTTTATTTTTTGTGCTGACTTGGTAAGAAAAATAAAAGTACCTGTCGAAATAGATTTTGTCGCTGCCTCCTCTTACGGTGACGCCAAAGAAAGCTCCGGTGCTGTAAGAATTGATCTCGATGTCAAAAAAGATATTACCGGAAGAAACGTTCTTCTTGTTGAAGACATTGTCGATACTGGCTTAACCATCACTTATCTAAATGAGATTTTTGAAGCCAGGCATCCCAAATCTTTAAAGCTTGCCTCTCTTTTATATAAACCAGCAAGATTAAAACACGATGTAAAAATAGATTACCTTGCTTTTGAAATTGAAGATAATTTTGTTATTGGATATGGACTCGACTATGCTCAAAAATATCGAGAACTTCCCTACATAGGTATTTATTCGGATGATTAAAACATCAGGAAGCGTTAGAGTTGATTTACTCGGAGGAACATTAGATATTTCTCCTATACACCTTATCATCCCTAACGCTTTCACTCTCAACCTTGCAACAACTCTTAAAGCTGAAGTTTGTATTGAACCTCAAGAGCAAAATAATATTATCATCGAATCAAAAGACTATAACTCTTCACAAACTTACTCGTTAAAAGAATTTAACAAAGAGAATTTACAGTCTGATTTTTTTGGCCCGTTAAAATTTATCGCTCTTATACTTAATCATTTCAAATTGGACTCCGGATATAAGATAACTCTCAGCTCAGGCTCTCCAACGGGAGCAGGACTAGGCGGTTCTTCATCCATGGGTGCTGTTTTATACAAAGCTCTATGTCAGCTTACAAATCAAACATTTGATAAAACGGCATGTATTAATATTGTTCAAGGTTACGAGTCAATTATTCTAAATAAAGGACCAGCAGGTTACCAAGATTATCACCCTGCTGTTTACGGTGGGGTGCTTGCTTTAAAACCACAAGTTGGAAAAATTGAAGTAGAGCAGCTTTATCAACTTGAGTTAAAAGAATTCTTAGAAAAACGAATGACACTTATTTACTCAGGAGAGACAAGACTTTCTGGTATCAATAACTGGGAAGTATACAAAGGTTTCTTCGATGGAGAAGATAAGATTGTCTCAGGTTTAAAGAAAATTGCCGACTTATCTTACCAAGCCTATCTTGCTATCAAAAATAAAGAATACGCAAAGCTCATTACTCTCATTGGAGAAGAGGGAGCAACGAGAAAAGTACTTTTTCCGGGAATCGTTTCACCTTCGATGGATTCATTGTATAATGAAATGAGAGAAGAGCTTACCGAGCTCAAGATGAAGGTTTGCGGTGCTGGTGGTGGTGGATGCTTCTTACTTCTTCACAATGAAAGCGAAAGAGGTATCATTATCAATCATTTAAAAAAGTACCCAAAAATGCGTATCTTGGATTTTGAAGTAGACTCTCCTCTAAATTAACTTAGAGGAAATATGGACCGTAAAATTGTTGGAGGATTAAGTTTCAAGGGTGGAAGAAAAGATCAGTTCTTTTTTTCATTACTTGAATTTTATCCAGACAGAAATCGATGGTTCCTCAATTCACTTCTCCAAACGAAGGGAGAAAAAGAACATCACGAAGGTGATCAAGTTATCACCGACTGGCTAAACCAACTTCCCATCAATAGTGTTGTCGTCGACTTCCCTCTCGATCTCCCTGCTTGTCAGACATGTCTGTTGACCTGTCCAGGGATTGATCTTTGCCCTGATGAAAGTGTTAAAACGATTCAGTCGAAAATTTCTTGGCTTTTAAAACAAGATAAGAATTGGCAATCGGATAACCCCAAACAATACGAAAAAGACCGAAATAGAGATGAGGAATTTGACCATAACCGTGACACCATCTCGAAATCACCCAGTAGTTATCTTATGAGTCGCTCTTTCAAACGTCGACTTAAAAAAGGTTATCTTCCCTATTGGAATCGTCCTATCGATTTATGGGTCTGGTGTCATTATTACGATCAGCTCCTTGATATCTTCAATGGCATTTATGATAGTTTTGGTCAAAGCTCACTGATGATTCAATCGCGATTTAATTATCTAAGAAGGCATATCCCAGCGGAAATTGATCTTTATGAATCATTTTCTCCCATGATTATGATTGAGCTTTTACGAGCAAAAATTATTACCAAAAAAGATATTATCAACTTAACTGATATTCATTTAGGTATTGAAGCAAGGTTAAACATCATTAAGGCCATAGAACACTCTCTCGATATTTTTATTTATGATAAAGATATGGAAAATCTCTGCCGTCATCCAAGGGCCTTTGATAGTTTTCTTCTCTCAATAGCAGGTCTCGTCCATCGTAAGAAAAAATCTAAAGAAATAGACGATTGGGCAAAAGCCGATCAATCTCATTTCATAGCTCCGAATTTTTCCATTGAAGATTCGTTATAAACTGCTTGATTGATAATAAGTCATACCTGCCATATTGAAATAATGGCCTAGACCTAACATTAGAAACAACACTCCCCAAACGGGATCACTCAGAAGAAGAAAAATTCCCATCAAAGGAAAACCAACCATCCCCATTTTAAAATAAAGTTTTACATACTTTGTTGGAGAAACTTTTTTTGCCTGCCAAAGAACATAGATTAAGAGATGAAATCCCCCTATTAAAAGAAGCATAAAAATAAGGCTTTTATTCCAGACCTGAAAGAGCTCTGTTACAAAGTGAGCAGGGGGTTGACCTTGATGGTTCTGTGTTTTCCAAGCCTCGTTTAGAACTTTCTCAAAAATCTCTTTTTCTGTGAACTTTAAATAAATATAAGAAAAGAGTAAGCCATCAGCAATCAACGCAATACAAAATGAAAAGAAGTGAAAAGATTTAATGTCTATTGTTCGATAAAGATTTTTCATTACAACCTCTTGGGGTATACTTCTCATCATAAAATGGACACGATTACTATTCAATTTATTTACTTTCTTTTTTCAATTTGGGCCCTTTATTGGGGTGCTGAACTGGCTTTAGAAGCGGCAGAAAGAATTGGGCTCTATTTGGGAATGTCTCCCTTAGTCATTGGCTTGGTCTTAATTGGCTTCGGAACATCTCTTCCAGAAATGTTTGTCTCTCATTTGGCCGTAGGTCAAGGCGACTCTTCTATTGCGATTGGAAATATTATTGGATCAAATGTCGCCAATATTTTTCTCATCATGGGTGTTTCATCTCTTCTGGCCCCCTTATTTATTTTGAGAAAAGAAATCCTTGTTCAACTTTTTATTCACCTTGGGCTCACTAGCTTATTGGCCGTGATAGCATTTTTCTGGGGCTTTAACCGAGCTAGTTCTATCACTCTTCTAATTTTCTTTATCTCTTATCTTGCTTTCACTTTTTACGACATGATCAAAAGTAGAAAGCTTAGACAAATTGAAGAAGAAGATGTGGAAGAAGTCACGAAAATTGGAGTAATGGTTGTTCTTAAACTTCTAGGTGGATTTGCTCTTCTCTATATTGGCGGAGAACTCATCGTCTCTTCTGGATCGGCAATCGGCAAACATTTTGGCATTTCGACCTACGTCATCTCTGCTATTTTTATGGCCCTCGGAACATCCTTTCCAGAACTCATCACTGCTATACTAGCTTGTTATAGAAAGAAAAATACCGACTTAATAACAGGTAATATTATCGGTAGTAATATCTTTAATGTCGCTTTGGTTTTAGGAAGCATTGGCATTTATGCTCCCCTAGATCAAGTCAACGTTCACACTGAAGTCTATTTACTTTTAGCTGTTTCTCTACTCTTTCTTATTCTCTATGCAGTTAAACAAAACTTAGGTAAAGCAAGCGGCATAACTTTTCTCGCAGCATATGGTTATGCCGTTTATCATTGGATTTCTTAAAAAATCTTAGAAGCCCCAATTTTGATTTGGGTTTTGAGACTCGAGATCCTTTAGTGAAATATCAAAATAATAGGTTTGACCATTTCTTTCATAGGAAAAACAACCATCTTTAGACCCTGAAATATTAAAGCCTGCTCCCCAATAGCGATACTCTCCTTCTGCTCCATAATCATGGGCAGTATTAAAAGCACTTTTTTCATTCACAATTACTTCCATATCAGATCCATTCATATCACCAACAATATTTCTAGTCTGATAACGCCAGATGAGTTTTTTATCATTGATCAGATTTTTATTCTCATCAAGCATCTTTAATTGCTCGGCCGTATGATAAAGAATTTTAAGCTCAGGGAGAGAGTACATTTTTTCATAAAGCTCTTTTTTATCTTTGATCGGTCTCAGCTCGTTTTTATAAATATCCATAGGGATGAAAAAATGAGAGTGCCCCATATCCGGAAAGACGAGAGCATCAACATAGTTTTGCTTAAAGGCATTCTCCACTTGTTTGACGAGGGCCTCAATAAACATCTGACTTATTTCAACCTCTCTTGCATCCAAAGGAAAGTAAACCTTTCCGTCTCTGGTATAGGCCCTCTCCTTTAATCTTTTTCCTGATAAGTATATTAACTCTTCACTTTTTTTAATCTCGTCCAGACTCATTCCCCAGGAGAAATCTTCAGAATAAACAAAGTCAGATGAAATTTCTTTTCCACATTTCTCTGTTCGAATAATATTTGCTTTAAGTTGAAATGAAGTCAGAAAAAATAAAGTAATAATAACGAGTTGTTGCATATGTCCCCCTAAATTAGGGTAACCATGCTTTATCTCATATGAATTGGTAACTTAACGAATCTTGCAAGGGCCAATAAGGTCTTACAATATGAAAAAGCAAAGACTTAAGAGTAATCACCTCTTCTTAACTTTCTTTCAACATCTTTCTTTGCCTTGTCATGACGCTTATCGTGTTGTTTCTTCCCTTTACCAAGAGCAATGCCAAGTTTGATTTTACTATCTTTAAAGTAGATATGGGTGGGAACAATCGTCATACTTCCCGCTTTCAATTTGTGATAAATTTCAGCGATTTCTTTTTTGTTTAATAAGAGTTTTCTTTTTCTCGTTTCGTTATGATTAAACTGATTTCCAAATTCAAAATGAGCGATATTCATATTATGAACCCAAACTTCGCCATAGGGATCAATCGCAACATAGGCCTCTGCCAAACTCACTTTTCCGGCCCTTAAGCTTTTTACCTCTGTACCTTTTAGAGACAAGCCTGCTTCATACTTTTCTTCTAGTGCATAATCGTAAGAAGCTCTTTTGTTTTTGGCGATTACTTTTATTCCCATTATTTAAAATTCCGATACAAACGATAGACTTGCTCTAATGATAGGGCCTCTGCTCTGATTTTGACATCAATCGCTGTAAGATTCAATACATTATCAATTTTATCTTTTGGAAAATAGTTTTTCAAAACCGTTCCCAATTGTTTTCGTTTAAAAGAAAATAGTTTTCTTAAAAATGACTCGAACTCACTGAACTCTTCTAAAGCAACTTCAACTTCATTTTTTCTATAATAAGATAGAACCTGTGATTCAACTTTTGGTGGCGGGTTAAACGCTCCTTTGGCAACTTTACAAAGCGATTCTACATCAAAGAAGTTTTGGCATAGCACGAGCAATGATCCTTGCTCATTTTTTTTCCCGTCACCAAGAATTTTAGAAGCGACCTCTCTTTGGTACATGAGTGACATATAAGAGATTTCTCTTTGTTGTAAAAACTTTATCGTAAGAGGTGCACTAATATTATAAGGAAGATTACTCACTAGCCAAATTTTCTTATCTTCCCATCCCCAAATTTTAAAAGCTTCTTCTAAGTCAAATTCAAGAGCATCGGCAAAAATAATATTTTCTTCGGGCAAATGAGAAATTAAATATTCATGAAAACGTCTATCAGCTTCAATTACTTTATAAGGTCTATTAAGCTTTGTTAAGTTTTCTGAAAGAACCCCAGGTCCAGGCCCAATCTCTAAGATAACATCAACATCCTCATCAGGAAGTTCTGTTATTTTATTAATCACATTTTGATCTTTTAGGAAGTGCTGTCCGAGATCTTTATTGGCCTGAGGATATTTCATTTAAAAAGGAGCCTTTTGAACTTCATTTTTATCAATGAACCTTCCTCGAGCATCAATCTTTAAACTATCGGGATAAGGAATGGCGAGTTTGTGGCATCTGGCCGCATAATTTGCGATCATCGCTCCATTATCAGTACAAAATTTTGGAAGTACGATATGAACATTATCATAATACTCTTTTAAGACGGCCCTTACTCTTGAGTTACACGCAACTCCTCCACCAACGACAAGAGGAAGGTTGCCAGCTTTTTGAAAGGCATATTTCGTTTTAATTCTCAACGCTTCAACAATCGCTTCTTGGTAAGAAGCACAGACATCAAACATGTTCGTTGATTCGGCATCAGGCTTTCCTTCTTTTTCAACCCAAGTTCTCAACGATGTTTTTAAACCAGAAAAAGAAAAATTTGCATCCTTAGAATGCTCCATTCCAATTGGAAAAGAATGGGCCTTTTTATTTCCTTTTTTTGCCAAATCATCAATATGGCGACCAGCTGGATAAGGTAATCCCAACAACTTGCCACCTTTATCAAATGCTTCACCAACAGCATCATCAATCGTGCTGCCAAGTATTTCGAATTGCTCTACTCCGGAGACTTTTAAAAAAAGAGTATGCCCTCCCGAAATAACAAGACCTAAATAAGGATAAGGAACTTCCTCAGAGAGATGAATTGCTTCAAGATGAGCGTATAAATGGTTCACGGGATAAACCGGAACTTTAGTAAGTAAACTAATTGTTTTGGCCAAGTTTAAACCAGTTAGAAGTGGGCCTAAAAGACCGGGGTAAGACGTCACTCCAACTAAATCAACTTCAGTAAGCTTCACTGACGCCGCATCAAAAACATATTCGATTAAGGGCTGTAATTTTTCTAAGTGATTTCGCGCTGCAATCTCAGGGACAACCCCACCCCATTTGGCGAGAATCTTCTCTTGAGAAAAAGACTCATGGGCCAAAACTTCAGGGCTAAGCCCCTGCTGATCCGTTTTTAAAAGGCAAATTGAAGTATCATCACAACTCGTTTCTACACCAAGCGTTATCATTTTCCCCTCTTAGGTTTTGCAATTGACGTACATTTGAAGCCACTCTAGCATAATAGATACACACAATAAAATTTCGACGGAGGAAACCATGTTTAATTGGAGTAAATGGATTGTCTTAGTGGCCCTAATTGTTCTCGGAAGAGCAACTTTTGCATCAGATAAATCAAGTGGATGTGGACTAGGTTGGCAAGTTTTCAAAAAGAACTCACTGGTTTCATCTTCATTAAGAGCTACCACTAACGCTTTTTTTCTAAACTCAATCGCGATGACTTTTGGAACATCAGGATGTGCCAAGCACTCAATCGTTAAGAACGATAAAAAATCACTACATTTTTTAGAGAATAACTTACCAATGGTCCAAGCTGAAATGGCCATGGGAAGTGGTGAGTATATCAACGGCCTAGCTCAAACTTTTGGTTGTGATGAATCTGCCTTTTCTGGTCACATGCAAAATCAGTATGCTGAAATCTTTAATCAAAATAATCAAAAGGCTTACGACGTTCTCATCGCAATAGAAAAAGAAATTGTCGTAAACCCAACAATGCTTAAGGCGTGCGGACTTATCTAAGACTTACACTTTTTAGCTTTTTAATATGTGAAGCCGCTTGTATCCAAGCGGTTTCTTTTTATGATGACCTACAAGATAATCAAAAAACATTATGGTTAAAACTTCTCCATTACTCACCTTTACGCTTGAGTGGAATATCACTTGCTGATGGAAAATCTTTTTTTATTCATGAAAAGGGAAACCATGATGCAAAAGCAGAGCTCACCGCGACCATAGAAGCTTTTCAAGATGAAACTCAACTTTTTGGTAAGGGAAAATTAAAAGCTGCGTGTGCTTTTCCTGCAAGAAGAATATTTTTAGAAAATAATAAGCTTATAAATAAAAACGCTATCACGTGTCCGAACTGGGAGAGATGGATTGAGGAAATAAATCCAACCAGTATGAGTTTAGTTTTTAGTGATGCTTATCCCAATAATCCCGCTTCGATGTTTGGTCACACTTTCATCCGTTTTAATAAAAAAAATAAAACAAACGATCTTCTCGATTACGGTGCTTCTTATGAGGCGATTACAGATCCATCTGACAATGCAATTATTTATACTCTCAAAGGGTTATTTGGTGGATATCCAGGGCTTTTTGACCTGCACCCATACTATAAAAAAGTTAATTCCTATTCCAATAGTGAAGGACGAAACCTTTGGGAGTACAAGCTAAAACTAACTAAGGATCAAGTCTTTTTCCTATTGGCCCACGTTTGGGAAATTTATAATACGACGTATTTTGACTATTATTTTCTCGATGAGAATTGTAGTTACCATCTTTTAGAACTAATTCAAATTGTAAGTGATAAAAAATTTCGCGTTCCTCTTCGTTGGTTTTATCTCCCTCGCGATATTGTAATCGAACTTTTTGATCAAGGCTTGTTGGAAGAACCCATCTTTCGCCCCTCTCTAAAAGAGCAGTTTCGACAACGATTTGAATCCCTTTCAAAGAAAGACCAAAGAATTATCCGTCAAGCCTATCAAAATAAAAGTCTAGATTTAAATAAAGATCAAATTGATGCCATGATACACCTCATGCAACTTGATCGTTATCGCGCGGAAGGAAAACTAGATCAAGAGGAGTTGCAGTTTTTAAATCAGCTTTTTTTAAAACGATCTAAAATAAAAGAAGAAAAAAAAGAAATTACTTATAGGCCAACGTCAACCACTCCACACCTTGGACATGGAACAGAACGGTTTCGTTTAGGACAAAGTTATCAACATGAACAAATGATTAGTCATGTTTCCTACCGATCGGGATACCACTCTTTAACAGAGTCAGACCTTGGGTATTCCCCTTTTAGTGAATTCACTTTTTTAGGAGGTGACTTAAACTATCTTCATAAAGAAAAAAAAATAAGCTACGACCATATCAATGTCATTTCAGTGACAAGTCTGCATCCATGGTCATTTTATTACTCTCAGCTAAGCTGGAGGATTCAGTTAATCAATGAAGAACTCATGGAAACAGACTCAGTTAATGATCACGCCACAAACTTGAAGTTCCATCTTGGGTTATCCTATGGCAATGACCATTATATCCTCTCACTTTTAGCAGGAGCAAAACTCAGGTATAGTAGCCACTTCAATAAAAATTTTGAGTTCGGCCCCTCTGCAGACTTTATTTTCGGCTATCAAATTTTTAATAGAGCAAAATTAATCATGGATATAAATTATTATGCGAATCTGATTGATAAAAGTTTCCCGAGAGTGACAATTAACCCCATTTTTAATTATTATATAAGCCGTAATGTCGATATCGAGCTATTTTACAAGCATCTTACGAACTTTAATAAAAAGAAGTACGGAATACATCTAGGATATTCGTTTTGAACATTTTAATATTATTACTTTCACTTATTACTTTTACTTCATGCACTTCACTTTTCTATCAACCAGACCCCTACCTTTATGCTCATCCTAAAACATTAGGCTTAGAATATGATGACCTTTTCTTTTATAGTGATGATGGAACAAGACTTCATAGTTGGTACCTTCGAAGTAAAAAAAATATTCCTAAAAAAGGATTTGTCTTTTTCTTTCATGGAAATGCACAAAACCTTTCGTCTCACATGATGAATATTCAATGGATTGTCGATCACGGCTATGATGTTTTAATCTGGGATTACAGAGGTTATGGGATTTCTAAAGGAAAATCCAGCTCTAGTGGAATCTATCGAGACACAAAAGCTGCCTACACTCATGCTCATAATATTTTTAAAAATAATAATTACCCTAAATTTATTGTCTACGCTCAAAGTTTAGGGGGAAATATAGCCTTGAGAGGCTATCAGGATTTCCCTCATAAAAAAGATATTAGCCTTCTTGTGCTCGACTCAACTTTTATGTCTTATCAAAAAATTGCTGCTGATATTTTAAGACAAACATGGGTTGGTTATGTTCTTAGTCCACTCGCTTACGTTCTCGTCTCTGATAAATATGCAACAAATAAGGCTGCTAAAAATGTAAAAACGCCAACTTTAGTCGTTCACGGAACAAAGGATCGAGTCGTCCCCTATAAATTTGGAAAAGATCTTTATGAAAACCTGAGTGCTAAGCCGAAGTGGATGTGGACTATCGAAGATGGAATCCATATTGATGTTTTTTATGCTCATGAAAAAAAATATCAAAAGAAATTTCTGAAACTTTTAGAACAAATTTAGTTAAGTATTCTAAATTCACCAATTTCATTAGTCGATAAATAGGTCATAACTGTAGAGTCAAATCTATCTGAAGGATTATAGACTGACCGACTTAAAGAAACAGATATCTCACTATTTTCACAAACTGTTTTTAGCTCATTAACAACTCTACAATTTAGTGAATAACTGGCCTCTTTACAAACTTTCTCTGAAAGAACTTCTGCATAGTAAAAATTATTAATCGAACTTTTCTTTAAAGTTATTTCAAAACTACAAAGCTTCTTATTCTCATCATTTATATTTTGATCGATTAATTTCATATTATCATAACGACTTGTCTTAATCTGGTTACATGCAAAACCAGCTTCAATTTCTGCAGCGGAAAGATATTGAATAATTCCATCTATACAAATAATCTGAAAGCTATCATTACCATAGGGCTTCATTTGCTTAATATCATTTGTGGCCCTTTCTCCTGCAAAAGTAGCAGCACTAATAAATAGGAAAAGGGAAAGCATCTTAATAAACATAAAAAGCCTTTTGTTTAGATTCTCTAAAATAATAATACATAATTTAGTAAACGCAGTATGACAGGAAATTAAATCCTACCACACAGCACCATCAGAACTAGCTTTTAGGACAACTGAAGCGCTTATAGTACTTATCAATAACTTTCCAATTGGGCTTTTCAGGCAGTCCTCGATCGTTTTTGGTATACCAATTCGGTGATTGATCGGGATCGTGACAACCGAGACATTTATTTTTGAGAGAAGTAGGATTGATTTTCACCAGATTCCTTTTTGACTCTTCTTCAAATGGATGTTCCACGTCCATGCCATGACAATGCATGCACTGAACTCCTGAAAAATTATGAGTGATCTGATGTTTTCTCTCTAACTCCAATATCTTTTCAGTGTAAGAAGCTGTTTTCTCAGAGCTTAAGGCACGACTACTTTCAATTGGTTTTACTAATTTTTTATAAGCAGCTAGAAATTTTTGCTGAACAGCTTTTTTATTTTCAACTTCTTCATCGACGATAAAGATATCTTCTGCATTATTAAAACCTTCATCAACTCCCAACCCAATTGAATGACATTTTATACAATTTAAATTCTTATACTCATTAGCATTAAGTAACGTGGCATAGGCCAAAGCGTGGGGTGTTTTTTTCCAATGTTCACCTTGATCGTTATGACATTCAATACAAGACAACGCTGTAATATATTTCTTCTGTACCGTTTCACCAGAGTGAACCTGAGACATCATCGCCTGTTCTTTAATTTGGAACTCTTTCATTTTTGCTTTATGTGCATCAATAAATGATAAAAATTCATTTGGCTTTAAGACATCTTTTAACTCATCTCTAATTTCATGAACGGTATACTTATCTTCATTACCAAAAGAGATTTCACCTAGATAATGGTTCCTAGATAATACCTGACCAATCTTTACTTTTCCGATATCTTTACTAAATCTAAAAAAGCTTTGAGTATGAGCTCCAACAATCCAGTCAATCCCCTTAAATCGTTTCGCTATTTTTTCATCAAAACTTATCCCAGAATGGGAAAGTACAATGAGTCTATGATTCTTATTATTTTCATCATATCCATTCTTTTTTAGTGTATTAATTCCGCTTTCAAGTGAAGCAAAGACGGGCAAAAACTTTAATCGATCTTTAATATTTATAACTTCAGGATTAACAAAACCTAACAGGAAAATTCTTTGCTGACCATTTTTTACCATGGCCCATTTTTTATGTTTAATTTTTATTTTGGGACTTAAGTTTGAAATTAAAAAATCAAATTTATACTTATTAGATAATTCAGCGAGAAAATCCCATCCTGCTGCGAGGTCTTGATCTCCAGGGACAAAATAGCGAAGCCCCATTTTATCCATTCCTTTTGCTAAGTTATCTGCAGCATACTTTAAACTCATCTCAACACTTTTTGGTAATGTTGAGGAGGGAAAAAATGTATCTCCGGTATCAACATATAAAATATTATTTTTCTTTCGAATCTTCTCCATTTGTCCTGCGACTTGAGGCAGTCCACCAAGTGGAAAGTGGCGGCATCCACATGGATGAGTCTCTCCATTGATATTATGAGAAAAGATAAGACTTAAAGGACGGTCTGGTAGTTGAACAATTTCATGATCTTTATCGTCAAAGCTTTCAACAAGATAAGTACAAGAGACGATTGATAAGGCCAATAGAATAAAAAGGAATGTTTTTTTCATTTTGTTCATTGCCTCCTGCAATTCACCTTAAACAGATTATATCTTTTTAAGTAAATCCCCTGCTTCTTTAGCATGTTTTGAAGTAGGAAAGTTTTTGATTAACATTTTATAAGTTTCCTTTGCTTCATCATTTTTTTTCATCGCCTGAAATGTTTTTCCAAGATGAAGTAAGCCATTTTTATTATAAGCACTCTTAGGGTATTCAGTATAAAGTCGACTGAGATAAGTTAAGGCGTCGTTGTAGTTTTTCGTTAAATATTCAACTATTCCTAAGTTATGCAATAATCTTTTTTTTCTATTTTCTGTTTGTTTTTGTTTAAGAAGAGAAATAAAAATGGGCCTGGCCTTATCGTACTTACCTGATTTGTAATACCTCATCGCTGTTTCAAAAGGTGTACTTTTTCTTTTAGGAGCCTTTTTTCCCGACATGGACTCTAACGTGGTTAAAACTTTTTTAATATAAGCTTCTTGCTGTGTTAACTGATCACTCATTTCACTTAACTTTTCGTCATTCTCTTGTAGTTGAATTTCCAACTGGTTAACCTGTGATTGAAGCTGTTCAATTTTACTTTTATTCTCTTGTGACGCCTCTTCTACTTTTCCATTTGCAAGAGCTATTTGCTCTTCAAGAGATTGAATTTTTGTAAGACTATCAGACTGAAGCTCCTGCCCATCTTTAAGTTGATTGGCAATATCGTCAACAAGCTTCTCTCTTGCTATTTGCTCTCTAGTTTTACATGCAGTGATGAGTAAAATGGGAATGAGAAGAAAGTAGGTTTTCATGAATATCTTCCTTACAGATTTTCTAAGGCCTTCTTTCTTTCAGTAGCGTATTCCGCCTCTTCTGAAAACTTTGTCGAAAGAAGAGCGTATTGTTTTGCCTTATTAAAATATTTTCTTCGATAAGCTGATTTCGCTTTTAAATAGTAAAATTCTGCTTTTCGATAAAGGGCAGGGGCTGAGACTTGAGCACCTGCATTTTTTGCTGCGATGAACGCACTTTGGGCATAAGCCATCTCTATTTTAGGACGTGTGGTTGCTACACCACACGCCATAATAAAAAGAGAAGAAAAAATTATTAAAATCTTAGGCATTATTTTGCTGTAACAACAAAATTGGCCCTTCTATTTAATCTCCATGAACTTTCGTCGTGACCAAAAGCAAGTGGTCTTTCTTTACCAAAAGAAATTGTACTTAGCTGGCTTCTTTTCACACCTTGAGAAATTAAATAAGAACGAACATTTTTTGCTCTTTGCTCACCAAGTGCCAAGTTAAACTGAACACCACCTCTCTCATCACAATGTCCTTCAACTTGAACTTGAACATTTGAGTTTGATTTAAGAAATGCTGCATTAGCTTGAAGTTTTCTTTTTGCATCACCTCTAAGTGTCGCAGAGTTAAAATCAAAGTTTACTGTTTGAAGTGGTCCAGCCTTACCAGAGTCTGAGTCACTGTTAACAGAAAGATTTGAACTACCTGCATTTGCAGCTCTTTCAATATCTTCATTTGGTGCATCCATACTTGTATTTTGAGATCCGTCATTAGCATTTTTCTTTTTGCTAGAACCACATGAACTCAGGCCCATTAGTACGGTTAAAATTAAAGCGAGGGGTAAAATTCTCATGAGGGTCATTAAAATCTCCTTTTTTATTTTAAAAATATTTCTTCATTTATTTCAGTAAAATGAACTACACTCTATCTAAAATTAATAAGTCATAGAGATTATATAGAAAAAATATCAACCATAAAAGCTAAGATCTTAAAAAAGCTTGGATTCATATGAAGAATTTAATTTTATCACTTGCCTTTATCCTACCATTCTACTCAGAAGTTTTGGCCTCACCAAATTCAAATATCACAATTGACCTAAGCGTTAAAACAACGCGAGGAGAAGTTGTTTTTGAAATACATGGAACGGAGTCTGACTTACCCTTTATGAGAAGAGTCGATACTATTCTCAAAGACCATTCTTTAGCTATCCTCGATTATTTTGAATACAAACCAACGACAGCTATCCATATCACTTTAAATAAGCAAGCAACCTCGGCCAATGGCTCAGCAACAGTCTTTCCAAGAAATATTATTAATCTTCACACCTTTCCTCCTTATGGGAACGGACATCTCGTAACAGGGGAAGACTGGTTGCTTGGCCTGGTTCTTCACGAGCTCGTTCACATTGTTCATCTCGACCAAACGTCTGGTATTCCCGACTATATAAGGACAGTATTTGGAAGTATTGCAAAATGGGGTGGAATTGTTCCGAGATGGTTTAGTGAGGGAATAGCCATGTGGGCCGAAACTCACTTTACAAATGGAGGAAGGCTGAGACAAAAAATGCTTCTCTACGAAGCAGAAGCAAGATTCTCTGATCCTGACTTTTGTAAAACGATCGACTGTCTAGATGACCCGGGAAAATATCCATATGGACAATACCCCTATTGGGTTGGGGGAGCTTTTTTAAATTGGATTGAAAGTCAAAAAGAAGGAAACATAAGATGTCTTGTCAAAAACAATAGCTCGAGTATTCCTTTTTTACTCAATGATACCTTCACTTCTTGCTTAGGACATAACGCCTCAAGTGCTTTTCAATTATTTCGCAACGACCTTTTAAATACTGTGAGAAAGAAAGATCAAATTGCCCACCCACTGGCCAGTAAGAAACAAAAACTTCGCTTTTCAACATCTGAAATTCCACTATTTCAGAAAGGATGGCAAGTTAGTGACAATAAACTTCTCTTTTTAGAAGATAACGACAAAATTGAAACTTTAATCATAAGAGACTTATACGATGGAAAGTCCAAGCGAGTAAGACTTCCCTATCATATCGACCAAATCTACAAAAGTGTCGATGACCAATCAAAGCTCATCTTAAACAATTCAATCTATGATCGTTATGCACGAAAAAGAAAAATCTCTCATTTCGATTTAAAAACACTTGAAGATGAAGAAACCGAATTTACGGGCGAATATGCCACTATTCTCAATGGAGATATTTTTCATTTAGAAAATAAAGAGTTTCATTGGTCAGTATTTCGCAACGGTGACGAAGTTTTTACTTTTCCTAAGCTCATACAGGTAAACTCTGTTTCTTATTTTAAAAAAGAGAAAAGAGAATATCTAAACGCAAAAGTTGTAAACCCCTTTGTCGAAAACCCATATCAAGTTTGGACCGTTGAATTAGGTGGAAACGATGTTCCCTCAAAAGCTCATGCACTCTGGAAACAAAAACTCCCATTTAATCTTCTTCTCAGTTGTAATGGTACACAGCTTATCCAAGATCAAGAAAACCTCCACGGTGTAGAGCTTACGGCCCTCGATCAAAAAAGAACGAGAAGTGTAAAACTCCCATGGATTAAAGATATCGTCCAAATAAGATCGGATCGTAGTAATACAGTGGTTTTACTCGCTAGCCGACCAGGCTTTGCCTATGTACAAGATAAAAGCTGTAATGAGTTTATCAATGAGCTTTTATATGAATCTAAAAAATCAAGACCTAAGACTTTAGCGATTGAAAGTACTGATGATCAAAAAGTTGATAAAGAAAACAATATTACATCATATCCAAGGTTCTCTCACTTTCTGCCTCACTGGTGGGCCTTTAGTTATTATGCAGGCTCTCAACTAGCGAACTGGCAAGTTAATACAAATATTAACGATCCAAGAAATAAACACAATCTCAGCTTCGCCTTAAAATATTTTCCGGATTTAGAAGAAGCTACTCCAAGTGGTGTTTATAATTATAATTTTGGAAATAATAATATTGGTTTTGGATACGATCGTATTTATATCAATAGCAGTTTAAAAATTAGTCCCGACTTAACAGAAAGTCGATATGCCTATATTTCTCGAGCGATGAAACGGTGGGGTTGGACATTTGTCCCTAGACTTTCTTATAACAAAAAGGTTACCCAAGATATTTTTGGAGAAAGAAATATAACGAATACTTCCCTTTATACTATTTTGTATAAAGAGCCTCTCTTTGCTGACTCTTTTTTTAAACATACGGCGATTTACGCTAATGCCTATTATGAAGATATAGAAAATATCGCTAGCTTTTGGGCCAATGAGTTTAAAATCAAAGAAACATTACAACCACTTCGAAGATTCTACCTTCACCTCCAGGGAACTTATGCCAAACTTTATAACGACAATTTTCTTGAAGGTGTCGTCTACTCTGGTGGTTTTGATGACTATTCTGTCAGCAGTTTTCATCCCTTTTATGGAATCGCTGTTAATGATGCCTACGGAAGACAGGTCACAACACTACGAGCGCAATTTGATGCCACAATTACCGAATCTCATCGAGGTATGGGACTTTTCCCCGTTTTCATCAAGACACTTTCTCTTCTTGCCGGTCTTGAGTACTTAGAAACAGATCGAATTTTCCTTTCAGAAACAAAGCAATTTGTGATTGATGATAAGGTAACTGGAGCCCATATCGGCCTGAGAGCAAGAACAACGATTGGATACTTTGTTCCTGTTGAGTTTGATACCATCGTTAATCAAACCCAAAACCCCGTTGGTAGCGACTACACCAATTATCTCTTTTTGATGAAAGCCTCTTTTTTCTTATAAGTTAAGAAGCTTCACTAAAAGAAGAGCTTTCACAGAGTTTAGAACTTATTTTTTCTAAGCGATTGATCAGTTCAGAATAAGAAACAGAATCAAATGTTTCTTTTTTTGTAATTTCTTTACAGAATTGAGAATAATCATGGAGATAAAAGTTCACGACAGAAACTGAAAGCTCCCTTATGACTTTATCCGCCTGTTTCTTCTTACCCTTCTCAAAAGCATACGTTATGTCATCTCTCATACGACTGAGTTCTGTTATGAAGAGCTTTATACTTTCATCGAGAAATCTCTTATCATAACCAAAATCATTCTCTAATGAAGTCCAATTGATAAAATCATGATCAATTTCTTTATGCTCTTTCTTTTCAGTCTTTTCAAAATTTAATAAGAAGCTTGCAAGAGAATCAGGCATCAGTGGCTTTGACAAAAAATCATCCATACCAGATTGATAACACCGATCGATATCACTTTTCATCGCACTTGCCGTGAGTGCAATAATAGATGGTCTTTCATGTCCAAATTTAGAAATAATCTTTTTGGTTGTTTCAAAACCGTTCATTTCTGGCATATGGCAATCCATAAAAACCATATCATAATTATTTTTCTCAATTAGATCGATCGCTTCCTTTCCATTATTAATTGTTCTCACATGACAACCAAGCTTACTCAGCATACCGTCAGCAATTTTTAAGTTAATTTCATTATCATCAACGACAAGCACATTAAAATTTATCTCACGATTTGATTTTAACTCCTCAAAAGTTAGAACTTTAGAGTCTTGTGCCTCTGCTGGAGTAAATGGAACTTCAAAGTTGAAGGTCGTTCCTACTCCAAGAGTACTTTCTACAGAGATCTCTCCCCCCATCAGCTCGACAAGCTTTTTAGAAATCGACAGACCAAGGCCAGTTCCACCAAACTTTCTAGTTGTCGATGCATCGACCTGAGAGAAGTTCTTAAAGAGTTTTGAAATCCCCTCTTCGTCAATACCGATCCCTGTATCAGAGACACTTATTTTTAAACGCTCACCTTCAACTCCACAACGAATAGTAACATTACCTTCTTTAGTGAACTTAATGGCATTACTCAAAAGATTATTTAGGACTTGTCTAAGCCTCGTGGGATCACCATGAATCCAAACTGGTAATCTCTCAGCTTTATCAACCTCTAAAAAAACACCATTTTCAGATGCCTTTACAGAAAATAAGGTATACTGCTCATCAAGCAATCGATGAAAATCAAAAGCAATATTTTCAATTTCAATTTTCCCTGCCTCTAACTTAGAAAAATCGAGAATATCATTGATAATAGTAAGGAGAGACTCTCCACAACTTTGGATAACCCCGAGCCTCTCTTTATCTTTATCTGACGTGAGATGATCTTTCATAATATTAGTCATCCCAATAATACCATTCATCGGTGTTCTAATTTCGTGACTCATATTCGCCAAGAATTCTGACTTCATCTGCTCGGCATTTTCGGCCTTCACTTTTGCTGTGATCAACTCTTCTTGATTTTTATGAGATAAAATCATTCGTCCAACAATATCAGCACAAGACTTTAAAAAAGAAATTTCGTCAGGATGTTGCTCTTGTCCTGGGAAAAGATCAAAAATCATCATACCGATAACTTCTTTATCATAGCGAATGGGAATATTATAATGATCAGAGGGTAAATCACTCATTTGTGCTTCATCAAAAGATTTGAATGAACTCAGCTCATACGAAGAAGCGAGGACCAACTCTTCATTTTCAACAAGAAAAATTCCTCCCTTTTCCATAAAACTTAAAAAAGGTGCTTTCATGATAAAATTGACTGATCGATCTAGTTTTTCATTTAAATTAATATCTAGACCACGAGGAATATTTAAAAGATTATTTAAAATATCTTTTTCTAATAAGTTTTGCTCAATTTTTAGATTTTGCTTTTTTCTTTCAGCAATCTGATCAGTAATATCCATAATCGTCAAAACACAACAATCCCTGTCTTTGTAGTAAATTAATTGCATATCAACTTGAACATCGTAAAAAACGCCAATTTTTCTTCTATGGCGAGTGACAAACGTTTGCCTTTTAACTTCTCTCATCTGTAATAAGGTGACTTTTTCGCCATAACCTTTCACCCCAAGATCAGGACAAATTTCATCGAGAGTTATCTTCTTAAATTCTTTTTGAGAGATACCTAAGTTATTAAGTGCCCCAGAGTTACAATAAACAGGTTTTAAATCAAAGCAATCGATAATAATAACTTCATTAAGAGATTCTTTAATAATTTTACTCGTCGACAAAAGTTCTAACTCAAGAACTTTTCTCTCATGAATATCCTCAATACACCCAATCATCTTAACGGGCTCTTTATTTTTATACACAACTTCACCAGTTGATCTAAACCATCGATACTTTCCACCATTACAACGAAGTCTATGCTCTTGATCAAAAGGAATACTGTGATTTACCTGCTGATCAATCGCATTCATTATGTGTTTTCGATCCATGGGATGAAGAATCTTTTCTAACGAATCTAATTTAAAATGCTTTTGGTCTTCACCTTTAAAACCTAATAGCTCCAAAAACTTTGGACTCCAACGATATTTTTTATCCTTGAGATCCACCATTTCCCAAATTCCAACCCCAGTCCCTTTTAAGGCACTGTCAAAAAGATTTCTCGTTTCTAAAATTGTCCAGGCATCTGAAACGAGCTTTTTCCCAAGAATAACGAGAAGTCCTGTCAAAACTAGAATCAAACTAAAAAAGAGATAAATCAATCCAGAAGCTTCTTTATCGACTCTTTTTTGGCTTTTACTAAAGGCGCGGCTAGAAATTTTTTCTAGCTCCAGTTCCAATTGCTCAAAACCAATAAGTGCAGGAGTATCATCAACTTTTACAAATTTATCGAGCTCTTTTGCATTTAAGTTTGTTTGTTGATTTAAAGTTTGTATTTTCTTTTGATAACTCAAAACAACAGAATGAATAGAGGCCAATGCTTTAAATTCTTCTTGGGTGAGATCTTTAATCTGAGTATATTCTTTTAAATACTTTAACGTGTTATCAACTTTCTTTTCACTCGACTCTAAGTAAGAACGATCACGCCTAATCACGTAATTTTTAAAATCATGAATAAAGCCACCGTAACCCATATTGCTTTTGATATTGAAAAGAGCTCTCTCTCTTTTAACGACAGAGTTACCAATCCGACTCATTTCCACTTTAAAACTTCTGTTTTTTACGTAGAAATAATAAAAGACTGAGCCGCCAACAGCGGTCAAAAATAAGAATAAAGTGACTAATGTTATCTTGAGTTGTCTCAATCCCTTCTCAGTACATTATATTTACACGTACTTATCGGAAGATCGAAGGCACAATCTTAATAGATAAATGAAAAAGAAATCATCTAATTTCAGTAGTTTACTTAGAAGTAAAGACTTTCTTGGAAACTTCGATCCACTTTCCAGGATGGAGCCCATCTATGGGGTTAATAAAGTAATCACCAAGGCCTACTCTAATCAAACGAAGAGTCGGAAAACCTATCGCGGCCGTCATTCTTCGGACTTGTCTGTTTCGCCCTTCATTAAGTGATAGTTTAATCCAGCTAGTGGGAATCGACTTTCTCTCTCTTATGGGTGGATCTCTAGGAGGAAGCTCAAAATCAAGAGGCAGTAGTCTGGCCTTACAAGACTTGGTGATACCATCATTTAACATCACCCCACCTCTCAGTTTTATTAAGTCTGACTCTTCTGGAATACCCTCTACCTGTGCGATATAAGTCCGTGGATGATCTTTCAAGAATTCATTAATAAAAGGGCCATCATTAGTTAATAAAAGCAGTCCCTCACTATCTTTATCGAGCCTTCCTGCAGCGTACACCCCTTTTGGAAGACAAAACTCCGACAAGTTTCGGTGAATATCCTCGGAGGTAAACTGCGAGAGAACCCCATAGGGCTTGTGAAGAACTATGTATTTTTTTTTCATTCTTAACGAACCTTATTTTTCAAGATATAGAGACCTAAATGAAAAAGAAGACATTTAAAATTCACCCTCTCACATTGAAATCTCTCAAGAAGGGCCACCCTTGGGTAACTCTAGATCAGTTTAGTGAAAAATTCCCGGAAGATAAACCATTTATAGATATTTATCACCCAGAGAATAATGAATACCTAGGGACATTTTTAAATGACAAAAAACACCCTCGAGTAAAAGCCCGTTTCTGGAGTATCGAAAATAATAAACCATTTGAGCAACTTTTCAAAGATCGGCTAAAGCAGGCGATTAATAAGAGATCAAAACAAGACCTGAAAAGAAATAATTTCTATCTGGTTTTTGGAGAAGCTGATCTACTGCCTGGGTTATTCATTCAAGTTCTGTCTCAAAATATACTTATTCAATATCAATCCTATTTTTGGATCAAATACGAAAACTTTGTCATTAATTGTTTAAAAGAGAGTTATCCCCAAGCTCATTTTTGGACCCAAAAAAGAATTACCGGGGAAAGTAAAGTGCCTCCTCAAGCCATTGAGAACAACCAAGAAACAGAGTTTCACATTGATGAGTTTGGAATTAAATATATTATAAGAATGAATCTATTCCACGACATTGGAATTTTTTCTGATATGAGCGCTCTTAGAGGGCAATTGATTGGCCACTTTAAAGATGCAGGTGAAGTACTTAATCTTTTTTGCTACACGGGGGCTTTTTCTCTTTACGCCCTGAAGGCCGGCGCTCGTGTGACCTCTGTCGATTTATCAAAAAAGTATATCTCATGGTTAGAGGACAATATTAAATTAAACCAATTCGACGATAATCAACACGTATCTCTCGTTAAATCTTGCCAAAAACAAATCGAAAACTTCATCGAGCAAAAAAGAAGATTCGACCTCATTATTTGTGACCCTCCCACCGTCTCAACAGATGGGAAAAAGAGAATGAAGGCCACAGACTTTTATAAAAAATACACAGATGGAATTCTTACGCTGTTAAATAAAAATGGGAAGGCCATTATTGTCTTAAATACTCATAGTATTAACTTAAAAAAGTTCAAAGAGCTCTTAATCAAAAGTACCAAACAAAAGTTCTCCATTGTTGAGCAACTGGAGTTATCGTCCGACTGTTCTCCTCTGCCAAATTTTCCGGAAGGTAATTATCTTAAATGTCTAATACTAAAGAAGTGAGCTAAAGAAAATCTGTAGTTTACCGATATAGGGCCCGTGAGGAGCACAATTTGAGCACGGATTTCCTAACAGATATCTTCTTTTACTTTCTGGCGACAGTAAGTTTCATCCCTTTATTTAAAAAAATTGGGTTTGGCCCAATTACGGGATATCTATGTGCTGGTCTCGTATTAGGACCAAACGTGCTGGCCATTTTAGAAAATAGCGGTGAAGTTGAAACGATCAGTGAAATTGGCGTTATTCTTCTCATGTTTATCATTGGTCTAGAACTTAGTTTCTCGAGACTTTTCTACTTAAAGAACTTTATTTTTAAATACGGAGTTGGACAATTTGCCCTCACAACAACAGTTCTCACTCTTTTGAGTAATCTTGTTTTAAAAAGCTGGCCAGCTTCACTCATTGTCGCTTTCTCACTAACACTCTCCTCTACTGCTTTTAGCTTAAAGTACTTAAGAGATAGTAAAATGCTGACAAAAAGTTATGGGCAGATTTCTTTCTCAATCTTGCTTTTTCAAGACATCATCGTCATTCCCATTATGGCCCTCATTCCTCTTATGACTCTTCAAAGTGAAATGAACTTTTCATTTGAAAATATTTTTAAAGGCCTTCTTTTTTGTGGTCTTATTGTTTCAGGAAAAAAAGTTTTACCTCAAATGGTTAGTAAGGTTCATAAGTTAGAAAACAAAGAGCTTTTTATCTCTATAAACCTACTCATCATCTCTGGTTGCGCTCTCTTAGCAAACTCGCTTGGGTTATCAAAAGCTCTCGGAGCTTTTTTAGCAGGGCTCTTTTTATCTGAGTCTGCTCTTAAAAATGAAATCCAAAATCTCACACTTCCCCTTAAATCTATGCTCCTCGGGGTTTTCTTTATGGCCTTCGGACTTAAAATTGATTTAAGCATTTTTAATACTCATTCGGTCCCAATTGTCCTCTCTACCTTTCTTTTTATGAGTGTTAAATTTCTTATTATTTTTGCGATGATTAAAAGAAAGCATCAAACTCTCTCTGCCAATATTACCGGTATCGTTCTTTGTTCTGGGGGAGAATTTGGTCTATTAACCTTGGCCATCGCTCATCAAAACTTTGTTATCACAGACTTCGTTTATCAGTTTGTTTCATCCATCACGATCCTCAGTATCTTTTTTGCTCCTATACTCTCTAAAGTATTAGACAAAATTGTCTTACCTGATGAGACTGCAACCGTTGATAAAAGTGAAGATCAGGCTGATTTTCCGATTAAAAAAGTTGCCTAAAGTCACGTTTCTCCCATAAAATAGAATAAATTCAACAGGATGAAATTCATTGAACAGTATTAATCTAACATCTGACCTGGAGTACTTAGCGATTTTCATCACTGTCTTAATTCTTCCCAAAATCTTATTAAGAGCAAGAATCCCCTCAGGAATTACGGCACTCGTTATCGGTGTAATATTTGCACATTACGATCCATCAATTAATAAAGAATCACTATTTCGCTTTCTCTCTCAAATTGGTATCACCTCTCTCTTTTTATTTGCAGGACTTGAGGTAGATGTCAAAGAGCTAAAAGAAGATAAACCCTATTTGATAAAGTATTTAAGCAAATTTGTGATCGTCTTAGCTCTTATCACCTATGGCTTTTCCGTTACGCTTGGTATACCTCTGCAAAGCTCACTCATTTTCTCTCTTGGGATTTGTACTCCTTCAGCTGGGTTTATTATGAACTCACTTCACTCTTTTAATGTGAATGAGGATCAAGAGTATTGGATTAAATCAAAGGCTATTAGTAAGGAAGTTATCTCTATTTTATTACTATTTGTTGCCCTTCAATGGAGTGCACCAAAGTCTATGTTAATTTCGAGTCTCTTCTTTATTGCTCTTTTTATTTTTCTTCCTAAGATCTTTAAACTCTTTTTTAAATTTATATCTCCCTATGCTCCAAACTCTGAGATCCCCTTCCTCGTGGCCCTTTCTCTCATCTCGGGAATTATCTCTAAGGAACTTGGGGCTTATTATCTCGTTGGTGCTTTTATCGTTGGACTGATCGGCTCTCGCTTTAAAACAAGTATTTTCAAAGAAGGTGAAGAAACCCTGTTTAGATCACTCTCCGGCTTTTTTAACGTCTTTCTCCCCTTCTATTTTTTCTATGCAGGGACAAGCATTGCTCTAGGAGATATATCAATTGACTCTTTAAAATATGCTCTCATCCTACTTGTTATTTTTATCCCCATTAGAATGCTTATTATTAAGACAAGTTTCAGGTTCTTTTTAAATGAAATCGTTGAAAACACCTATAAAGTTTCTTTTTCTCTTATGCCTACTCTGATTTTTGGATTAGTCATCGCCAATATCCTTATGGAAAGAAAATTGCTGGCTAATGAGTATTGTTATGCGCTTATCATCTACACCTTACTCTCAAGTATGATGCCTTCAATAATCTTTTCCTTTAGAAAATTTCAGAAACATTGATTTAATCAATACTTTCCATAAAAATTATCTATTTTATTAATCCTAACCTAAGTAATACATTAGACTCGTAACAGTCACTAAGGAGGTTTTTATGAGTGAGTTACTGATTATTACACTCTGTTTTATGCCACTTGTACTTTATATAACGTTGAATGCTAAAGCTAAAGATTCAGAGGAAAGCACCAATGCTTTATTTGAAAAGTATATACCAGCAACGAAAAGCATTAAGCAAGACATCTCAAGTAACAACTAAGTAAGGGATTATAATGACTGAAAAAGATATTGATTATTTAATTAATAAACAATCTACAAGTATAAAAAAGACTTCTCCCCAACTAGAAAATCTAGAAGTGAGATATGAACAAAAAACAAATGGCCTCTTTAGCACCAAAGTAAAGGCCAAAATCAAACAAAAGACTGTTCATTTAAGCAGCAAAGATTTTTGTATTGAGAGTTCATTAAAAAAGCTCTTTAGAAAGCTAAACCGTGTACTTCAAAGAAAAAAGTACAGAGCTTCTAAAAAATTTCATTTAACCTTTGAGGAGGTAGCATGACAGATAGAGAGTTATTCGAAGAGTGTAGATTACAACTATTAGAACTTAAAGATCAGTATAGTAATACAATAAATCGACCTCGCCACTACTCGGGGGAAGGAGACATAATAGACTTAGCCTATAAGGAAAATTACATCCATCATTCTAATGCTTTCAGGTCCAGGATGCATTTTCTTCTCCCCGAAATCGATAGGGCGCTAGAAAGGATCGATGACGGCACATTTGGTATTTGTGAAATTACCGGTAATAAGATTGAGCCGAAAAGACTACTGGCAGTACCCTGGACACGCATTAGTATGATGGCCATAGATACAGAGGCTTCGTGATCAAATCTAGTCCTGTTCAACTTTGCTCAGCCTAGCCTCATTTTTTCAAAGTCCTGCATTAGAACCAGCTCTAATGCAGGATTCTCTATTACTCGCTTAGTATAAATCAAATAGTACTCTACATAGAGATTATCCATATTACCTAATTTAATGAGTTTCTTTTCTTTAATTAACTCTTTTGTTGAAAAGTCAGGTAAAAAAATAACACCATCTCCTTTAGTAGAGAGAATTTTTTGTAGTGAAGTATCTTGAGTTTCAGCAATAATTTTTGGGTTAATATTATTTAAATGAAAATAATTATCCAACTCTCCTCGTATAGGAGTATGAACTGTCGGTAAAATACAGGGGGCATTATTTAATGACTGCGGAAACCCTTTTTTGAGTGACTTAAACTTATTTGAAGCGTAAGCACTAACAGATTTCTTCAAAATTCTTTTAGAAAAAATATTTTTATTCTTAAAGCTATTATTTTCATGATCAGCAATGATGACTTCAACTTGATGAGCAAGTAACATTCTAATCAGCTGATCCATTGACTCTTCATAAATAGAGAGGAAACAATCCGTTTTTTTATGTGCAAAATCAACAATGTCACAAATCAAATGTTTGGGAACACTATCTAAGGCACCAACACTTAGGTTTACCTGATTTGTAAAAACTTTATCATCAATCAGCTGGATCAGCTCTTGGCCTAGATCATTAATTTTATTGGCATACTCTAGAGTCACACGACCTGGCTCAGTTAAAAATAGTTTTCTATTTTTTCTTTCAAAAAGTTTTATACCAAGATACTCTTCTAAACTTTTTAGCTGAGAGCTAAGAGCTGGTTGACCAACCTTTAATATCTCCGAAGCCTTAGAAATACTTCCCTGCTTTGCAATTTCTTTAAAATAGATAAGATGGTGGTAGTTAATCCATTTCATAATTTCCTCTTTATTGATTTAATCAATACTTTAGCTCAATTTAATCTATTTTATATATATTTAAAAATGTCGTATAGTAAATACGGAGTTTAAATGAAAAAATTACTACTTTTCACCATATTTCTCTTTACCTGTCTTAGTATTTCTAAATATTTTGTCTCAAGTTTTAGAGGAACAGAGTTTAATATCTCACTTGTCATCAACTACACTCTTTTATCCGCCGCCATTCTTATGGTAACAAACTATGCCATGAAGAAAGTCTTCGGAGATACCTTTCAAAAAGAAAAATCAAATCAATCAAAAAGAATTAATGCTTGGAACTAAGTGAAAAAGGTTTAAAAGTCAGATAAGAAAGAGCAACACTAATAAAAGCACAAAATCCAAGTGCGCCTCCCATACCATTTAAGAAGGGAATTAGTTTTATATAAAGAATTAAAAAGATTAAACAGGCTAAGGCCAAATGAAATCGAGTAAAAATTTTGGCTGAAGACATTCCAATAAATGTTGCCCCAAAAAAAGCATTAATCAAAAACGGATTTTTAAAATTCTGAATAAGAAAGACTGTAGAAATCATTAAGCCCATAAGCGCTGAAACAAAGACTGGTGAAAGCTGATACTTTCTACAGTTCTCATATGTTCCAAAGGCACCTGCTATAATGACAATCAATAAGAGAAATATATTCATAAGTTAAAAATAACCAAGCTTAAAAAAGCAATGGCCCCTAGCTTACCACCCCATCCAACAAATTTTTTTTCCAAAGTGATCAACAACAATGCACCAAGTAACGCGCTAATGACAAACTTCCACCAAAGTGAAAAATAAACAGCAGAGCTCATTCCTGCGAAACTTCCACAATAAAAAATTAAATCCAAGTCTTTTACTCTTCCTTTTTCAGCGATTGAAAAGCCGATCAAACCAATAACCGAAGAGGCCATAACAGGGTTAATGAAATCTATTTGGTGAAGAGCAAAGCAAGCGGCTGATGAGAGTAAAAAAAGAAAGAAAATTTTAGAAAAGCGAAACAACTTCTTCATAACCAACAAATCCAGTCACATTCTTAACAATATTCTAAAAAACAATCCTTGTAACTCCGTATATCGCCAGATAGCATTTAATAAACTTAAAGGACTAGGTTTCATGAAAAAATTAATTGTCTCTCTCTCTGTGTTATTTTTAATTACACCAGCGCATGCCTCATTGCAAAATTTCTACACTTCTCATCAAGAGCAGGAATTAGAAGTTGGTGTCACTATCAACAATCAACTTAAAGATACGGTGAAAAGGGCTGCAAAGCACAACTTTCATCCGCTTGGGTACAAAAAAGGAGCCAAAAAAGAGCTCTTTGGAGAAACGGACCTCCACCAAGATTCTGACGGTTTTTACGTAAAGGATGTTTATTGCAATATCATCGTCCGTAACAAAGTCGGACCGAACAAAATCCCTAAAAATAATGTCATCAACGTAGAGCATACTTGGCCTCAATCAAAAGGTTCAAAAAGAGAGCCTGCAAGAGGTGACCTTCACCACCTATTTCCTGCAAACTCCAGGGCCAATAGTACGAGAGGAAATCATCCTTTTGGAGAAGTTCTCGGTGAGGATGTTGCTCATAACTGTATCGACTCACAAAAAGGAAAAATTATCTCTCCTACCACAGGAAAAATTACAGGGACTCACGGTTACCAACCACCCCTTGAGCATAGAGGAAATGTGGCCAGAGCCATGTTCTATGTCTCCGCTGTTTACAATTATGATATTCCAGCCATTGAAGAGTACTACTTAAGAAAGTGGCATAAAGAAGATCCTGTTGATTTACAAGAAATGTTAAGAAACGATGCTATTGAAAAAGCACAAGGAAATCGTAATCCTTTTATCGATTTTCCCTCTCTTGTCGATCGAATTAGTAATCTATAATTAATGTTTCGGCTTTCTTGTTTAGAAAATATTCAAGAAAGCCAAACTTCTCATGTTCATTTATCTATATCTTCTCATCCGCTAATCTTTAACTTTCAAATTAAACTTCATGAATTTCCCTATACCTGTGATTTAAGAGGAAAGAGCATATGGGGGTTATGGGATTACGACGTTGTTGAAGTATTTATTCAATATCGTCATACATTTGATGAGGTAAGCTCACCCTATTTTGAACTCCAGCTTTCTCCTCATAACCAGAAATTCTCTCTTCTCATACACGAACCAAGAAGAGTTTATTGTTCACCTCTTGATCTCGATTGGACCTCGAAATCTAAACTCGATCAACAGCTATGGAATGCAGAATTTAAACTTACAGATCCTCGGTTCCAAGAGATCGAAAATCTTTATTTTAGTGCTTTTGCTATTTTGGGACAAGATTCAAGACAACACTACTCCCTCACCCCAAAAGACAGAGTTATCGATTACCATAGGCCACAAAATTTCCTGAAGCTAAGTGACTATTTGCCTAAAAGCTAGAAAGAATTTAAATTGTAGATTATGAGTTATATCTGGGGTGGAAAAGAGACCCAATACTTTTTTGAATTAAGCCCTGATGTTATCTTAGATACGTGCTCCCTTCATCAGTTTGACATTACTGGACGCTGTCTTCCTCTCAACAGTATGGAAAATCGAGTTTATGAAATTGAAATTGAAAATCCACAGCGGTTTGCTTTTACAAATAATGCTGTCATCGCAAAGTTTTATCGACCTGGCAGATGGAGTGAAAACCAAATTAAGAGTGAGCATCAGTTTCTTCTCGACCTTAAAGAAAATGATCTTCCTATTATAGCTCCCCTTGAATTTGATGGTGAAACACTATTCAAGCTAGAAAAAGAAGGGCTCTATTATACTTTTTTTCCGAAAAAAGGTGGTCGAGCACCTGATGAAATGAATCCTGAACAGCTGCAAATTCTCGGAAGAACTCTCGCGAGATTACATAATATAGGTGAGCAAAAAGAAGCACCTGATAGAATTTTAATATCACCAAAAAGTTTTGGACTCGATAACTTGAAATTTCTTCTGGAGAAAAATGTATTACCTCTGCATATTGAAAAGGGTTATCAACAAACCGTCGAAGAGATATGTTCTCTCATCACCCCACTCTTTGAAGGTATTAAAACCTTTAGAATTCATGGAGACTGCCATCTTGGAAATATAATCTCTAGGGATAATGAAGGTCTTTTTTTAATCGACTTTGATGATATGCTCATCGGACCTGCCATACAAGACCTATGGCTTGTTAACCCCGGCTACGATGAGTACGCGATGAGGAATCAACATATTTTACTTGAAGCCTATCAAACGATGAGAGAGTTTAACCCAAGAGAACTCAAACTGATCGAGCCACTCAGAACATTACGTTATATCCATTTTTCAGCTTGGATGGCCAAACGTTGGGATGATCCCGCTTTTAAAGTTGCATTTCCTCATTTCGAAGACTCACAATATTGGGATATCCAGCTTGGGGACTTAAGACAACAAAAAAATAAAATTGAACTAAGTCTAGATCAAGGATTTTTATAAAATATGACAAACCAGTGGTCTTGGATCAGAGGTCCTGTATTTGATAGTTTCTTTTTTATATCAGGTGTCGTCTTTTCTCCCCTTGCTTTTTTTTCCTTTATTTTTTTACTCGATCACTTTCATCTACATCCTCAGCAAGCAGCTATTTATCTCTATGCCGGCTTCCTCTTATTATTTGATCAGGCCCATATTTTTCAAACTTTTTCCAGATCACATCTTGATTCCGATGAGTTTAAAAGAAATAAAAAGTGGCATATCTCATTGCCTATTCTTATCATAGGCCTGTCTCCTGTTTATTATCTATTAGAGCTAGATGACTTTATAGAAACACTTTTTATCTTTTTTGGAATGTATCATATTCTCAAACAAAATATGGGAATCATGCGTATCTACCAAAAGAAAAACGGTGAATATGGAGGAGTCGATCATTTTATCGATACAAATTTAATGTGGTCATGCCTACTGGTTGCCGTAGCGCCTGAAGTAATAGAACTACTTCATATGGACTTCAATATCGAACTTCTATCATTCCTTCCTCTTACAAAAAATATCTCAAGAGGAATCTTTGTTTTGTTTATACTTTTATTTATTTCGCGAGTGACTTATAGGTACTTAAAAACTAAAAAAATAAATTTACCGAAGGTTCTTTTTGTTAGTGCCATTCTTTTGCACTACTGTTTTCTGTATATCTATCTCTATGAGAGTTATACAATCCCTCTTCTTGTCATTACCGTTATTGATACCATTTATCATGATATACAATACCAAGGATGGATGTATCATTACCATGATAAAAGATGGCCTAAAAAGCCTTTCATAAAAAATAAGATGCTTATAGCAAGTTATTGTTATGCAGGAGTGGTCTTTCTTCTCTATAGTACAAAGGATATCTACCCTCAGTTTGTACATGAGTTTTTAACATTAACGGTGATGTTAATTGTCCTCTATCACTATGTGGTCGATGGAATGATTTGGAAATTTGATCGAGCTCCTGAAATTAGGACCCTTTTGCATTAATAATGTTTTTCCGACCTTAAGTTTTTCTTTACTGAGTTTAATTTTTTATTTTTTATTCTTTTTTCGATTGCGCTTTTTGATGGTTTGGTCTTTTTTCTTTTTCGAGGCTCTTTAGAAGCTGAAACAAGCATTTGTTTTAGCTTTTCTAAGCAATCCTCTTTATTCATTTGCTGTGAGCGATATCGTTGAGAGCTAATTTTAAAAACGCCATCATAAATAAACTTTTGATATTTTTTTTCAAACCTTTTTATCAACCTGATATCGAGGTTTTCATTTTCAGCAATAGGCCAAGATAATAATGCCTTTGTATTAACTTTATTAACATTTTGCCCCCCAGCTCCCGAACTTCTGGCAAAAGAAAAACTTATTTCATTTAAAATTTTATCGAGGTAACTCATTTCTAGATTTTAGTTTAAACGATACGTTTCTGGAAACGATTTGTCGTTGAATACAAATTCCAGTCTGATTGACCGTCTATATTATTCTCAATAATAAAGAAATTATCAAAATAGTCTCGAATCAACTCGATCGTACTACTTCCTTTAGCAGCAATTAAAAAGTTTTGCCCACATGAGGATAGATAGTTGAGCTGTTTTAAAATTTTAAAAATATCCGCATCATTACTAAAGTCATAAATAATATAGAGATCGACGAGAGGAAATTCTTCTTCGAAGATACTACAATTTTTCATATCAAGATGATGAAGCTTTAAATTTTTAAATACTTTTAAAGCATACTCCGCTCGCTGCTTAACAATTTCATACCCTGTATACTGGACATGAGAAAAAACGGCATTTTTAACGATAGCGGCCCTTCCATAAGCAGCCCCCACATCAACCATTGAGTGGATTTCAAAATGATGATCAATATATTCAAATAAACTTAAAAAAGAACTATAGGGTGTTTGAAGAGTATCAAAGCTCAAGCCGATCCATGGCTGGCTATAATTAAAAAGAGTACTTTTTTCATAATCATAATCATTAAAAGCTGGATAAGATTCTTGTAATTTGTATTCTACTTTTCTCGCCTCAGGGTAGAGATAAAAATCTAAAACTTCAGATAAATAATAAGGGTCTTGCCCCTCGATTTGTTTAAATAGTTCTCGGGAGTTTAATAATTTTTTAATTCCATTTCTTTTAATAAGATTGGAGGTAAAAAATTTAAAATTTTGTACAGTATTCGAGATTTTATTCTTCATCATCTGCAATGGAAAAGAATAAAGTAGATCAGCTCAATTGGTTGCGTTCAACTTGGACTTTCTTTAACAATAAAAGTTTTCCTTAAGTTGCTTCCTCCTTGAAGTATCACACAATACTATTTTAACAATTTTTGGAAATAACTCAAACGGACTAATATTTTTGATAACTTAGGTGAGAAAATATACATCGCCCTTAAGTGCGTTATCACAATTAAGGGCGATTAAGAGTAGTGAAACTAGTAGTAGTTTCTCTCAACGGCGTCGGATTCCTCGACTTTTTCGTTTTTGAGGGCACCAATTTCACTATAAAGTAACGGTGGAAATACTTTGTGTAGAGCTGTTAAATCATTTGATGAGTACTTTATCTTTATCGCTGAAGAACCCAAGGCTTCATGAATCAGTGGAAATTGCTCACCGATAAACATCGCAACACCAAACACTCTCTCATTTACATCACATCTAATTTCGGTAGGTCTATTCCATTTACTACCTTCGTAATATGTCCAATGTCCGAAAAAGCTATTGGTTTGATTATCTGACATTTTAATATTGGTGGCGATATAAGATGAAAGGTCACTCTCCCAATATTTAACGCTGCCATTAACTTTTAAATAACTCGCTAAATTTTGCGGACTAACAAGATCACATCCATAAGAATTTAATTCATCTTTTAAGTTTCTTGCTTCATTTTCTAAATCTACATCGAGAGTTGTTGCCTCAACTGCAATTTCACTAATCATTGCTTGCTCAAGCATTGCTAGAATATGTCTTGGTAAAAAGTCTGCTGAAGGATCAGTATGATCTTTCATCATGCTAGGTCCCTCTGAGGCAAAAGTTGAAGAACGACAAGTTCCTGATTCTGAATACTCATCGGGAAGACCAAGGAGGTGGCCTATCTCGTGAATAATGACTCGGCATTCATGACTATATGAATTGGCATACCAATGACGAGATGAAGCTCGTCCATCATTTGAGTCGAGAACAACAGTGACATCAGCTTCAGGCTGAGTAAACTTTCCGCCAAACTCTGAGGCGTAAGACCAATCAAAAATAATATTGTATCTGCCGTAAAAGTCTTGCACAGGCTTTCGACATTTATTTGTCTTTGTGAGCATTTCTCTTTTTGCCGTTAAATCCATTCCATCTTGGAAAGCAAAATATGTTCTCAGAGAAATTTTCATAAAGTCGTTAACAGGAGTAACGGTATAACTATAATCAATCCCACCACATTGAGTTGCGGTTCTTCCTTTTGCTTTGATTGACTGACCAGAAGGAAGTTGAAGCATCATATCGGCAATAATTTTCTTATTGGCCTCAGCAGCAGTTAAAGAAGTTAAGTTAACGACATTTGGATCTGGCTTTGGTTTAACAACAACCTTGCCACCAGGGTTCGCCGTACCACCGCCACCAGAGTCTCCCGCAGGAGCTGGACTAGGAGCAGGTACACCTCCACCACCACTGCCACCATCGTCGCTACCGCCACAAGATGTAAGTGTAAGAGTTGCTATTAGTGCTAATAGTGTTAAGAATTTCATTTGTTTACCCCAAGTCTAATTTGGCTTGGAATATACAGAAATGTCAGCTTAACGTCATGAGAGCATTTCTCACATTTTCTTAACTTTTAAGAAGAAAGATAAGCTATGAGAATAATTATACTTTAACTACTTTCTGGTAGATAGTACCGAAAAGATTTTGCCCGGCGTTGTCAAACATTTCTATCTTTATCGTTTCACCGTCATTCATAAAAGGAGTTTTCATCTCACCTTCGTTGATCTTCTCAAGCATTCTCTTTTCTGCAAGACAAGAACTTCCTACTGTTTCATCCTCATTAGAAACAGTACCGCTTCCAATAATTGTTCCAGCGGCAAGGTCACGAGTTTTAGCAGCATGCTCGATTAATTGATGAAAACTAAAATGCATATCTTTTGCGTTGGGATGACCAAACCACTCCCCTTTGTATTCACTCTTAAGTGGAAGGTGAACTCTTCCCTCACTCCAAGCATCACCGAGTTCATCGGGAGTTAGAGCAAAAGGAGCAAAAGCAGAAGCTGGCTTTGATTGCATAAAACCAAATCCATTTTTTAATTCCGCTGGCACTAGGCCTCTAAGAGAAACATCATTTACGATCATCACAAGTCTAATATACTTTTCTGCATCTTCAGCTTTTGTCCCCATCGGAACGTCACCAGTAACAACAGCAACTTCACCTTCAAAATCAACTCCGTAAGCAAAATCTCTCATAGGAATATCTTCTCTTGGTGCTAAAAACTTATCACTTCCCCCTTGATACATAAGAGGGACCGTTTTTAATGTTTCTGGTGGCTCAGCATTTCTCGCTTTTCTCACAAGGATGACGTGTTGAATATAGGCCGAACCGTCTAACCATTGATAGGCCCTTGGTAAGGGTGAGTGCAAAGCCTCCTCATCGACAGGCATGGCCTCAGCAAGTTGTCCTTTATTAAGTTCATCATAAACGTTTTGCAATTGCGGCTGGCACTCATTCCAGTTTTCTAATGCAAATTGAACTGTGGGGATTCCATCAACTTTGACTGCATTTTTATTATCTTTACTGACCACAACCAATTGGCCATCACGTGTATTATTTTTAAGAGTTGCCAGTTTCATACCTGCTCCTTGCGTTATGCATTTTAATTAATTCTAGGCCATATTAAGCCAAGCAAATGAATTGATCAAATGAGGAAAAATGAAGCCAATTTTATATAGTTATTACAGAAGTTCTTGCTCTTATCGAGTTCGAATCGCCCTCAACATCAAAGAGATTGATTATGATTATCGTAGCGTGCACCTGGTCAAAGAAGGTGGTGAACAGTTCAAGCCCGAGTACGTCGAACTCAATCCAAAATCAGAGGTTCCCCTTTTAATTCATGAGGGAGTAGAAATTAGTCAATCGATGGCCATCATCGATTATCTTGATCGAAGCTTTGAGGGAATAAACCTCTTCCCTAAAAAAGATCATAAAAGAGCAAAATGTATTGAACTTTGTGAGATTATTAATAGTGGAATTCAGCCTCTACAAAACTTAAAAGTCTTAAAAGAAATTGTGAGCAGATTCAAGTTAGATAAAGCAGAGAAAAAACAGTGGGGACAATTTTGGATTGAAGAAGGGTTTCATGCTCTTGAAAAGAACCTCGCTAAAACCGCCAAAACTTTTTCATTAGGAGACAAGGTCAGCGCTGTAGATTGTTTTTTAGTCCCTCAAGTTTATAATGCCAATCGCTTTGGGATTGATATGGACCGCTTCCCTACAATTAAAAAAGTAAATGAACACTGTCTTTCGATGAAAGAATTTATTGATGCTGCTCCAGAGCAGCAAGAAGATGCTGTTTAAAAGCTTGCCATTAATTCATCGAGGTCACGAAAACTATAAAAGTTGTCCTCTTCAACTAGCCACCATGTACAATCAGGAAAGCGACGAAAACCAGTCTCAAGATTAGCGACCAGGTCACTACTGGTATAAACATTAAAGCTATTATTAAGTGCCCCCTGGGCCGTTTCTTGAACACAATAGGGACCATTTACTCCAGTAATAATTAAATTATCGATAAACCAACTTCTTAACAGCATTGAAGGATCAACTCTATTATGATGATGAAAATAAAAACCACCGTTTTGATATTTCGTCACAATAGCTTTTTTATCGTATTGATCAATTAACTTTTTAAGAGGCTCTAATGTTTCTCCTCCTTGATCAAACTCAAAAACAATAAGCGCTAAATTATTTAATAGCCCCCAACTTAAGAGTTCTCTTTGTTTTTCAAGTAAGACCTTTGCCTTTCGAGAATCTTCTGGAATAAACTCTGGCTGCATATCAACTAAAACAATGGCCGTATTTGCATGGGCAAAGCTAAAAAAAGATAAAAGGCATATGAGCTGGAAAGGTATTTTTAACATCGTGCCCTTCTATCGAACTTGACACAAAGTGGGAATAAAAAAATTAGGCCGCTTTTTTAAAGCCAGTTCTGGTCATCTCTCCCCAATTCTTACTTCCTCTGAAGTAGCGCCACATACCTCGTAAACGCCAGAAAAGATTGATTTGATGATAGCCAAATTGCTCAAGTATAACACCGATAAAAAGCTTGAAATAATCTTTCATACCTTTGTATTTTCTAAAGGTGACTTCTTCAATAATGAGTGCCCCTAGAGTTAAGATCCATCCATAGAGCATTGAGACAACTAAGAATGTTGTGGCAACCTCTGTACTAATCACCCCTAGTGAAAAGCCAATAATGGTCACGATATAACCAAACAACTCAATGGGAGCTGATAAGAGCTCAAAAAGAAGAAGATAAGGAAGGGCGATATTTCCAATAACTCCCGACCATGGACGAAAGAGCATTCGTCTACTGATCCACATCCCTTCCATTAAGCCTTGTTGCCACCTTGAACGCTGTTTTCCGAGTACGCTAAAACTTGAAGGAACCTCAGTCCAACAAACCGGATCGGGTAAAAACCTCACTTGGTACTTTCGTTTTCTTTTTAAGTAATGTTCGTGAATTCGCAATAATAATTCGAGATCTTCACCAATAGTGTTGGTTCCGTAACCACCAACTTCAATGATGGCCTTCTTTTTAAAAAGTCCAAACGCTCCACTAATAATGGTTGTCGCATTGATATAATCCCATCCCATGCGGCCAACAAGAAAGGCCCTCAAATATTCGACGATCTGAATAAGAGATAAATAACTCCAACCAACGGTCACCTTTTGTACCCGCCCGTGTTCGACTTTGGTATTATTGACGACTCTGATCGTTCCCCCTACAGCAAGCATCTCTGCTGGATTTTCAAAAAAGGGATAGGATAACTGGACAAGGCCATTTTCATCTAAAATGGTATCAGAGTCGATACAGCAAACCAGAGGAAAGTTAGAGAAGTTTATCGCTGTATTAAGAGCGTCTGCTTTTCCTCCATTCTCTTTATCTACCACAAAGAGGTTGGGATAATTTTTAGAAACATATGTTGCTTTAATTTCTTTTGTTGGAAGAACTTTTGGTGGGTTATAAAAAACACTTTGAAGATTAAACTCACTTTTCAGCTTCTCAATCGTAGTATCTTTACTTCCGTCATTAACAACAATCACTTCAAAGTTGGGATAATTGAGTCTTAAAAGAGAATAGACAGACTCACAAACGGTCGCTTCTTCATTATAGGCGGGAACTAAGATACTGATTGGTTTTAATAAATCTGTAACGGAGTTGAGAGAGGCACTCTGCTGTTCTGAGTGAAGAAACCTTTTCCTTGAATTCACCAAACCGAGAATTAAAATGACAAGATAACTAGAGTTAGCAATAAATAAATAAAGAATAGCAAAAATTTCAAAGCGTAGGATAAAATTGTAAAAGAGTTCTTGTAAAAGCTCATGCGACATAATTAGTCTCAACTTGTTCAACACTCAGTTCATGATGCAATATTTCTCGAGAGGGATGTCCGCTATCAATTAAAATTGATTCAATCTCATGATTACTTAAAGGTCTAAAGTTCATTAAAGCTTTACATGCAGCTGATCTCACATGAAAGTTTTCTTCTTCAAGAAGAGATTTTAACATAGCATGTACTTCTTGATAATCATAAGAGTGCATAAGCTTTGCAATATAGATTTTCAAAATCCATTCTTTTTGCCTTGCTAGAATTTTCATCAGCTTTAGTGTGCGCTCACTTTTGTACTGATCAAGGATTTTGAGGGCCATAATTTTATTTTCTAGCGGAGACGAGTTTTTGACAGAGTGAAAAACTGTTTCATCGACATCTTCAACAGGAGAATAATAAATGGCCGTTAAGAGGGCCTCTTGAAACGATTCTTCTTCTACACGTTCTAAGAGAAATTTCAATCCACCGGCATCAACTTTTCCATAGTACTTAAGAATATTAAATAATATCCCTTTCGAATAATCTTGATGTCCGTGAAAGAAGCTGAAGACGTAGGGAGCGGCCTTATTTTTATGGGTTTTAATCATATTAAATAGCACTGCCGTGGCAAAAAAAGTATCACGATGGGATAAAAACTGTTCGAGAAAGGCCAGAGGAAGAGCAATTCCCGTATCTTCGATTCTTCTAAGGGCCCGCAGGCGATCACTTCTTGAGTAGGAAAAAAGAAGTTTTTTATCTTTTTCAAGAAACCCCTTGTCTCTATAAAGCCTATCTAGTTCGAGGCGGTATTTGCCTTTGAAAGTTTTTGCATATTCCGCAAGAAACTGTTGGAAAGAAAAAGAATCAGGAAAACTTACTTCTTTTTTCTCAATAAGAAATTTAATAATCTGTCTTCTCCAGATAACAATCTTACGTAGTTCCACTTTACGAGATAAATTTTTAAAGAATTTTATTTTGGTCGTGATTGTAAAAATTAAAAACAAGATGAAAACTTGAGCAAGAATAACTTTATTTACAAAATCTAATGTTAGACTAAGCTGCATTTGATTCTAAATTCCTTTTAATAATCAAAACCAATTCACTTAAATCGTAAGGTTTACCAATAAAATCGAGTGCTCCCATTTTTAGAGCATTCATTCTGTCGAGTTGATTACTTTTCGCGGAGCCCACGATTATTTTCGTTTCATTGATATCTATTTTCTTTTTTACTTTTTGAATAAATTCAAAGCCCGTCATTTCAGGCATCATGAGATCCACAAGAAGAAGGTCGTACTTCTTTTTTCCCATTTCAGCTAATGCATCGATGGCAGAAAGATAACTAACGACAGCGATATCATGCTTTTTAAAATAAAACTTTAACAAGTTTTGAGTATCTTGATCATCATCGATAATGGCCACAGAGTACATTGCTGATTCTTCTTCAAAAAGTGGCAAAGGAGGAAGCTCTTGTTCTTCTCGTCGATCAACTGAACTTGTCTCTAATGAATTTTTCAGATCGACAATAATTTCTCGCAAATTCTCAGCAACGACTAAATTATGAAAAGATAAATTCTCATCATCAAATTTAGACATTTCTGAAAATAAGTCATCTACTAGTTTAGAAGCATTTTTACTCTTCTTATTCATACTGATCTTATCGGAAAAATGATGGTGAAACTGAAAGAATTAATTAAGCTAAGTCACTAATTTTAAAGCACAAATATTAAATAGGATTTATTTTAAAGAACAAACTCTTCATTCGCTTTAGCTATTGTGGTGACCAAACCTAACTGACTTTCAAGAATGACTTTTAAATGGGCCGAGGCCATTTTTTCTCCATGATTTAAGATAGTTAAACGAGGGTTAATATCAGAGCTCTCTATCCAATCAATTAAGTCAAGATAATCAGCATGGGCCGAAAGAGAATTGAGATAGAATACACTGGCCTCTACAGGAAATACTTCTTTATGAAGGCGAAGTTTCTTTTCCCCATCCATTAAAATTCTTCCCTTTGTTCCCTTTGGTTGAAAACCAACAAGAATCACACCATTTTTCTTATCACTGATACGTTTCTTTACATGATGAACAACTCTTCCTCCATCAAGCATCCCAGAAGCACTAATCACAATAAGGGGACCTTCTTCTTCAGTTAGGGCCTTAGAATCCTCCACTGTTTCAATTTCTTTAAATGAATATGGATAAATACTTCCCTCATCAAGTACTTCTTGTTTTACAAATTGAGGGTTCATACATTTATTAAAAATGGCATTGGCCTTTCTTGAAAGAGGACTATCTAAATAAACAGGGACCAGAGGAATTTTTTTATCCTTTATCAACTCTTTCACCAAATAAAGAATATCTTGAGTCCTTCCCACTGAAAAAGAAGGAATAATTGCGACTCCTCCTCTTTTTAAAATCGTATTGAGATAAATTCCTAGAACTTCTTTTGCAGGAATTCTAGAATGAAGTTTATCACCATAAGTAGACTCAAGAATGAGATAATCTACACGACTTAGGGGCTCAGGTGGTGTGAGTAAAATATTTCTTTTGTGGCCGACATCACCTGAAAAAATAAGACTTTTTTCTTCGTTTTTATCCCTTACTTTTAAATTAACAAAACTCGCTCCAATAATATGCCCTGCCCAATGAAAACTTGCCTTTAGGTTTTCTGACACATGAAACATTTCTCCTAATTCCACTTCTTCCATCAGTGAGCAAATTTCAGCAACCTCTTCTTGACTGGTCAAAGGAAGAGCCGGTTTATGGCGTGAGTACTGTTTACGATTTGCATACTCAGCATCTTCAGCATGAATTTTTGCAGAGTCTTCCAAAAGGATTTGAGCGAGTTTTTTTGTATCTTTAGTGCAGTATACTTTTCCTCTAAAACCATCTCTCCATAACCTTGGAAGTAAACCGCAATGATCAATATGAGCGTGAGTGAGAAAGACAGCGTTGATATCACTTGCTTCTTTTAAAGTTTCCCAGTTACGCTCTCTACTTTTTGAAGACCCCTGAAAAAGCCCATAATCGACAAGGTACTTTTCATTATCTACTTCTAATAATGTTTTAGAGCCTGTCACTTCTTCTGAAGCTCCAATAAACTTTAACTTCATGGTTAACCTTCTAAATAAAAATATCCGTTAGCTCTTCTAACCAACTGGCATGTTTATTTCTTAATTCAAAATAATCTTCAAAGTGGTGAGTTGATTCTCTTAAAATTTCCTTATCCTTAGATTTAAACTCAGGAAAATCCCAGTTGATTAAAGCCTGACAATGAATCTTATTTTCTTTTAACGTGGAATTAAGTTCTAATCGAATTGAAATTTCTTTTGATCTAGGCCCTGGATACTCTTTACATAAATCGATAAGAGCTGCTTTAACTTCTTTATTCTTCCACTTAAGAGCTTCAAGTATATCGTTCTCAGTAGACTCAACCCAAAACTTGTGCCCTTCTAAAAGGCAATTTATATTTTGATTTTCGCTAGTTTCTAAATACCGATAAGCAAAGTTTTCTAAATTATGAATAATTAAATTGGCTGGTCCCTCTTCTTTTAGATTTTCCTGAATCTTTTCACGCATTTTTTTCGCTAATTCTTCTTTGGAAAGGTCTTCATACATAGTAGAATCTCCTAAAGGTGTTCCGTCATGGTCAAAAACAAAAGTATACTATCAGGCGATAAGATTAGCACTAGGCACACCACCTTTAATACCGTAGCTGGTGCTATTATCAAAAAACTCAAAAACCTCGAAGAGGTGAGAAAAATCGCGTTAGGACCAATAAAAAAAGCAAAGCACTCCTCCACAAAGCGCTTTACCGTAAAAGAAGACAAGGGTCAGGCTAAAATTATGTGCCGTGACACAGGTAGTATTCAAGTCCTTTGGGTCATAGGAGCCGATGTCGATGTTCTCGAAGAGGCCCTTAAAGATGTCTTAAAATGAATATCTCAGCTCCACTTTATTATGCGCTTGGCGCTAATATTTGTTTCTCTATTGCCATAATTTTTTTTACTTCTATCTCTAATAAAGCGAACTCACTGTGGACGAACGCTTTTAAGGCCGTCGTCGCTCTCCTTTGTTTTTTCATTTTTATTATTTTCGGAGAGGGATTTCATCAGATCTCTTTTTACCCGCTAACTGCTTTTTTTATTAGTGGTGCTATCGGCTTGGCGGTAGGAGATATTTTTTTAATCAAAGCTTTTACAATCATTGGTCCCTCTCGAACGATGGTTTTATTTGGATTCCAACCATTACTTATGGCCGTCTTTGGGCTGCTCTTATTTAATCAATCGATTTCAAACAATAAACTTTTTGCTGTAATCTTTCTTATTGGCTGTTTGTTATGTTTTAGCCTTGAACGCTTTAAGGAAAATAAAAACTGGGGCCTTAAAGGAATTTTTTATGCCTTTATTGGAGTCTTTCTAGATGGTACCGGTATTCTTTTAACTCGTTATTCTTTTGACAACTCTCCAGACATCCATGTTTTTGAGGGTAATTTTTATCGTTGTTTGGGTGCCTTAGTTGCTTTTATCGTTTTAAATTTCTTCTATAAAAAAGTTAACCTGATTAGCACTTTTAAATTACTTAACATCAAAGAGAAGTGGACTATCTTGTTTGCATCTTTTTTGGGAACTTTTTTATCTCTTGCGCTTTATTTAAATGCGATTAAAGATGGTCACCTCGCTTCCGTTACCGCCATTGCTATCACGGGACCTTTTTTTAGTGCTATTTTTGAACATCTTTATTTTAAGAAAAAACCTACAGGATATTTTTATTTATCTTTTGCCTTTTTTATTATTGGTTTTTACCTGCTTAACTTTTAGACCATTTTTGAGGCACATACTTTAAATCAACTGTTGGGTATCCAAGCTCATTTAGCTTTTTCACAACTGACTCAACCTTCTCTTTTGAAAACTGCCAATCTCTTGCCATAATCCACAAGTACTTACCACTTGGTACACCAACGGCCGTCCATGAATAGTCATCCGCTACGGCGATAACCAAATAATCTAATTTTAATGGCCAAAAAGGTCTTACTTTCCAATGAGATTTACTTTCTTGATTATATATCCAACCCGTCTGCGTTATTTCTTTTTGCTTACCTTCAAAAGAGTCTTTCCTAAAAGTAAAACTTATATCAACTTGCTTTTTCTCTTCATTCCATTCGTAACGTTCTAAACCATTATGGGCGCCCTTTTCAAAAATGGTAAACCGACCAGCAATGACAAACCAGTCACCCATAAAACGATTTAAATCGAGCCGATCAACAGTCTTGTTATAATTCATACTTGAGCAACCTGATAGGAAAATTAAAAAACTTATTAAGATATATTTCATACGTTGATAATGCCCTTATTACTCACAAAAAACAAAATTATTGTAATTCTTAGACGGCGTAACCTTGACAAAAATTTAAGAAACACCATCTTATGTAAGATGATGAAATTACTTTGTCCCACATTATTGTTCGCACTAGTCCTTGCTGGCATCTCCACAAGTACGAATAGTAGTACTTCTAAGAGAGCACAATGTATCAAAAGCTCTTGCCTCGACTTCACGACCAAAAATGCCACATTCGAAAAGTATAAGTGTGATGATAAAAGCCATATCATCGTCTCTTTTGGCAATTTAGATATTTATTTTTCTAAAAACTACGAAAAAACTTTTCCAAGCCAATATAAAATTGGCTTTAAAAATATATCTTATAACCCTCTTCGCCCAAGACCTCCCCCAAAACTCTTTTAAACGCTAAAGTACATTAATTTTTTACAAGGAGTTTTAAATGAAAAAACGTGTCTTATTTTTAAGTGCACTTGCTACCGTATTTATGAATTTAGGAGCAGAAGAGCTACAAGAGTTTTCGCAAGGGAAGAAGAAGTTTTCAAAAAATAGCACACTCGAAATTTTCCCTAGCAAGTTAAGTAAAACAAAAGATAAAAAGAGTTGGACATATGGAAAGGAGCAGATCATTCCCTTGACTAACAAACCCGTTCTCTCTTTAGCAGATTTCGAGTATCGAAAAGTTGCTGGCGATGAGCCTGGTATTGAAGTTTTTCTTAACGAAAGAAATGCAAAGCAACTAGAGAAGATAAGTAAGAAATATCTTAAAGAAAGACTAGCACTCGTTTTCAATGGTGAAGTCATTTTTGCCCCAACGGTAAAAAGCATCCTCGATGACGGAAAATTTAAATTAACGTTCAGAGATGAGAAGTCTTATAAAAAAGTTCTCGAGAGCCTTAACTAAAAGATGGGGAGACAAGCTCCCCATTTTTATAAACTTCTGATGGAGATATCGAAAATACCAGTACGAGGCGAAACGTTGGAACTATCAGAAGTTTTATTTTTCGTACCAAGATCAACGATGACCTTTTTACGATCGGCAGGGTGAAGAGACTGTAAAACCCTGTCAAATTTGTTTAGTGGATGGTCTTTGAAGTAAAACTGACTCGTTAACTCTTCAAACCCTCTGCGGTGAACTTTAAAGTGAATATGCGGTGGTCTTACCCAGTCCTGTGCTGCTTGATACTCTCCAGGCAGAATCGTCTTAAAAGAGTATTCTCCCTTTTTATTTGTAATGGCCCTTCCCCAGTATTGAAAATTGGGATCGAGTTTAGCAGGGTTTGGATCGGCGGGGTGATTATACTTACCCGTATGACATGCTTGCCATATCTCAACTAAAACCTGCTCGACGGGAGCGCAGTTTTCGTCAATCACTCTCCCTTTGATAATAATCACTTCACCTTCTGCTTGCTTATTTTTACCTTGCACATTAATAAGGTTGTTATCTTTATCAAATTGATCTCTAATGGGATAAAAAGGCCCCTCTGTTTGCTCTGGTGTAAGTTGGTGGCACTGCTCTAAAGCTTGGGCCGTTTTAGACAAACTAAGCGCAGCTCCAAGGGAAAGTAAGCCGCCTTTTAAATAATCTCTTCTCGATTTATTCATCATAACCTCCTGATGAACAAGTTTTACCGAGGTTTGAGATATAATGAAAATAATTAATAAATATCGCTAAAAACAAATATTTTTATATCTTATCTTTCATGACAATAGCCGCCAAAAGCGCTATAAAGAGCCTAAGGAGCTATTCATGAACTATGAATTAATAATTGTAGGTGCTGGGCCCGCTGGAATTAGTATCGCAGCAGAAGCCGTAAAATCAGGAATTCCAACAGAAAAAATTCTCGTTATCGAAAAGGGTGAAGCTCATAGTTGGTCTATTAGAAAGTTCTATCCAGAACAAAAGCTTGTCACTGCGAACTACAAAGGAAACGCTGCGGTCTGTAGAGGGACCATGTGTATTGATGACATCTCTAAGAATGAAACTCTTAGTTATATCGATAAAAAAATTGAAGAATATAAACTGACTGTTCGCTACGGTGAGGGCGTTTGGAAAATTCATAAAGAAAATGACACCTTTACTGTGCTAACAGATAAAAGTGAATACACAGCTAAGGTTTGTGCTCTCGCTATAGGTATCATGGGAAAGCCAAATAAACCTGACTACACTATCCCTGCTCCCATAAGAAATCGTGTTACTTTTGATATAACTTCAAAGCCCATTAATGGAGAGCATGTTCTTGTGGTTGGTGGAGGAGACTCTGCCTCAGAGTACGCCCAGTACTTAATTCAAGAAGGTAAAAAAGTTATTTTTTCATACCGAAAAAATGAGTTTTTAAGAATGAATGAAATAAATCGTGAATCCTTACTCGCTCTTGAAAAAAGAGAAGAAATCGAGATTCTTTATAGCAGTAATATTGACGCTTTAAATGAAAGTGATCAACAAGTAGAAGTTGTTTTCAAAGAAAAGCAGTATCAACCACTCAAAGTTGATCATGTGGTGCTGGCCCTTGGTGGAAGCACACCAAAAAACTTTTTAACCTTACTTGGTATCGAATTTAATCAAGAGGGACCTATTCTTAGCGAAGGGTTTGAAACAAGTGTCCCTGGACTTTTTCTTATTGGTGATTTGAGTGCCGGAAAAAGAGGAGGAAGTATCATCTCCGCTTTTAACTCATCTCATACGGCCATGAGAAAAATTTGTGACAATTATCTAAACTGTGAACTATAACGCTGCCTGAATTGTTTCATTCGTTAAAGCAGCAGTAACCTGTCCTTCGAGATAAAATGATCTTTCGCCATTGTCCATACCCGGGATAACCACTGCACTTTGAAACTCAATATTTGTATCGACATTAAAGATAAATGACGATGCCCTTCCCGTAACATCAATTCCGGAAAATTGCATATAGAGAGGATGCATCCCAGAAGAAAGATAATCTCCTGATCGTATATGACCTAACGCTGCTGATTGCTGCTCTTGAGTTATTGCATTCTTTTCAAAACTAAAATCATTAACATCACTAAGCATTTCTTCGGCGGCATGACCAGTATTACAGGTACTCATATTTCTTATGCTACCATCAGGTTGTCTTATCTCACAATTAGTTAACCTCGCTCTTTCTGTAGCAAAGACAATCCGAGCACCATTTTGAATTCTCAAACGCTTTAATCTATTACTACTGCCTGCCTGATCTCCTAACAGTTCTGGTCTAGTCAAATCAAGCTCTATTGGCCTTCCGTTTTTAGTGGAAATGGTTAATTGTTGTATCCCTCTTCCTGATTGAACAGAGAGTTCATCAATATTTGTTAAGACATCCATCGCAACCTGAGGAATATTTATGCCATAATGATTTTGTAAAATACTTAAGACAATCTCTAAATCTTCATGATCAATACTCTCACCACTACTAGCACTTATCTCTGCAAAGACCTGCAAGGTAGACATAATATAAGCAAGGAAATAAGGATCATTTTCTGTGGTATAAGCACGGTTAATTCTTGCTAACTCATCAAGTGATCCGAGTAACCCTCGAAATATTCCCTCGTTAGATGTAATTAATGGTTCCCAAATCCTCATCACTTCATCTATGTCTGCCGTTTCGAGATTGCCGGGGTTAACATCACAGTGGCACACATCAGAAATATCTTCACCGAGGTTGCGAAGCTGATCTAGCACCATTCGTCTTTGCTCATCGGTCATGCGAGTTGCTGAAGCATTTTGGAGGAATAAGAAAATTAAAAGAAGCGTTTGGGGGATTAAATACATTTTTTTCATATAAGCCAGTATGGGCGTATTCTGAAAAACCACCAACTTTTTTTGTCACTGATTGAATTATTAATACCTTATGAAAAAAGCTTAAAAAACCGCTGCCCATTATTTGTGGCAAAAAGAAGAATTAGCTAAGCGTCTCCCAATAGTTTTTTTCGTAGCTTAGGAGCACGAGACTTCTCTGATAACCAGATATTAAGAAATTTTACAGAAAGAGCTTGATCTTTGATCGCCCCTAACTTTTTTTCGAGATTTAAGTAGAAAGATAGTCCTTTCTCAGGGTGATAATTTGCGGTTATGGTGTCTCCCTTTTTGATATTGGGAAATATCGCCATGAGATCTGGCTTCCATTTTTTCAAACTTTCTTCTTCTTCCCCAAGGTGCTTTAATTCTTTAAGGGTTTGTTCGACAATATCTTCACCATCAAATTCCATTTTATAAGTAAGCTCGAGAGAAAATGGCTTTTCATAAAGAGAAGTGGCATCAGTGGCCCATAATCTCGCTTCGTAAACATCAAAAAATAACCAACTCAAATCACCTTTCCCCAGCAGATTGTCACTCATTCTTGGGATTTGTGCCGAAAGAGAAAGCTGAATAAAAGAAAACAATAGGATAAAAATTATCTTTTTCATAAAACTATTATAGCAATTGAAACTATCAGAAAAAAGACGAAGAGGATGTCTTAGACTAGTCTACCCAGGCGTATAAGTCTTCATTATCAAAGTAAAGATCTTCTAAAACATACTCAGCCACCGCTTCGTTTAGCTCCTGATCTCCCGAACTGAAAAAGAATTCTGTATTGAGGGCGAACAATATAAGACAACAAGCAAAGGCTCCTGCAAAGTATTTAAACGATGTTTTTGAGGTTCTCTTTACGGAGATCTTAGCATTAATTTGGGCCCATTCATTTAAAGGCGCTTCAGGAGCAGAGCGATCTGATTGTATCAATTCTTTAATTTTTTTATCATCCATCTAAAACTCCATTCTCACTAAAAAAATTTTTCACCTTGTCTCTCGAATAAGAAAGTCTCGATTTCACAGTTCCTTCTTTTACCTTGAGTATCTCAGAAATCTCTTTTGTTGTGTGGCCAAATTTATAATAAAGGATAAAGACTTCTCTTTGCTCTAGGTTTAACGCCATTAACGCCTTACTAATGAGATCTTTCATTTCTAGATCAGCGTTATCAGAAATCTCTTCTCGGTTCTCATTATTATGACGACTTTCTTTTTTTATAAAATCAAGTGCGCAATTCCGTGCAATTCGATAAAGCCATGTTTTAACGTGAGACTCCTTTTTAAAGTCTCCATAGTTCTTCCATGCTTTAATAAATGTCTCTTGTACTAACTCATCAATTAATTCAGACCTTACCAACCAGTACAAAACATGGCGAACATACTCTCGATGCTCTCGATAAATCTGTTCAAACTCATCGAGAACATCTTCGGTTGGTGAAAGGTAAAAATAACTCGTCAGTTTTTTTAACATCACTTATTGCGCCATTGACTCTCTAAAGTTTCTCTTTCCTCTCATTCCGGCTCGTTGTCCTCTCTTTCCCTTTCTTTGAGATTTTAACTCCTCTAGCTTTGCTCTTTGCTCAGGAGTTAAAACACTTCTTAGAAACAACATTTTTTCAAATCGAGCATCCGCCATTCTGGTTTTCAATGATTTTAATTCACTATGAAGAGATCTTAACTCTCCTTCGCTAGCATTAGACTGAAAAGCCGTTTGCATTTTACTTTTAGCCTCTTTTAATTGAGATCGAAGTTCTTTTTTGTTTCCTTTATTACTCTCTCGGTGTTCTTTAATTTTTTCTTTTTGTTCTTTAGATAAATCCAATTGCTTTAAAAGTTTACCCATTTTACCGCCTCTACCTAACTCATCTGAGCGGCCCTTTTTTCCAAAGCCAAAAGCACTGGCATCTGCTGATAAGAGAAAAACCAAAAGCAACGTTCCTATTAAATTTTTCATAAAATGCTCCTTACAAAGAAAGCTAATCTTTCTTTATAAATTAGACGACTGAGGACCCAAAATGGTTCAAAACAATTTATAATCACCATTAATTCAAGTAGTTACACGTTTCATGAGAATAATATCCATCTTCTTATTAAGATACCCTTCGATCCGCTTCTGTATAAAAGAAGGTGCTTTTTCCTGCTCCATTTTTTCAAAGCCAATCAATGAGTAAAACCCTTCTAGATGAGAATAAGGTATACAATAACAGGTTGGATATTTCTGATTTAAGAGAGTGGAGAGCTCTTCTAGCATTTTTCTTCCTATGCCTTGCCTATGGTATTTCTTATCCATAAACATTCCTCTCAAAACGGCAGTGTCATGCTCTGTAGATACTCTAACAATGGCAATAATTTCATGACCATCATAAGCGAGGAGATAAACATCATCTTCTAGAATTTCACTTTCATAGCCAAAACGTTGATACTTTTCTTTCAGTAAAGAAAGTGGTTCGTTTAATCTAAAGGAAAAGCGGACTTGGTCCATGTCTTAAAACCTTTTCAAAATAGGCCAGCTCATTTTCTTTAATCTTTTTATAATAATTGGCAAGCCTAGGATGATCTTTTCTAGAGTAAAGCCAATTTAGAATACTAATTCTTCGTGCTAGCTCGTAATATTCTATAATATTAAGTTCTTTTTCTTTTAAATTGCAATGAAAGCTATAACCATTCAATAAATTTTCGATGGCTTGGTTATATGTTTTTTTATTAATGGCCATTAACCTATTTCGGGAGGAATAAGTGATGACTCCAAAATCATAAAAATGACAGCCTCTCCCACAATCATCAAAATCAATAGGTGTTACACCATCAGAATTCCAAACGAGGTTTCCGAAATGTAAATCAGCATGAATCATGGACACACGCTCAGGGTTTTCCTTTTCATACTTTTTTAAATGATAGAGAGCAGTTCTTCTAACCTCCCTAAACATACTTGCCTTTTTTCCCAGATCTTTTTCAAGTAAGAAGAAGGGACCAAATAAACAATCATCTCCTAGAAGCTGATGTGCACACCAGTAGTTTCTTGAAGTGGTTTTTTGCTTTTTTCCAATTTGATGAAGCCTTCCCGTTAATTCTCCAACGAAGAAAAAATCTTTAGGGTTATATTTTTTTTTCTTAAGTAATCCCTCTTGCCACGTAAGCAAATCACAATAACGTTGATTTTGATGACCAGAAAGGGAAACCGTTTCTAAGTAGCGCTGATTCTTAGAAAGTACAGGATCTTGAACACTCAAAAGTTTTGACTTGTTTATTTTTCGTAACCAAACAAGCTCACCATTTAATGCTTTTGGAGAATGATATCCATCTCGATGAATACGAAGCAGGTAATTTTTATTTTTTGCTTTAATCTTAAAGGTCGTATTCTCTCCATGGTGAATAAACTCAAGAGAATTTACCTCAATAGGAAATTTTTTAATAACATCATTTGCTGCTTTTCTTAAACGAAAGAGTTGTGACCGGTAAGTCGCCCTTTCAAAAGGGATCATTGATGATCCTTTTGGTTTTGATAATGTCGATCTTCATAACAAATTTTACGATAGTCCCATCTTTTTGAAGCCACTCTTTCAGACGGTTTTTTAAACGTTCCTCGTTTTCTTTTGTATCTTTGCAGACTTGGATCTTGCGAACATTTAATTTGAAATTCAACTAACTTATCTAATGCTCTAAGTAGACAGTCTTTTTTAGGGCCAACATTTTCCCAGCCACTTCGCTCAAGATTTTCAATCACCAGATGAATCGATTCAATCGTCGATAAACAAAACTTTGCTGGCTGATGTCTTATGGTATAGCGTGACTCCCTATTATGACTAAAACTAATACGTGGAAGAGTATGCAAAGTTCTGGAGTCTCGAAACATCGACTTAGCACAAGGCCAAGTTCCATCGAGAATAAATATCACGGGAGTTCTCCCCTCACACTTTTCTTTTGGCAGATTTTCTTTAGAGATATCGACAGCATTTTCCCCAGGATAAAGCATCATGGGGTAATATTCAGAACTCTCTAAATAGGCTTGAACTCTTTCGTTTTGATCAAAGTTTTCACCGACAATAATTTCACTATTTTTTAGTGCAGCTTTACTCAGCCTGCCCGTCCCCACATGGGCCAATTTCGCCTCTTTAGGATGCATTAACAAAACAAAGCGTGAATGAGTTGAAAAGGGAGTTAAGTCATTGCAAAAACAGGCTTTTTTAGGCCGACAGCAGCTAAAACACATCTCTCTAAATTCTGTCTCTTTTTTCAACATAGTAGTAAATTAATTCAAATTCCTTCAAAAGCATAGTTCTTCATGATACTAAAGACTTATGAGAGATTTTAAGCACATACTCCTAGTATTATTATTTGTTGGTTTAGCTTCTTGTAGTGGTAAAAAGGCCACTGACGATACTAAAACTTTAACACCGGGTTACTGGGGGCAGTTAGCGGAGTTAGAATTTATCTCTTCAAATCCTCTTTTTTTAATTTACGTAAAACCAACTGATATTTACAAGGTTTGTGTTGCTGATCACCTTGTGAAAGAACACCCTCAAATTCTTAACCAAATTGATGCCTCTATTAAAGTCTGGGGAGAATATATCAACCGCAAGATCAATACCGAGGTCTATACCTTTGAAATGGAGGCTCCACAAGAGGGTGAAGCGCAAGATAGTACTTTCAATAAATATGTTAAAGCATGCCCTAATGCCGATGTGGCCGTTGGTTATGGTAACACTGATTCGGTTGGGTTAACGGCTTCTCAATATTCTTCTTATCAAAGACCGGATGGAATGAAGATTGTTCAAGATGCGAGCAAAGTTGTTTTTTTACAAAATCCCTCTAAAGAAAATCGTAAATGGGTCAGTCTGTTTACCGAGACAGATCAAGAAAAGTCAGTAGAAGAAATTATTAAAATGCTCATGAAAAGAGATCGCTATCAATTTCTTGTTAAACAAAATGAACTTTCAGTTCCTGTCGTTTTAATGCATGAGTTTGGACATGTGTGGGGACTTTGTGACATGTACCCTCTCGGGAATGGACATACCAACTGTGATCCAACCTGGAGTAAGAAAGATGAGAACGGACAACTCATTTTAAATCCACATGCAACGATGGCCGCTTCGACTTGGAAAAATCCACTTTATCTTCATGACGATGATATTGAAGGGATCAGAACATTAGCCGCGCGGACAAGATTTCAAAGTGATTGGGAAAATCAAAAAAGCTTTAACGACGTTGACGAAGCAAAAGATGCAGAGTTCTTCTTTCAACATTTAAAAAGCGAATTAACGGATGGCAATCTTGCTTTTACTTTTGCTCTTTATAACAACCAAGCGATAAACTTTGAAATCTCCATGATGACTGACCTTGGTCCTCTTAATTACCAGCCCATGAAAATAGAAAATAAAATCGATACACCTCAATACACTCTCAATTTAGGGATGCCAAAAAACATGAACCTTCAAAGACTTGAGTTTATCATCAAAGATAACGACGGAAATGAACTCTCAGTTCATCGTGAAGTGTTTGCGGAGTAACGTTTTGCCACACCTTTAAGTAGTGAATTTAACGTTCTCATTAAACCTTTCTTAATCATTCTTTAATAATTCCTCCCTTGACCATAGCTTATGCACTCGATAGTTTTGCCTAAACAATCTCGGGAGACCTATTTATGAAACTAATTTTAACTTTTATGACTCTATTAAGTTTTAATACCAACGCTATCGTTGTCAAAAACTGCCCAAGTGAAATCGAAGTTACTTTAGGGGAATTTGAACAAGCAAGTGAAAGACCGAAGTGGGAATATGTAGAGTATGAAGGGGAAGCTAAAGCCTCTTATAATTATATGAAGTATATGAAAGAGTTTTCTACGACTCTTATGCTTAAGGATACTTCTTTTTCAAGATGTAAGTATTCAAGTGATATGGCCACAGCGGTTATCTCAGGGAGCACAAAGGTAGGAGCAAAAAATCCTGCAAAGCTTGGATTATTTTGGGACGTTACACTTAACGGTGGAGTGGTTGCCAGCTATGAAGCTCTCGTTCCTTTAACAGATGTAATGAGAAGTGAGCTCACTCTTAAGTATCCTGCGGGTTATGCTAAAGTTTGGCATCCAGCTCAGCATTGTAATTGGGGTGAGTGTGGACCTTCGTGGTTAGATCTTGGTCAAGCAAATTTAGTTGAAATTACAGTAAAATAAAAAGTCGAAAAGGGCATGGTCATGGTCATTACCATGCCCCTCTATTCTCTCTTCTGCATCATTTCTATTGACACCACTTATGTAAACTTTTCAAACATATTATGACTCAAACCAAGAATGTATTAGTATAATGGAATATAATTAAGCAAGTCCTGAACTCGGGTGATGAATAAACACCACAGTTTCGGGACAATATCAAAGGATTTTTTATGAAAAATTTTTTCATTACTCTAATCTTTGTCTTTTTAAGTCAACACGTATTTTCAAATTCATTAAACAATAATTTACGTAGTGTAGAATGTGAAAACTCGTCAACTAAACTATTTATAGATTTAGATAGAGGCTTAAGTAACCCATGGGGCAAAGTGTACTCATTAACAACATCAGAAAAAAGTAACCCAAATAATTATATAAAGACAAGTAAGTACGTCCAAGAAATACAACCAAGTAAATATGACATAGAATTTGTTTCGAACCTAAACAATGGTGACTTAGACTATATTGGCTTAGATACAAAACTAAATATTCTTGTAGTTAAAAGTTTAAAGTTTACAAGTTCTCTAAATTACAAAATATACCCTGAAATTAAATTTCAAAACTGTATCATTATTTAATTTCAATCAAAATTGATAAAAGGAAAACAATATGAAAAAGATACTTTTTATTATTTTAAATATATCTCTAGTATTCAATAGCTTTGCTAACACCAACACTAGTAATAAAATTAAACTTGTTGAGTGTTTAACAAAAGATTTTAACATGAAGATAGAGGTTGATAAAAATCTATCAAACCCGTTAGCTACTATTTACGAAGTTACAGCTACAAATATTAAAGAACAGAATCCGAAACCATACAGACTTGCTTTTTACTTACACCAAGTAAAAGGAGAAAAATATGATATCATGCTGTCCGGTCCAGAGGCTCGAGGTTTTGGTATCTACTATGTTGGCATTGATTTAAATAACTCAACCGTTACTAGCGGTTTAGAGTTTTTCGAAGATGATGAATATAATGAAGGTAAGTTTTATATTCATCAAACAACAAGCTGTAACATCACTCTTTACTAAGTTTAACTTTCAAAAAAAATTAGAAGTCAAGAAGAAAAAAGGACTTAAAAAGTCGAAAAGGGCATGGTCATTACCATGCCCCTCTCTTCTACAACATTTCTATGGTCAAAGTTCCAAATGGATTCTTGATCGCATTTCCAGATACATCAATCAATAGCCCAATTGGCTCACTTTTCTTTCTATTAGAAGATGTATAACGAGTTCCCCCATCTGTTCCAGCATCTATTGCGTACAGAGGAAGTTCTCTTTTCTTAATAAACTCACCATTTTCAATCAATGAAAAACCACTGACACCGACAACCCAGTCAGGACTTGGTGCAATCATTGTAATAACTGAAATTAAAGGAAAGTCTTCACTTACTTGAAGTGTGACAGTTGAACTACTGGTTCCACTTGTTCCTCCACCTCTTTGTAAATCTTTTACAATGTCTGATGATCTTAAATCAGAAAGCTCTGAAAGAAGAACCGTTGGGTTTCCTGTTTCTGCTACGTTTTTCACACCAGTGGTGGCCATTGAACCAACCTGATACATTGAATAAGCAGCGTTATGAGATGCACCGATTAATGGTGAAAAATGTGGGTTATTGGGGAACCCACTTCCAGGGTGCGCAGCTTTTGTGAAGTTTGCTTTAAATGTCACTTTATAGCTAACTTCTTTTGCCATAGCGACGTTCATTAAACTCGCTAATAAAAAGGGAATTAAATATTTCATACAACCTCCAGTATTTTTCGCTTTTCAGCTTGATTTAATATAACGGCTGTCTATAATAAATTCTAATACTTAATACATATGGAGATATACGAAAATCGTATGGCACTAAAAGATCATCTCAATAAACTAGAATACTTCTGTAAAGTAGCGGAATCGGGCTCTATACAAAAGGCCAGTAAAAAGATTGGTATCTCACAACCTCAACTATCACGGGTTGTAAAATTTCTTGAAGAAGAGCTTGAGAAGCAACTCATTATTCGAATTCCTTCTGGCATTCAATTAACACTTGATGGACAAAAACTTTATGAGAGCTCGATAGAAATTATCAAACTTGCCAATAATATCGAAAAGAAAATTAAATATAATCAGGCCGTGCTCAAAGGCGAAATTAGAATCGGAACTTACGATAGTATTGCACGCTACTTCTTTCCCGACTTTATCAGATATATAAAAACAACAGCACCAGACTTATCGATTCATCTGGAAACAGGAAAAAGTGACCACATACTTGAGAAGCTAAAAAAACAACAGCTCGATATGGCGATTATCGTTAGCGAGGCAAAAAAGTTAAAACCTTTTCATTTTAGGCCGATTTATCAAGACTCCTTTGGCCTCTATCGCTCACCCACGCAAGAAGAAGATTTTAATAATAAATTAATATATTTTTCGTTTCCTCAAAATGAAACAGAAAAGGCCATGAAGCATTTTAATTTTAATGAAACGATTCTTTGCGATAACCTAGAAACAGTTCGTAGTTTAACAGAGCAATCCATGGGCGTTGGCCTTCTTCCCCATCGAGTGGCAAAAGAAAGTGTACTTGTAAAAAAGCTTGTGCCGTTTAAACATCCCAAAATAAAAAATAACGCTTTTGATTTTCACGACATTTTTCTTTGTCACCTCAAAAATGTGGAATCAAATGAAATTGATTTTGTCGTCAGTGAAAGTGAGCGTTTTTTGAGTATCTGGTCTGAGAAATAGTCTAAAGCCTTCTAAAAAATATAAGCTGATATACTTTAATGGGGTTATGTGTTTCATTTTTGAAATTAAAACTGTTTTACATAATCCTATAAAAAACATCCCTGTATTTAGACATTTAAAATGCTCCCGTCGTGGTCGCACCCACTTCGTGGGCAAGTTTTAAATATCCCTTGTTTTAAATTAGAAGATGACCAATACTTGCCCGAAGGGTCGGGGCAGGATGACCCGATATTGGTTATCACAAAACATGGAAGTTTTTAATTTACTGTAAGCGATTGGAAATTTATAGATGCTACCAATTTTGTTGAGAACTTTTCTCCTACTAGAGGAATTAGTTTTTTAAAAGCATCTAACTATCTGATTTTATTATAAAGCCCACCATAAATATTTAAGGTAAGTACTTAAATTCACATCACTTTATACCGATAGGATGAGTAGGAGAAATCATGACAGCTATTAAAGTAACAAACTTATATAAGAAGTTTCAAAACACCGTTGCGGTCAATGATATATCGTTTGAAATCCCTTATGGCGAAATAACCGCCTTACTCGGATCAAATGGTGCCGGTAAGTCCACCACTCTCAATATGATTGCCGGGATACTTATTCCGACCTCAGGAAAAATTGAATTTTCGGGACTAGAATACGAAAAACACTATAAAGAAGTTAAATCAAAAATCGGCTACCTCACTTGTGATATGGCCCTTTATGAAACTTTTTCCGTTTATGAAACGTTAAAAATTATTGGTGAACTCAAAGGATATGATAGTAAAAAAGTTAAGTCTCGGATTGAGGAGTTAACAGAAACGTTTTCACTACATGAGATACTTGAGAAACATTTTTCAGAATTATCCAGTGGTCAAAAGCAAAGATCACTTATCGCCACAACCCTAGTCCATGATCCAGAAATACTTATTTTTGATGAAGTGACAGCTTCCCTCGATTTAATTATTTCAAAGGATATCATGGATTTCTTAATCGAAGAAAAAAAGAAAGGCAAGGCCATTATTTTTTCCACCCATATATTAAGTGAAGTGGAATATATCAGCGACAGAATTTTAATGATCGAAAAAGGTAAGCTCGTCAAAGAGACAAACTGCCAAGATCTTATAAAGGAAAACAACTCATCAAATGTAACAGAAGCTTTTTACCAAGCTCTTAAAGAGGTACAAACAATAGAATGATTTCCCTTAAAAACGTAAAAACAGTTTTTAAAAAGGAATTCCTCCAAGCGATGAGGGATAAATCAGTTCTGTTTACGAATTTCTTTGTTCCTCTTTTTGGACTACCTCTTTACTTCTTATTCGTTCTTGAAGCTGCAAATTACGCTCATAAGAAAGAACAACTCCCCCTCAAAGACGACACCGTTTTTCAAGTAAGTTACCAAGGTGATTTGAGCACGGAGCTCTTCCATCAGTTAAAAACTGATAAGAAAATTAGTCTAAAGAAAATTCAATCAAGCGTTACAGAAGATCAAATCTCAGATTATCGTGAAAAGTTCAAGAAGCTCAATAATATCAATGATAAGCGCGGTAAATTTAAGAAAAGGTTAAAACAAAAAAAAGAAGATCGTAAAAAAATAAACCTTGAGTATTTCAGTGCAAAAAAGGATGCTAACGAAGCTCTCGAGAAAATAAAAAATAATTTTGGAGAAGGAAGTCACCTTCATCTCGCCATTTTTAAAAATGAAAGTAATGTCTACGCTAGTTATTTCTTCTATGGAAAAGAAAGTCAGATTTCAAGGGCCGCCTTGAAATACGTTACTAAAATTTTCAATACCCATGAAAAAGAAATGATAAAAATTTATCATAAAGAAAAAGACATCCAACATTATCATTTAAATCCCATTCATATTTGGGAGTTAAACCTTGATAAAGACGATAGTACGGCCCTTGAAATACTTGGTATTGGTATCGGAGGCGGTATTTTATTTCTTCTTCTTATCTCAATTTTTAATCCCGCTATTAATACCACTCTTGTTGAGCGCGACCAAAATACCTACAAAGTACTTTTAATGAACCCCGTAAGCTTGCATGAAATCTTTTTAGGTAAGTACTTCAATGTCGCCTTACAAGGCTTATTGGCGCTCACCCCCTATTTCATTGAGTTTCTGGTGGTCTATGCTTGGGGCGGAGCGAATGCGCTATTTGAATATAAAGCAAATCTCAACTCAGTTAATTTATTCTTACTGGTTATTGGAGCAATATCAGCATCAATCTTTATTTCATCATTTTGTTTTATTGCCTGCTCCTTTGCTAAAACAAGAATTCAAGCTCAATCTCTTTTTACCTTAATGGTCTTTTTTCTGATTATTCCCATTGTGACTGTAGGAATAATGGATATAAAACTTAATAACTACACTGCTTTTATTCCCCTCATTAGTTTTCCACTATCAACAGAAAGTTTAATGATGCCAAGTCCAGATTACTTGTCAGTGGTTTTAAGTTTAATTTCAAACTTTATCTACTCACTATTTTTAATTTGGCTATCTCTCGGTGCTTTCCTCGTCCAATGGAAAGGTAAATCGGACACAAAAAGTTTGAGTGACCTCTTAACTTTCAAAAGAAGAAAATCAGATATACTGGTTCCGGCCCATGCCTTTTTGGCCTTTGCCATCGCTTTTCTAGGTTATACATATGGTGGTTTCTTACTCCAATCATTTCAAATAGAGATTCTCACCTTTCTTTTTGCTCCCATATTATTTTGTCTTGGGACATCGCTTTTTATTACTCAATATTCTGGATTAGACTTCACGCGAGTTATTAACTGGAAAGGATTTAGCTTTAAATATTTTATTAAAATTTTACTTAGTGCTTTTTGTCTCAACTATATTCTTAGTCTTATTATGTACAATAGTACCTACCGAAAGATTTTCTCTGTTGAGTTTCCTAAAATTTTCGAAACAGGAGATTTTCTATCGGGAACAGGAACGTTTCTGCTTTTCGCTCTCATTCCAGGCATAGCAGAAGAACTCCTTTTTAGAGGTATCGTCTTTAAAGGACTCCGCCAACAATACAATTTTAAAATATCGATGATTCTCTCTAGTATTCTTTTTGCCATTATACATTTTTCGATGTTCAAATTTGGTCATACTTTTATATTGGGACTTGTGCTTGCCTATATTTATGAAAAAAGAGGAATGTTTTCATGCATCATCATGCATATTGTTTTTAACTCTTTTGGATTGCTATTTGGTCTAAACCCAACTTTCCAATCACTTATCTCCAATGTGACAAATATGCAGTTAATCCTTATCATTCCACCTTTTGTGGCCTGTTCTTTTGCCTTTATTGTCATTTCAAGAAGGTCGTTGAAAATCAGTGATAATTCGAACTCTTTGAGTTGATTCTCTCTTTATATCAAGATCGACGAAATGAGCAATATCGTCTACCTCTGTCCCCAAACGCTTTAAGAATTTTTTAGGTACGATACCATTCAAAAGCTTATAAAAAATAATCGCACTCTTTTCAAGATTACGTCGTTCTTCTCTTTTTCCAATGAGAAGTGAAGGTCTTAGAATTACAAACTCAGGAAGCTCTAACTTTGAAATAGCCTCTTCAATTTGGCCTTTCACTCTGTTGTAATAAAATATTGAGTTGCACTTGGCCCCTAAAGCTGAAACTAAATAGAATTTACGACACTTTTTGTTCAAGGCAAGATTAGCAAACGCCAAAACAAGTTCGTAATCGACAAAGTGAAACATTTCTTTTGTCTTGGCTTTTTTTATTGTTGTTCCAAGAGCGCAAATAAAAATATCACCTTCAAGTTTAGCGTTGTTAATTTTCTCACTTGTCATATCACTCATTAAAACTAATTCAGTTTTTTGAGATTCTATTTCAATAGATTTGCGAGATAGTATTGTTATTTTTTGAATATCATTATTATCATTTAAGGTTTTTAAGACATGAGAACCAACTAAGCCAGTAGCACCGATGATCACAACCTTCATGAAAGACCTAGACTTTTAACAAAGAGTTTAGCAGCTTCAGGGAAGCATCTCATATAGAGATCTGGTTCTATTAGTTCAACTTCACTTACTAAGGGAAGTGTATTCCAATCAACGATATCCACTCGAGCAAAAGCAGTCTTAAACTTAAGTGAGTCCAGCAATCTTTTAGAAAAATGAATCAGCTCTTGATTAACGTCATAAGTTTTGGTTGAACCGCCATATTCTTCTTGAACACGAAAATCATTGGCCCCAGGATTCTTAATTGCGCTATGAGAAAACTCAAACTTCCCATTGATGCTAAAAAAGATTAAAGATAACTCCCCCTGATCAACAATACTTTTTAGAAATAGCTGTACCATCATCACCTGATCTTCTAAGAGTTGATCGAATATTGAGAGATCATCACCTCGGCTTAGCTTTTTTAAACCTTGCGCTGATGCAGAAATCGTAGGTTTTACAATGATCTGATCATGATTTTCAAAAAACTTTTTACAAGTAATGACCAAGTCATCTTTTGAACAAAAAGCTGTTTCAACACTCTCATCAATTTCTTTTAGATACGTTTTATCATAATTCCAGATAATGGCCTGGTAAGAGTTTAAAAGCTCTGTGGATGAGGAGACCCTTTTACACCAAAGTAAAAACTCATTTACATGCTGGTGGTAATCCCAAGTTGAACGAATAATAACCTTATCTGCATTTTGCCACTGCTCAAACTCGTTCCAGATTTTATATTCCACTTGATGGCCACATCTCATAAGTTCATTTACTAAAAGAGAGTCATCCTGTGTGCCGTTTGGGAATTGTTTTGACGTGGCTAAATAAATCAACATCACTTAATCACAAAGGGTGTTACCTGTTTTAAGAATTGTAAAATGATCTGAAGATAAATTTTCTTTCACTTCATTTTCAATTTCATTTTTTAAGGCCGATGTTGAAAGATAAGGAGAGAGATAGGTTGAGAACTCAACCCCTAAATTATTATTAAAATAATCCATTTTCAATGACCTCATCTTTCTTCGAAATGATTTCATATTTTTTAGATCTCTACTTAAAAGAGTTTCATGTGCCGTCAAGAAACTCTCCGCTGCTTCACGTCCTTCAAAAAAAGCTAGATAAGCACTAAAAGAAAAGTGCCGTACAGCATCGGCAGCATCATTTATAGAATGATCGCTTCCACATAGTTTTTTTTCAATTTTTTTGGCAAAACTCATGGCCGCTTTTAGGTTTAAAAGCGACATTCGGTAATGTTCTGCTATTAACATTTCTGTTTTATTGGTGTTTTGATAGTCTCTGGCAAGCTGATAGAAAAAACCACTTAAGGCCCATTTTTCCCACTCTCTTTCGATATAGACTTCAAAGATTTCACCTTGAAAAAGCACAGGCCTGGTTACCGGCAAGTTTGATTTTTCATCACAAAAAGCCTCTGTCTGCTTTAGACAACTTTTTCCCTCAGACACCAAACAGAGTTTCTTTTGCTGACAGTCTGAAGCATAAAGAGAGAGTGATAAAAAATACATGGCCACGATTATTTTCATGGAATTTACATATAATGAACGAACAAAAGTTACAAGTAACTCTAGCTTTCGGCCTTATTCTCGTGAATATAATTCCAATAGATTAGCTGGTAAGAAATCGATTTAAAGCCGAAACCGACATAAAGAAGTTGAAACATCCAAAAATTTGTATTTTCTGAAAAATAATTATTTTGCCAAGACTCATAGAAGTTAAATAATAAAATGGGGTGTAGGACATACATACAAGCGTGGACGACTCTCTCTTTAACATCTAAGTCTTTATAAAATATCTCGTTTTTAACAATCGAAACCATAGAAATACCGGCTAAAACTTTATAATAAACTTCAAATGATTTTTCGTAAGTCACAAACGTTGCAAAGAGTAGAGGTATTAGAAATAAAACACCATCAGAGATATTACTATAAACCTCAGCTTTGGAATGATTTCTATTCTTGTTAAAATAATGCTCGTCTAGGTTGTGAAGAATCACATGAAGAGTCATTAATAAAATCATGATCATACTAATGGTATAATCTTTCTTTTTAGATTCGTCTAAAAAGATTTTATTAAGGAAGCTTAAGCTATTGATTTTTAGTCAATGAAGCCATTTAACGTTGAGCTTGGTCTCATCGCTTTTGAAGCAAGCTCATCATTAGGATGATAATAGCCACCAATATTCATGGCCGTTCCTTGAGCCAAGTTTAACTCTTCTACAATTTTCGCTTCATTACTTTCGAGTCCCTCAGCAATCGGACTAAAAACTTCTTTCAACGATTCGTCTTCAGACTGATTTGCAAGTGCTCTTGCCCAATACATGGCCAGATAGAAATGACTTCCGCGATTATCCAGCTCGTTTACTTTTCTTGAAGGTGACTTATTATTGTTTAAGTAAGCCTCATTAGCAGTATCAAGAGCTTTTGCCAGAACATTAGCTTTATTGTTTTGAGTTTTCTCAGCTAAGTCTTCAAGTGAAACGGCAAGCGCTAAAAACTCTCCTAGAGAATCCCATCTTAAATGATTTTCTTTTTCAAACTGTTGAACATGCTTAGGAGCAGACCCCCCTGCACCTGTTTCAAACAATCCCCCCCCGGCCAAAAGAGGTACGATTGATAACATCTTCGCACTGGTTCCAAGTTCAAGAATCGGAAAAAGATCAGTTAAATAATCTCTTAAAACATTACCAGAAACAGAGATCGTATCTTCACCTCTTTTAACTCTTTCAAGTGTGTATTCACAGGCTTGAGTTGGAGCTAAAATTTTAATTTCAATATTTGAAGTGTCATGATCTTTCAAATAGGTATTAACTTTGCCAATCAAATTAGCATCATGAGCTCGATTTTCATCTAACCAAAAAACAGCTGGCGAGCCAGTGGCCTTTGCTCTATTGACCCCTAACTTTACCCAATCTCTAATGGCAATATCTTTAGTTTGGCACATTCTCCAAATATCACCAGGCTCAACCTCATGTTCCATTAACGTTGTTCCAGAAGAGTCGACAACTTTTACTGTACCAGCTTCTTCAATCCAAAACGTTTTATCATGAGAGCCATACTCTTCGGCTTTCTTGGCCATAAGTCCGACATTTGAAACATTTCCCATGGTTTTGGGATCGAACGCTCCATGCTTTTTACAAAAATCTATTGTTGCTTGATAGATTCCGGCATAGCTACGATCTGGGATGATAGCCTTAGCATCATGAAGTTTTCCATCGGCTCCCCACATTTGACCAGAGCTTCTAATCATCGCCGGCATAGAAGCATCGATAATGACATCACTTGGTACATGAAGGTTTGTGATTCCTTTATCAGAATCAACCATCGCTAAGCGAGGACGCTTAGCATAGGTTTCTTCTATCGCTGCCATCACAGCAGATTTTTTATCTGCAGGGAGTTTTTCTAATTTGTTAAAAAAGTCACCAAGACCATTTCTTGCATCAATTCCAATTTCTTCAAACTCAGAGGAGAACTTTTCAAAGACATCAGAGAAATATGTTTTTACGACCTCTCCAAATAAAATAGGATCTGAAACTTTCATCATGGTCGCTTTTAGGTGAACAGAAAATAAGATGTCTTGATTTTTGGCATCGTCGATTTCTTTTGCAAGATAATCTCTTAACTTTTTAACGCTCATACGAGAGCTATCAATAACTTCATCTTTTAAAACAGCAAGACCTTCTTTTAAAACCTTAACCCCACTTGCTGAATGAAGCTCAATTTTCAACTGATCATCCCCACTTAACGTATGAGACTTTTCAGAAGAATAAAAATCACCATCACTCATTGAAGCAACATGAGACTTAGAAGTAGAACTCCACTCCCCCATGCTATGAGGATTCTTCTTAGCGTATTCTTTAACTGGTCTGGCCACTCGTCTATCTGAGTTCCCCTCTCTTAAAACAGGATTCACGGCACTCCCTAAAACTTTTGAATATCGAGATCTAATTTCTTTTTCAGTCTCATCTTTAGGCTCTTCAGGAAAATTTGGAACTGCGTATCCATGATCTTGAAGTTCTTTGATAGCAGCTTTCAACTGGGGAATCGACGCTGAGATATTGGGAAGTTTAATTATATTAGCTTCAGGAGTCTTCGCCAGTTCACCAAGCTCACTAAGAGCATCATTCATTTTTTGGTCAGGTTTGAGGTGATCTGAGAAGTTTGCCAATATTCTTCCGGCCAAAGATATATCTCTCGTTTCAACCTCAATCCCAGCTGCCGAAGTAAACTTTTTAATGATGGGGAGAAAAGAATAAGTGGCCAACGCTGGTGCTTCGTCAGTTTTCGTATAGATGATCTTTGAGCTCATGAATTTTGTCCTTTTATATTAATGAAAATAGAGCTGTATCATACTCATATGCCCTCTAAACGTCCATTGTGGACAGTGGCGAAAGTTTCTGCCGGACAAGGTGCAGCATTGCACTTATTTTTCTAAGAATTACAATTTTTTAAGGAGCTCATATGAAATATCTAATCTTATTTTTCCTTCTCACCTCAGCAGGGGCAACCGAACTGGTCCCACTCGACGTCTTACCTGGAAAATGGAAAAGCAAAGTAAAAAATGTCGGTCAAGATATGATTTCAGCGATGCTTAAACAAATGCCAGACGGTCCAGAAAAAGAAAAAATGAAAAAACAAATTGATCAAAAGCTTAGGCGAGCTGAAAGAAAAAATAGATCCTATTGTCTAAAAGAAGAAGAAATCAAAAATCCAAAAGCTGCAATGAAAAAGCTTACAAAAAACAAACACACTAAAAGCTGTGCTTTTAAACTCATAAGATCCACGCCCAAACATTTAGACTACGATGTTTCTTGTCAACATCAAGGGGTCAATATCAAATCTACTTTTAGATTTGAGGCAAAGACTCCAAAACTAATGGTAGGTAAAGGACATATACTTCCGATTACTCAAGGAATGCCTGATCAAAAATTTACCATTACCTCTAAGTGGCTAAAAGAGTCTTGTAAATAGTGTGAGAGTCTTACTTCTATTCTTTATCGTTTTCTTTCAACAAAGCATTTTCTCAGCAGCAGAGGATATAAGTGACCCTCATGAGTATGTCAGATCAATGGCAGAAAAATGGATCAAAGAAACATTAAAAAATAATGATGGAAAAAACTTAAGGTTTTCAGCGAAAAATATCATTGTAGAAAATGGAAATATCACTTTTATTGTTCCTAAAATTAATCAAATGGGAATCGATCACGGCAGGGCCGTCAATATGGGAGAGGAAAAAAACTTTTTGGGGTTTACTCGCAAAAAACTTGTTTATATTCAAAATGGAATTCTTCTTTGTAAAAATTTAGGGTTTGGGCAATTGATCGAATCCATTGTTCAAGCAGTACCAAGTAGTGTTTACCGAATGACCTATGCACCTGATCCCGAACGTGGTACGTGGGTAAGCAGAAATACATATAACATTATGGGAAGTGGCAAACTTAACCTCATTAGATATTTTACGTGCAGAATAAGTAGCCTTCCTGGGCCGAGATAAAAATGACTGAAGAATATAATGAAAAATCTTTTTGGAGTAAGATCAAAAAATACGGCAAAAAAGCAGGTGGAAAAGTCATTTATACGTGCTTGCTACTTTTTTATACAACAAGAAAAAAAGAAACCCCAACCCATGTTAAGGCCACAATCTATGGAGCTCTCGGTTATTTTGTCTCTATGATTGATCTCATTCCCGATATTACACCGTTTGTCGGCTATAGTGATGACCTCATGGTTATCTTATCGGCGCTTGCCATCGCCTCAGCTTATATCGATGACGAAGTAAGAGAAAAGGCAAATGAAAGGTTTAAGGCCGTTTTTGGTGTTGAGTACACAAAAGAAGATTAAGCTAGAAACCGACTTTTCTCTTCCTCAGTAGGAATTCGACACGTTTCTTTTTTTCCGAAAAGTTTATATCTATTTTTTGCGATATATCGATAGATCCCATCTCTTATAAATCTTGGAATCAATTTAAAAATGGAAAAGATAAAACCTAAAGAAAAAAGGTCTTTAAGAATCTCGATGATGGCATCCGAACGATAGTACAACACCTCTGAATTTTTTCTTTTATATAAAATGGATTGTTCTTCTAACGCTAATCTTTCTTGGTGAATGTCTAGTTGCTTCACCGTTTCGCCTTGAAGAGAGGTAAAAGAAAGTATTTTTTTAGAATCAAGTCGTAAGAGAAGCTCAACCGAGTAATGACATAAGTTGCAAACGCCATCAAAGACAACGATATTTTTATTATTAATTTCCAAAGATTAAAGTTCCCAAAAGAGCAGCTGCCCCCGTCGCAATAGCAGCATTTGTAAATGTATCATTAACACCCGAAATCGTAACGGTGTTAGGAGAAGAAACTCTGACGTCATGTTTTTGAGTTAAGGGTACTCCCCTCGGTTGGTAGGGTTTCATCTTTCCATAACCAAGAGAACTCAAACGCATATGCTTCAAACTACTCACTTGCAGCTCAGCAATTCTCACCTTTCTTTCGGGGTTCGTTTTTCCTTTTACCTCAACCAATTTAGGCTTTGCTTTGATGATAAACTGTTCACCTAAATTTTTTCTTATTTTCTTGATATCATCTTTGTTATTATCTCTTAACTTAACAGGATATACATGTTTGCTCCCATCTGATTTTTTGAGAACAAAGTAAAAGCGATATCCATATAAATTACGACTATCTTCTTTTGATAACTCTAAAAACTTTCCGACGATAGTGTACTGATCTTGTGCAAGTGAAAGTAATGAAAATAAAAATAGAGAAATAAGAACAATAAGTTTCATACTCGTTATTATGATGCCTTTTTCATTTTATTACTAGCAACAAAGTGACAAACTTTTGCTAATTGTTCGTATGTAAAAGGTTTGTCAATATACTGTAAAATATAAGGTTCGTATTGAGCATCAAGCACTTTATCGTAGTCACGACAATTGGCCGACACAATAACAATTCGAGGAACCTCTTTATTTTTATATCGTTCGACTATTTTCTCAACCAACTCATAACCATCTAATCTTGGCATACGGATATCACAAAAAAGTAAGTCAAAGTCTACTTTTCGGATTAACCTCAAGGCCTCAACACCATTACTTGCTTTTTCACAATAGCAACCAATTTCTGTGACGATATCTCCCATGATCTCTAGAATCCCCTCTTCATCATCAATGACAAGAACCTTAAGTTCTGAAAGAACATCCTGTAATTCATCAAAAGCCGTATCTTCTAATTCAATATCTTTTTTACTGGCCAGAGGAAATGAAATTTTTACTTCTTGATTGTCAAACTCTATCGTTCCCCCACTCTTAGCGATGAGTTTACTAGGAAAATCAAATTCCGTTTTGTCTCCATAAAATGGCCCTATGACAACTTCACCATTTCCATTTGAGCTTATGATCTTCGTATGAATTTTCTTCTCTTGAGTAGTGAAACGTGACTTGATAATATTAAAAGATGAGATAAAAAAGTTTTCAAATAATGTTTCTACACCAGAGACAAAGAGCTCTTTTTCTGATTTTACTTCCTCTATCTCAACACTATCTTTCCAGAAGATATCTTCTATCGAACTATGTACCGAATTTAACATTTTATTAATGGAGAAATCTTTTTCTTGAATAGACCTCGATGTCACACTTTTTAATGTTTCAGAGACTTGGTCTACCTTCATTAGATTATTTTGAATTTTATTTATATTTTTTAGGATTTTTTCAACTTCAGGTTTTTCTTTTAGAATTTGCTCTTTAATTAAACCCAAGTTTCCTAAGGATACTGAAATATTACTTTTAATTTCTAATCCAATGGATTCAATTTCTTCAGTTCCCAGTTTTGATTTCTTGTTTTCACTACTCATTTTTTTAACCTCAAAATCTTCTTAATGTCCGTAAATATTTATTTTCCAATTATTTAATGTTCCCGTATCTTGGTTTGCTCCATCTATTATTTTAAGAGTCCATGTCCCCATGGCATTCTCCATATAAAACGCATTTGATAATAAGACCGATTTATTAATGTCTTCCTGAATCACACCACTATTAATAAGCATTAACTGACTTTTTGTTCCAGAAGGAGATGTTAATTCAATTCCAAGATCTCCTACATAGGTATGAGTAATATCGACTTCAATTTGAACCGCTTCGATTTTTTTATTTGAAGAAACATTTATTGTGTTTTGCACTCCAACAGAAATATCATCAGGTATGGAGAGGTTTAAATTATTAGCTGAAGAATAAGTATTCTTTGAAAAGTTTGACCAATTACTCGTATAATTTTTTGCCATGGTGATTGCAGACTCTGCGTTCACAGACCCAAAGCCATACCAATTGTGAAACTTAAAACCGGCAGCATTAGTGATCCACCCTTGTAAATAAGTATGACCACTGAGGTTATTTCCCGTAGGGTGACTTGTATTTCCCATATTTATATCAACGGGATCAGCTGTTGAAGCGAGGATGTATTTTACATCTCTCCAAGAAAGATTTGGGTTCTCGGCCAACATAAGTGCAACAACTCCTGTCACCATTGGGCTAGCAGCAGAAGTTCCATTCATGGTGGAAGTATAATTACAATTACTATTTTCACTACTTCCTTTTTCAAAATTATTTTCATTTGCTGATGACTGGCTATTACCCTCATTACATCCCGAAAGATCTGTGGTCACAACAGCGGGAGAAGTTGTTCCGAATTCTCCACCTGGTGCTGAAACCCAAAGCGGAGAACCTGGAGTAGAGTAAAAGGCCGATTTGCCTTTAGCATTGAGCGCACCAACCAAAACATAAAAAGGATAACTATGATCCTCTTCTAGCGCCGCATTTCCAAGGTAGTAGGGATTATTTTGAAGATTACTATAACAATCACTCAGAGGAGAATAGTATTCATTGCCAGAAGCTTTGACATAAATCGCTCCTTTTCCTGACCGGAGTGTTGTTACACCATACTCGAGTTGAGATATTAAACTACTTGGTACTCCTGAAAAACTACAAGAATAATCTCCATAACTATAATTATAGATATCAAAGATTCCATTAGCCTGATCGATATATTTTGCCGTTGTTAAAGGAGCACCAACAAACTTGAAACCAGCAAACTGAGCATTAGGTGCAATTCCTCTTCCACCAAGTCCATTATTTGCTCGCGCCTGAACAATTCCCGTTACAGCAGTACCGTGAGCAGAACCTCCAGAGTCTGGAGTGGGGTCACCAAGATAAGGTGAACTTTTGTTATAGTCACGGTGTAAGCTACCAACGGCATTTGCTCTCAAATCTTCGTGGTTAACTTCAACACCATTATCAGAAATAGCAACTAAAACACCTGCCCCTGTATAGGAGTTATAATTTATCAAATTAATATCAGCGCCAGCAGTTCCTCCATTATCAGAGTAGCCTGTCTGTGCCGTATTTTTAATATGCCATTGTTGATTAAAAAGTGGGTCACCAACCAGCGGATTCACAATAGGTGGCTGCGGTGTTGGAGTAATAATGGGCGTTGGTGTCGGTACAGGCGAAGGAGTCGGTGTATTACTCGATTGATCATCACTAGCAACGGGATTGGTCGATTTTTTCACCGGACTTGAGGGGTTGCTTGTCTCATTACATGATGAGAGGGAGATCAGTAAAAGAGAAAAGAGAAGAAAGTTACTTTTCACGCAAACTCCCTTCAAGAATCTCTATCTCATAAGATTTAAAGTCATCACTTTCTTTTAACAAAGAATCGACTTCGAAAATATCACTATCACCTGAAACAATTCCAATAACAATACCCAAATGAGAAATGGTGTCGACAATTTCTAACTTATATTTCTGATCTATTTCTTGCTCTGTTAAGCTGTTTTTCATCGTTAGAAGAACTTTTCCTGTTAGTATCGCTAAACGCTTCGTACTTTGATTGAACATGACTCGAGCGCTATTATCTGTCTCAACTTGCAAAGACGCTTGATCAATTTGCACAATTTTAAAACCATTCATCTCGTAAATGATTTCCCCACTCTTATAATCATCACTTGGTATTGCTCTCAACGAGTCCGACAAACGAAAGCGATCCTTCCCTAAGAAATACTCCTCTTCACCAAAATACTTTTCCCAACTCACCTCTAGCTCTTCGCTCTTAACTATTTTTCCTTTCTCAATTTTCTCTTTTTGCTGTGGTAAAGAATGGGTCGCAACAACTCTTTCTTTTGCTGGATGGGATAACTTTGTTTTTTCAACTTGATTTTTAGAAACAGAACTTTTCTTTTCACTTTTTTCTATCGTCTTGCTTTCATCAATATGTTCTTCACTTTCAAGACTGATCTCTGAAGGAGAATGAAAGAAATAAAATAAAGTGAAGATAACACTGCCTATAAACAGTGCCGTTGACAACTTTTTCATATTCACTTTATCGGAATAATGACGTTATTCCTGTAGAAAAACAGGTATTTAAGAGCTCTCTCTTACTTAATAATCTCAAATACTAGAAGGTTTTGGTAAGGCAAAAGATCAGAACTCTTTGAAATTTTATAACCTGCTCTGTCGAGCTCTGTTATAATAACCGACCGGGATACTTTAGCATGATCTTTTGGGCCAAAAGGGAGGTCCCCCTTCTTGAAATCAATAATGACCAAACGACCATTATTCTTAAACCTCTTTCTTAGATTTGAAAAATAAGAAACACGATTTCCAATATGGTGATAGGTATTCACGATTAAAATAAAATCTACCGGCTCTGGAATCATGGGGTCTGTTTCATTGCCTAAAATACTGACAAGGTTGTCGAGCTTTTCAGAGCGGGCCCGGTAATTGAGATAGTTGACGAGATTTGGTTCCACATCAACACCCCACACTCTCCCTTTCGTTGCAACTTTTGCTAAACGCACAGGAAAATAACCTGTTGCTGATCCAATATCAGCAATGATTGAGTCCTCTTTCACTTCTAAAAACTTAATCACCTCGTCGGGCTTTTGCCATTCATCTCTCTTTTTATTTTCAAAAACTCTTTCCCATTTTTTTACATTATTAAATCGGTGGTGATGGTTCGATTTCTCCCCATGTTTTTTATGATGAGAGTAATGCTTATATTGTGCACAAGAAGAAAGTGCGAGTAAAAATGACCATAAATAAATCTTCATAACGTCCCCAATTATTTATATTTATACTAAAATAAATTGTTACATGAGTATATATGTTAAGGTAGATTGAAGCCATGAATAAATATGTTATTGGACAAAGGTATATGAGTTTAGCTGAGCCTGAATTAGGGCTTGGTATCATTCAACATGTTGAAGATAAAATGCTCAAAGTGATTTTTCCCTCCTCAGAAGAATCACGTCAATATGGAATAAAAACAGCTCCTCTAAAAAGAATTATTTTTGAAGTCGGTGATGAGATCACTCTCTCAACAGCTGAAGTATTAAAAATAGATAATGTTCAAATTGATGAGCTTGGCATCATTTATTATAGTGAAAAGGATATTACCGTTTCAGAAACTGAGCTTTCAAACTCTATCAGCTTTCACCACCCTGAAGAAAAACTTCTTAATGGATTAAGTGATCACTCCTCTCTTTTTCAATTAAGACAAAAAACATTTCAGTATAAATCATGGTTAGAAAAATCACCCTACTCCGGTTTTCTTGGTAGTAGAGTGGCCCTTATTGATCATCAACTTTACCTGGCTGATAAAGTGACCAGTAGACTTCGACCAAGAGTTTTACTTGCGGACGAAGTCGGCCTTGGTAAAACTATTGAATCAGGCCTTATTATCAACAAACTTTTAATGAATAATCGAGCGTCGAGAGTTTTGATTGTGACTCCCAACACACTCAACTACCAATGGTTTGTTGAAATGTTGCGAAAATATAATTTAACGTTTTCAGTTGTTAACGAGCAAACAGAGCTTGAAGTGGGGACCAATCCTTTTGATCAAAACAACCTTGTGATCACGAGTATGCAATTATTATGTGGCTCTGAAGTTGCGAATGAAATGAGTAGTTCAGCGAACTGGGATCTTTTGGTTGTCGATGAGGCCCATAAACTTTTTTGGAAAGATGGCAAACCAAGTACTCAATATAGTGTCATCGAAAACTTAGCAGCAAAAATTCCAGGACTCATTCTTCTAACAGCAACGCCTGAAATTTACGGACTCGAAGGACATTTTTCTCACCTTAGACTCATTGATCCCGAAAGATTTAACGATTACGAGCAGTATATACAAGAGCAAAATCAATTTGCTGATCATGCAAAAAAAGCGAAAGAGCTTATTGAAAATCAAGGGAAGTCTCACGATGATCCCGATATTCTCAGTATGATTGATCGTCATGGCCCAGGGCGAGTATACTTCAGAAATACTAGAGAACTTATCGACAAGCATCACCGCTACTTTCCAGAAAGATGCCTAAAGTCTTATGAAATAGAAAATACTAAAACGTTAACTCGTTCAGATGAGTACTCTAAAAAGTTCTATCAAATGAAGCTCCATTGGTTGATCAACTATCTTGAAGAGAACCCGAGAAAAACATTACTCATATGTCACTCAAAAGAAACTGTCACAAAAATAGAAAAAGATTTAAAAAGATTGACCGTAGGAAATGTTCCCGGAGTATTTCATGAAGAACTCTCGCTTATGGCCAGAGATAGACAAGCCGCCTACTTTCGAGATGAAGAGGGCTCAAATATTCTTTTATGTAGTGAGATTGGAAGTGAAGGAAGAAACTTTCAATTTTGCCAAGACATGATACTTTTTGATTTACCTTTAAACCCCGACCTATTAGAACAAAGAATTGGAAGACTCGATCGTATTGGTCAAAAAGATTCTATCAATATTCACGTCCCTATTATTTCGAATTCATGGGAAGAAACTCTTTTTCATTGGTACGATAAAGTCTTCAACTCTTTTAGGGAGTCTGTGAAAGGAGCTGGCCTTATTTGCGAGCGCTACAAGGATGAACTCCATCAAACACTTGATACAAATTCATCTGAACAAGAGCTTTTTGCAAAAGCCAAAGAAGACTTTTTAGCTCTCACAAAAAAACAAGAAGAAGGGCGTAATATCCTGTTAGAAATCAATTCCTTTAATCGTGAAAAAGCAGAACAAATAGTTAAAGATATTCGTCATATTGATCGCAGCGAGGATTTAAAAGTTTTTTTAGAAGATGTTTATAATCATTTTGGTGTAGATGTTGAAGATATCGCTTTTAACTCTCAGTTTATCAAACCAGGGGATAATATGTTTATCCCCCACTTCCCATTCTTACCTGAGTCAGGGTTTTCTTATACTTTTGACCGTCAAACCGCGCTAGAAAGAGAAGAGCTCCAATTTATGAGTTGGGATCATCCCATGGTTAGAGGGATTATTGATCTGATCACAGGTGAAGAATTCGGAAACGTAACTGTCATGACTAGAAAAAATGGTCAGGTAAAAAACTTCCTTGAACTTTTTTACAACCTCCAATCAACCGCTCCTAAGAGTCTACAAATAAATCGTTTTTTACCGGCCACACCTGTTAGAGTTTTAATTGATGTCAAAGGTAATGACTTTTCTGAAAAGTGGTCTAAAGAGTTATTAGATGACAAACTTATCGATGCTGATAATACCATTAAAAATAAAATTTTAACGATTCCCAAAAGTAAAATTAAAGAGTTAATGAGTATCGGAAAAAATATTGGTGAAAAACAAAAAGAAGAAGTTCTCAACAAAGCACTCAATGAAGCAGAGGCATTCTACTCTCAAGAAATCGCTCGTCTTAAAGAGTTAAAAGAGATCAATAATACGATTACAGAATTAGATATAGACCTTTTAAAACAACGAAAAGAACAGATTATTGATTCTATTAGAACGACAAACTTTGCATTGGATTCGTTTCGATTTATCTTTTAGAAAAGACTTCGTATTCACAGTGACGAACAATATTATCAAGATATTTAGCCCCTTTATATCCATAGGCCAGAGTCACGGTATTAAAGAAATTATCAAAAGATAAACTGACTGCTTCAAAAGGATTTTTCATACTGATGGCATCTTCAGCAAAAAATGTGATTTCTTCTTCTTTCCAAAAAGCAGTGTTGCTCATAAAACGAATATAATCGCCCCCCGTAATTTTACGAGCACTTCTCGAACGAATAGCGAGGTAAACATCCACAAGACCAGTGTGAGAATTCGTTGGGTATAGTTCTATCTTGGCAAAGTCTCCCGTACAAGAAACCGTCACCTTATCGCCAATTTCCACTGCCCAGATCACTCCATAGAGTGAGTCCTTGAGCGCAAAAGGCCCATAGGATGAACCATAAGTTATCCCAGACATAAATAATAAAAATGCGCAACATACTGATTTCATGTAATCTTCGCTCCGGTGCAGTATCCTACAAGAACTAATATAACTCGTCTAGATTCTTACATTTAATCAGTAATTTCTACAAAGCTAAGACAAACCTTCAAAATATCCTCATAATTCTCATCACTTAGTGAGGCTTCTTTTCTCATAACCGAATTATCTTTTCTAAAAACTCTTTTTTAGTCATGATGGGCCTATGAATATTATGTCAGCATTATTTGGCCAAAAGCCTACTTATGAAAATTTCTTAAAAGATATCGATCTTAAAAAAACAGATATCAGTTTTTCAACCAATAAAGATGAATACCGTAGTCAGCAAATCAATCGAATATTAAATCTCGAAAGTACAAAAGTAAGATCACTGGCTTTGGCCCTTGAGTCTGAGAAAAACTGTTATCTCAACGAGAAGAAAATCGACTTTGAATTAGGTCCCATTAATTCAATTTTTGATCATATCCTTAAACATTTAATCGACTTTTCTATTGAGCTCAATACTCCTGTTCCCCTACTCGAATCTGATCGCAATCAGGAAGCTAGAGGCCTAGAGTGGATCAAGGTTTCCTTAGTCGTATTAAAAAATGCTCTTGGTGAGATTGAAAAAAACCATGACTATATTTTTCAAAGTAGGATTTTTTGGAGAAACTCCCCTTTTCCCAGCTTAAGAATCCAATGTTTGAGTTTAGATATTATTTTAGAGTTTCACGAAGATCATAGGCTTAGAGTACGTGTTTGGAACTATAAAGACGGAGTGAAAACATCATCTGACAAAGAAGACTTCCTTGGTGACTTTGTTCACCTAAAAGGACCCGTACTCGATGAGGTTATCCAATTATTTAGCGAATTAAGACCACATATTATTCTATACTAAAAAAAAGCACCATACACTTTTCACATACCCCCATATAAAATAAGCATTGGCCAGCAAATGAGTTTAAACGTAACTTAGCTTTAACAACATTTCACCGGAGGTTTTTACGTGAAAAGAGGACTATTTATTTTATTATCATTGTTAACATTAAGCTCTTATGCTGCTTCGAATACCGCTCTAAAGGTTCATACCAAATTGAGTGCTATGACGGCAGGAATGATCAAAGATGTTTTGGTTGAAAAGGGTGATTATATCTACACTGTCGACTTTCAAGATCTCAGTTCAGGTATTCTTCACAATCAAGATATGGACCTAGAGGATATACTGAGAAGAAACTTTCAATATTTAAACGATGGTAGAATCGTGCTTGGAAGAAGAGGAACTTTCTCATCGGCTTTTGAAGCAATTAATGCCACTTTTCAATGTGGTGCTGCGGTTGGTGGTTACGATAATACATGCCGTATTCTTATTGATTACACAGCTTTCTCAAATGGAGAAGGGGGATCTTTTGGGGGTGGAATTCCTTCAACCTTTAAACGATTGTTAAAAACAGCTTATTATGTTGATTACAATCCATCGACTTATGAAATTATAAAAATCTACGTTCCAACTCAAGGATAAAAAAAAGGGGGCGCTTGCCCCCTTTTCCTATTTATTTTTTAAAAAATTACTTAACAGCAACATTAAAATTCAAGGTCACTTCATCGTGAATCATCTTATCACCGAGACCTTTAAAGAAACTACCAGAACCATACTTAATTCCATATTTGGTACGGTCAAACTTTAACGTTCCCTTATACATATTTCCATTTTTTGTATAAGGAATCATAACTCTGTTTGTTTTACCTTTAATTGTCATCATCCCCTCAAGTGCTTTACCTGTATCGCGAACGATTTCTAGTGTTGCCGTAGGGAATTTATTTGTTTCAAAGAAGTCTTCATTTAACATGTGAGCAAGGAACTTCTTAGCGTATTCTTGATTTGTAATATCTGTTACAGTGATAGAGTTCATATCCACAACAAGCTTTCCGCTTTTAATACGGTTATTATCCATTTTTAAATCTGCTGATTTTAAAGAAATATTCCCCTCATGCATTCCCGTAACTTTTGTTCCCTTCCATTTAAATGTCGACTTTTTCATATCAACACCTGCCAAAAGAGAAGACGAAAATAATAAGGCCAATATAAGAACTAAATTTTTCATTTTACTTACCTCCAAGTTTTTGTTGGTCTTATTCTCGGTCAAATTTACAAGTTGCAAAAGGGGACATTATCAAGTTACACTGTTGCAAAAATAGGACAATATGGACCTTAACTTAGTGAAAACATTTGTAAAGCTGGCCCAAACAGGCAGCTTTACCCAAGCAGCAAAAGCTTTAGGGCAGCCAAAGTCTCGTGTCTCTCGTGCCATTTCACGGCTAGAAAACCAGCTGGCCGTACAACTCGTCAGAAGAACCACCCGTCAAACAAGCCTCACACCAGAGGGTGAAAAGTTTTTTTTAGCGACTAGTAAAATCATCGATGAGCTTGAAGAAGAAATTGATAATGTGCTCGATTCAGGTAGTGAGATTTCTGGGGTTATCAGAATTACTGCGCCTGAAGATCTCGCTCAAGCTTTTTTACCGGGAGTTCTCTCAGAGTTCACTCAAAAATATCCCAAAGTACAAATACAAACTGTCATCACCAGTGAATACGTCGATTTAATTAAAAATAATATCGACTTGGCCTTTCGTATAGGAAAGCTTAAGGATTCAAACTTTATTCAAAAAAGACTTAGTGATGTTAAGATGATTCTCGTCGCCTCACCTGATTATATAAAGAAATGGGGAAGACCAAAGATCATCAAAGATCTTGAACTTCACAACTTTCTTCCTTTTCATCATTGGCAAAAATCGCCGGAGTTAGCAGAGCTTAATGTAAAACCAAAACTTGTGGGTGATAGCTTTGTGCTGTTAGTGAATATGGCCTTACAAGGATCAGGTATTACGATGCTTCCCGACTTTTACGCTACAAAATATCTTGAAAGTGGCGAACTTCTTCATATTCTCCCCAAATGGGAAGGCTCTCCAAATCATCTTAACTTGCTCTATCCTACTAAAAAGACAAGCGCTAGAGTTCGCCTCCTAATCGAAATGGTGTCACAAAGAAGCTAACAAAATAATACCCTATAAAGAACACCACTGCTCTCGTAAATCATACAGATTCACGTATGATAGAGGTTCTCAAGAGGTATAAATGTTTACTAAAAAGTTGCTCAGTGTACTTTTTATCACAGTGCTATCACTTTGCTCGTATAGTGCCGATAAGTTTGTCACAAAAAGAGATTCTTCACAGAAGACGGCCCAGTATAGGAAAGTGATTACGTTTCCTCACCTCTTTTCAAATTCAGTCCCTGCCTACTCTGAAATAAATAATCAAGTTTCATTCATTCTTGAAAGAAACGGATGTGCAACTTTTGAAACAGCATCAGCTGATAACCCTTATGTTTATGACGTTTTTGCCAGGATTATTGGATTGAATAGTTACTTTGTGGGGATCGAAGTAAAAGTTAATATTGATTGCGACTCTCCTCACCACCCCGTAGAAGGTTTTTATCATTTAGTATTTGATTCAAAAAGTGGAGATCTTGTTGAAATCGATGAACATGTTCCACTTCAAACGTTTAATCCCGATGCACCTGAGTTAATTATGCAATATCAAAGAGAGTTAGCTGAGCTTATTTATGATGAATTAAAACACTCTGGAGACTTAAGAAACTCTTGTTATCACGGCATCACAAGAGAAGAGGCAGTCCGGTTTATCGAATTTGATTATCCAGAAATCTCTGGTCTTGCTCGCTTTAAAAATGTTGTTATTAAAACAAGTCCAAGTTTAGAAAATCAAAACTGTAGAGAAATTCTTCGTATCGCTTACGATAAAGTAAGTCAGTATATTAAAGATGACAGTCAATTACATCAGTGGTTGGACTAGGGCTTCAAAGCGTTATTGACCAATTGTGAGGCAAGCTTACCATCAAAACGCCCTTTGATTTTAGGGGCCAACTCTTTCATCACCGCTCCCATATTTGGATTCTCAAGACCAGAGACAATTTCATTAATAATTGCAGTGACATCTTGCTCTGATAGCTGTTCTGGTAAGTAGTCTTTAAGAATTTCAATCTCAGCTTCGAGGTCGTTTCTTGAGTTACTTCCTTCGGGATAGAGAGATAGAGAGTCCGCCATTTTTTTTGCATGTCCAATGATAACGTCTTGTTCATCAATTGGCTTTTTAGAGGTTTCGTTTTCAATTAAGAGCTTTTTTAAAAATCGCAACACATTAAGACGAACTTTGTCTTTAGCTTTCATTGCATCAATTATTTCTTTAGAAATTCTATCTTTCATCACAACCTCACTTTTTTGTACTCTAAGGCAAGAAAAATTCTAAGTCAAAACCAAGTGCTATCCAGTACAACTTCCCTAAGTTAAGATTAGCTATGATTAAGTTTGATAATACTTATATAAATTTAAGCCCAGACTTCTACACCATTGAAAGTGCACAAACCTTTTCGGCTCCGTTACTCCTCACATATAACCGTGAGCTAGCAACAGAACTTGGCATCACGATCACCGATGAGCAAACGCTTGCAAAAGTTTTCTCAGGCCAGCTTGTCTTACCCGATTCGGCCATGTTCGCGCAGGCATATGCAGGGCATCAGTTTGGACATTTTGTTCCAAGGCTTGGTGATGGAAGGGCCCTCATGCTGGGAGAAGTTTTATCAAAGGATGGTCATCGATACGATATACAACTTAAAGGATCAGGCAGGACGAGCTTTTCACGCGGAGGAGATGGACTCTCTCCTATTGGACCTGTTTTAAGAGAGTATTTAGTTAGCGAAGCAATGCATGCCTTAAGTATTCCTACCACAAGGTCACTCGCCATGGTGGCAACGGGTGATCCTGTTTATCGCGAAGAAACCTTTCCAGGTGCGGTACTCACAAGAGTTTCAAATGGGCATATTAGAGTTGGAACTTTTGAATACTTTGCTTGCCGAAATCAAACAGAGCATGTCGAAGCCCTCGCAGATTATTGTATCAAAAGGTTTTATCCTCACTTTGAGAATCATGAAGATAAATATTTCGAGTTTTTTAAAGCTGTTTCACAATCATTAGTAAGCTTAGTAAATAAATGGTTAAGTGTCGGTTTTATTCATGGAGTGATGAATACTGATAATACTTCAATTTGTGGAGAGACCATCGACTATGGACCCTGTGCCTTTATGGATACTTATAACGAAGGACAAGTTTATAGTTATATCGACCGCCATGGACGATACGCCTATAAAAACCAACCTCTTATTCTCCAATGGAATTTAACAAGGCTTGCTGATTGTCTCATTCCTCTTATCGATTCTGACTCTGATCGCGCTATTCATAAGCTTCAACATTTTATAAATTCTCTCAGTGATCTTCACAATAAAGAGTATCTTGAAAACTTTTCTAAAAAGCTTGGAATTTCAAACGCAAAAGAAGATGATCGGGAATTGATTGATCAGTTTTTAAAAATTCTTCAAGATAATAAACTCGACTTCACTAATAGTTTTAGAGAACTTTCTCAAGACAATCACTCTCTTATGCAATATGAAGGCTTTCAAAAGTTTAATAAAAAAAGGCTTGCTCGAATCGCAGACATTGATGAGTCACTCTCTTTAATGAGAAGTACCAATCCTTTTATCATCCCGAGAAATCATCTTATCGAAAAAATGATCGACCAAGTCGTTCATCAAAGTTCATTTGATCTTTTTTTTAAATTACATAAGCGACTACTAAAACCATTTGAAGAAACTGACCACGAATTTACGAGTCCTCCTTCAGATGAGGAAATCATAGCGAATACATTTTGTGGTACCTAGTTAAGACTTGATGACAGAGTTACGATCATCCGTGAATTCAAAAATATCACGATGAAGATTTTCGATCTTCTTTAAATCAATTTTAATTTCTTCATTAAACTGATGAACTTTTTTGGGATTCTCCACACTCTCTTTAAGAAGTTTAAAGTGCTTAGTATAATTCATCATTAATTTCATAACCGGCTGTTGGGCCCGTGGAATTTTAGAATTGCCCGTCAAACGAGTGATGGTCTTAAGTTCTCCACAGTATTTACCGAGATCCTCAAACCCTAAGGTCAATGCTGTCCCATAAATACGATCAATAATATTTGAAAATTTAAGAAATTCTTCAGGTTGATTTAGATTCTCAGTTAGACTTTTTAATACAACGAGAATCTCTTGATTTAAGGCCGTAATTTCTTCTATAAAACTTTCGAGTAACTCTTTATCTAATTCCATTACTTAATAATAACACTTTTTTTGAAAAAGTAGCGACGTAAATTTACTCGAGCTTTTTAGTAGGAGTTAGAACTCTATCAGTTCGGCCATATAACTTTTATCAAAATGGACAAAAAGAGTTTCAGTAAAAGCGGCATAGTCGGCGTCTTCTGGATCCATTTCAGGATAAACGCTTATGGTAAATTCGATGGTCATGAAATTTGAATCATTTCTGATTGTTCTAATATTTGAATAATCTACTCCGTATTCATCATTATACGAAATAACTTTTTCAAAACCATTACTCTTAAAGATCTCTGAGAGTTTGGCCCCTTCTGCATAATAAAAGCCAGAGTTAGCACCACATAAGTGTAATGTTTCAACCTCTTCTAAAACTCTATTAAATGTAAAAGCCCCAACTTCTTGTCCTTTAGAATTATAAATCCAGGCAATCTCTTGAGGGTAATACTCTCCAATCTCTTCCTTACGATAAGTATCATCAGCACAAAGCCCAACACCATCGGCAAAAGCATGATAAGAAAAAGAAAAGATCGTTAAAAGTATTAAAAGGTGTTTCACGTAAAGCTCCATCATTTATTATTTTTATGTCTAGTATCAAAAAAAAGATTTATCTGAAACACAAACTGTAAAAACTACAAAATTTAACAGCATCCACCATGGTCAGCTTCAAGCTTTTCTTCGTTATGGCAGCGAATCCACTGATAAGTCATGGCTCCTAGTGCTGCTCCAATAATGGGGGCCAAAAGATATAACCATAAAATATCAAGCTCACCAGAAACAACGGCAGGTCCTATTGAGCGGGCCGGGTTCATAGAGGCTTTAGTTAAGGGGCCACCAACAAAAGCACATAGAGCAACAGTAGATCCTATCGCAATTCCAGCAAGTTCCCCCACCGCCCGTGAATCTGTTGCCACTGAAACAATGACAAACATAAGAGCAAAGCTAAGGATTACTTCAACTAAAAAAGCTCCCGCGATTGGTATATCAATAGAGGTAGCACCAAAACTATGTTTTGATCCCCAGAGTAAGATATGAATTAAAGAAGCACTAAGAGCGCCGCCAACTTGAGATAAGATATAACCGGCTACTCTTTTACGAGGAAACCTTTTTATTATGGTAAAAGCGATTGTAACAGCGGGATTGAAATGGGCCCCGGAGATATGTCCAACAGCATAAATCATAATCGACACTGTCCCTCCCCAAATGATGGGAACGAAAGATGAATCATAACCGGCCATAGTCTCAGATAAAATCATGGAGCCGCAGCCAAAAAAAACTAAAAAAAATGTTCCAATATACTCCGCCAAATACTGAGCGGTGACATGTTTAACGTTCAAGTTTACTCCATATACTTTTCAATCGTTGTGACCATTTCTTTGATTTCATCTCGTACTCTACGATAAACAGATAAGATCTCCTCTTCACTACTCATCGCCTCTGTCAGTCTTGGTGGATCATCAAATCCAGTATGAATAACTTTTCCGTTTGGAAAGTATGGGCAATTTTCATGAGCATCTGAACAAACGGTAAAAACAAAATCCATCTCCTGAGTTGGTAACTCATCAGTAGTTTTTGATTCATGGGAGGTGATATCAACCCCCACTTCGGCCATAACTTTTATCGCATAAGGATTTAAGCCTTGCTTTTTGGTACCTGCGGAATAAGACTCTAAATCAGGCTTAAGATGTTTCGCCCAACCTTCTGCCATTTGTGATCGACAAGAGTTTCCCGTGCATAGAAAGAGTATCTTTTTCATAATACTTTTTATCACCCTGCTAGAACGATGTAAGTTGCTCGTTACAATCTTAATCAAAACTTAACGAATCAAACCAAAATCCAATTACTTGGGTTAGAGCTGTTATTAATTGAAAGAAAAATAAGATAAAAAGAATGGTAACAAAGCTCATGAGATTAACGTTCTTTACACTCATCTTTCTTACTTTCTTCTCTGCCCATAGTGCATTAGGACCGCTCGTTCCCGTATCAGAAATTCCTGAAAGTGTTTGTAAAATTGATTTTATGCGAAGTGATCACTCAACATATCATTGCTCAGGAATCTTACTCGACCAAGTCCATGTAAAAACAGCTGCCCACTGCCTCCTTTCGGATATCAAAAAGATTGAAGTTCAGTGTGGGAACCAATCCTCTCTCGTAACTGAAAAGATCGCTTCTTCAGACTTCTCGTTTGAAGATATTAAAAGCGATATCAATGCCAGACGTTTTGATCATGCTATTCTCCTGCTCGATCAAAAAATTGATATTCCAAGTCTCCCTTTTATTACCGATAAAGACGAAATTTCTGAGGTCATTAAAGAAAGTGATGAATGCGCATTTTTTGGTGTTGGTCTTAATCCGTGGTTGAATGGAACGGGTCATATTCATGGAGTTAAAGCTAAAGCAAAAAAAATTTCTTTTGATCGAGAGACCTTGATACTCAATGCTCCCTATCAGGCGGTTAGTATGATTGGAGATTCCGGTGCTTCTTTTCTTTGTCGAAAACAGGGCTTCTCTTGGAAAAATATCGGAACGGTCTCTGCCCATGGTTGGGACAATGAAACGATCATTGCCCCCAATAATTATGCTCCCTTAATTGAAACGTCACCTGACTATGTAACCGTTAGTGAGAAGAAAACTATAGACTCTCCTAATATTAAGCTCAATTTAAAGTATTGGGTTAAGCCATTTTCAACGTATAAATATAAAGAAGAAGTATATAATACAGTTGATAAAGTTTTAGTTAAGTTTATTCCTAGGCGTATTTTAGGAAATAAAGTCTTAGGGCAACTTATTTTAGAGAGCTCATCTCAATACTACTTGTGCTTTGATCAAAACCAATGTTTTACGGGAACCTTAGAAGACGTTGAGCTGGATAAATCATCATTATCATTAACAAAACAGACTCCCTCAGAGTTTAGGTAAATCTTTTAAACTGATGTAGTTAGATGGATATGTTTCAATTTTAAAATTTAAACTATTTTAGATAACCCAATAAAAACATCCCTGTTTTTAGACGTTTAAAATGCTCCCTTCGTGGTCAAGTTTTAAACATCCATAGTTTTTAATTAGGAGATGACCAATACTTGCCCGAAGGGTCGGGGCAGGATGACCCGATATTGGTTATCGCAAAACATGGAAGTTTTAATTTATATTTTGTAAGTATTTGGAACTTTATAAATACTACAACTTTACATTGATAGCCTATCTCCAATTAAAGGCATCAGTTTATAAATCTTTTCATAAGCATTGAATATTTAAACTTATAACGATACATAGGATCAAATCACTCCCTGGAGAACTTATGAAAACTGCATTACTCATTTTAGTGGGCCTTATTACTTTTTCAGCTAATGCTTACGGGCCAATTTTTTCTTATCACTTAGAAATTGAAACCTATGGTGAAGGTACGACTGAGATTTTTCTCGATGAGATTGAGCGTGATGGATGGAAAGAGAAACTTGGGAAGTGGGGTGATGCCGTTTATGTCCTTGGAAAAAGGGATGTCCTCTTTCAAGATAAAACAATTTCAGAAAGCATTGGTGATGTTGAATTTACCATCAGAAAGACCAAAAGAGGCGCCTTTCGTGCTTGTTTAGGTATTTCAGTTGGTGATTATGACTCATCTTCAGAAGCCTGTACTTACCTAAATCCAGGGGTAAATATTCTTGAGGCCGATGGTGGAGATCATACTAGTGGTTCATGGAGCTTTGACGGAAAAGCCGTTATCCACCTGAAGTAAGAGGTGGTCACCTTTTGTCTAATATAAAAACACTGTTAGTAAGTTTTTCAATCTAGGCCAATAAAATTGGTTTTTGATCCATAATAGTCAGGCACACAATAATTATATGGAGACTATATATGGAACGCTTTTCAGACTTTTTAAAAGATATTCTTGATTTCAATATCCACGGTTTAGATATCAATAACGAGTTTAACTCTCAGCTGACAAACGAATTAGAAAGAAAAGAGTCAAACGACTAATTGCCAGCATCCATTACAATTTGAGACTGCATATAGCTCTCGACACCAATCTTTTCAATAAGACCTTGTTGAGTTTCGAGCCAATCAATATGTTCTTCCTCACTATCTAAAATAGAAGAAAATAAGTCTCTTGAAACAAAGTCTCTGGCCGATTCAGCGTGAGCGATCGCCTCTTTAAGTAGGGGAACCGCATTATACTCAACTTGAAGGTCGCACTTTATGATCTCTTGGATATTCGTTCCAATATTTACCTTATCTAATTTTTGAACATTAGGAATTCCTTCTAGAAAAAGAATTCTTTTAATCAATTCATCGGCGTGCTTCATTTCATCGATAGAAGCTTTGTACTCGAGAGCTCCAAGTTTTTCTAATCCCCAGTCCTGTAACATTCTCGCATGCAAGAAATACTGATTAATGGCGGTTAGTTCTTTAGTTAAAACTTGATTAAGAAAATCGATAACTTTAGCGTCACCTTTCATAATGAACTCCAAAATAGCTAATTAAAATCTAGTCTATCTTGGACTTTTGTTTGTGATTTGTATACGAAGAAAGTTTTGTCTTAGCAGCTTGCATTTGATCGATGGCCTCTACGACGCAAATTCCACAATCTGAACCAACTCCAAGCCTTTTAAGGATATCTTTAGTTGAAAGCCCTTTGGCGAGCTGTTCTTGTACATGTTGATCGGTAATGCCTTTGCATAAACAAATAATCATAAAGGCAAGTATAGCACAGATGTTTGCCTCATCAAACTAATATCTGAACCGGCTAATATTTTTCTGCCACGCCAAATATCAACTACTTACGCAAAGCGACAAAACTATTCGTCGTCAGGTAAGCTCTTCGACAAAGATTTTTTCGGTAATCTTCCAATACTTATCTCGTTTCCTAGCAATCACAAACTTTGGGATTCTGAGCAACTTTTGATACTTGATAACATCATCGGCATTACCAAGGTGTTCACACAACTCAGGTCTTCTCATATGAGAACGAAGAAAGTTGATATTAAATTTCTTAAGTCCAGTTTGAGAACCTAAGTAATGACGCTCGCTTAAATACTTGGCATCAAAATCGTAATACTTCACTTCTAAAAAGTTATGTCCATTTTTATCGACACCTTTTTCTAACTCAAAAGAATCAGGTGTTAAGATATGGGCATCTTTAGAAAGCCTCGCCTGTTTCAACTTAGAGTCGGCATCGATTAAAACAGCTTCACATTTTTCGCACTCTCTAGCTGTCACATCATTTTCTTGTCCACAACTTGGGCATAATTTAAAACGAAAACGATGACCACATTCAATAATCTCCATGGTGTGGGCATCTTGATAGGCACCTTTACACTTTCTTCCATAATGTTCAATCATCTCACCATCATCATTAGCTAGGCCCCAAAAAGTATTATCACAGCCACAGTCTGGACAGGTGACGACTACTGGAACACTTTCTTTACTTGGTCTTTTATCACTTATTTCTGGTGCATAAATATCATGTCCCATTCCCGTATAATCGAGGATAAAACAATCTTTCTTTTTAGGATCAAGTCTCAAGCCTCGACCAATGATTTGCTGATAAAGGCTCACCGACTCTGTCGGACGTAAAATAGCAATCACATCCACATGTGGAGCATCGAACCCTGTTGTTAAAACAGAAACATTGACGAGGTATTTAAATTTTTTCTGCTTAAACTCTTCAATAATTTGATCGCGCTCAGAATTCTCGGTATCCCCTATGACAATTTTGGCCTCCCCTTCGGGAAGTGAGGCCAGTATTTCTTCGGCATGTTTAACAGTAGCACTAAAAATCATCACTCCCTGGCGGTTATAATTTTCAGTAATGTCGATAATATTTTTAATAATAAGTGGAGTTAATCTCTTTTGTTGTTTTAATAACTCTTCAACCTGAGAAGTAGAATACATTCTTCCCGACTCAGTTAAATCAGAGAAGTCATAACAAGTGACGGGAATATCAATTTTAACGGGAACAGTGAGATACTTATTTTTGATCATGTACTCAAGAGGAAGTTCGAAAACACATTGTTTAAAAAATCGTTTTTCCTGAGTTTGCAAAACTCCATTATGGTTGTACTCATAAATCCAACCCATTCCCAAACGATATGGTGTTGCAGTTAAACCAAGGATGCATAGTCCTTGATTATTCTCTTGTAACTTTTTAATGACGTCTCCATATTGGGTTTCCTCGCTTGAGTTAACGCGATGGCATTCGTCGATGATTAAAAGATTAAAATTTTTAAAGAAACTTTCCTTGGCCCTCGCCACCGATTGGATACTCCCGAAAATAACTTTGTCATCAGTATCTTTTTGATTGAGACCTGCAGAATAAATACCAGCTTTAAGCCCATAGCTTTCATATTTAGCGTGATTTTGTTCAACCAGTTCTTTGACATGGGCCAATACAAGAACACGTCCTTTTGCTATTTTTGCTAACTCGGCAATAACAAGACTTTTCCCGGCACCAGTTGGGAGAACGATAACAGCGGGTTCTCTCGATTTTCTAAAATAACTTAATGTATTTTCTACAGCTTGGGATTGATATGGTCTCAATTTATACATTTCATCATGATAACTGAGCTAGTTTTTGTTAGTCCAGTACAGGGTTTACGTCCCAAGGTGAAAGTTTTAGAATCAACATTATGCGTTTATTGTTGATCACTCTTTTTTGTTTTTCTGCTTATGGTCTTAATTATCAGATTCATCCTGAGGCCACTTATAGCTCTACTCAAATTAAGTCCCACGGCTATGATATTAAAATTCATCAGTGGAAGAAGATTGATAATGAAGACATTGCTCTTACCTCTCATGGTTATCTCGACCATTGTTTATATCTAAAGCCAGTCTTAAACAGATTGATCGATAAAGGTTATAATGTTGTCTGTTATGATCTTCCAGGTCATGGACTCTCTTCTGGAAAAAAAGGTGATATTAAAGTTTTTGATGAATATCGTTTGGTTCTCAATGATGTCATCAAAACACTTCCTAGAACGAAAAAAAAGATTTTCTTAGGTCATAGCACAGGGAATGTTGGCCTAACTCAAAACCTAATGGATCAAACGTGGAGTTCTCCTTTTGATCGCATCATCATGATTGCTCCGCTGACACGATCATATATGTGGAAAGCCTATCAATGGGCCATCAAAGAGCCGGTTGTTAATAAAGTGAAGTGGGTTCCGATCTTCATGAGAAACGACCACCCCGATTACAAGGCCCTAGTCAAAAATGATCCTCATCGCTTGAAGAAAATTCCTACCAATTGGTTGTGGCAATTAAATAAATGGTATCTCGACATTAATGAAACCTATATTATGCGAGGAAGAAGCTTATCCGTTTTTTTCGGAAAGAAAGATACCATCGTGGATAAAAAGTATGGTGAAAACTTTTTTACAAAAGTTTTTCCCAATAGCAGAATTTTTATCTTAAATGAGTCCCACCATATGCCCTATTATGATAAAGAAGAAAATATTAAAAACTTTTATACTCAATTAGATTCATTACTTTAGGAGAAACTATGTCGCTTGGTGATTTTGAACGAAGAGAAAATAAAAACTTTCAAAATAAATGTAAATATCTTCTCGCTCAAATTAAAGTAAAAGATAAGAAAGTCTGGGAAGAGCTTAACGAAGAATTCCAAAATGAAGTCTATGTCGATGAAACGTGGGAGTTCTCAGAAAAACTCATTAAAATTTATAACGACCTCAACTAAGTTTTAAATGAAAGCGCTCATTCTCTTATCTATCATTTCTTCAATCTATGCTCTAACACCGACAAAGATTCAACACGAAAAAGGCTATCAGATGGTCACGAACAAAAAGTGTCATCTTCATATTGCCTATGGCAGTTATGGTAGCGGTACTCCATACGACGTAGAGAAAAAAATTGATCAGTATATTAAAAAGCATAACTTCGTCGAACGCTCATTTTACTGGGTATCTGGTCTTGAGGGTGAGACCGATCACTGCCTTATCCTAAAAGAAATTGGTGAAGTGGATAAACATTTTTTTCAAATCAAAAAACTCATTCCACAATTTAGCAAAAAAGGCTACACCACCCTAAAAGACAATAAAGGCAATATCCACAAAACAACGTGGCCTAAATAGTTTTAAGAATGAGAAAATTTCTTTTTTAAAAATAAGTAGAGAGTTCGGATGACAGGAATCTTCTCGAGCATCTCTTCTCCGACATCCCAATAATCACGATGATAGCTTACCCTACCTTCTTTTAATTTAAAGTGGCTACTCCCATGAATCGAATATTCTTTTTCATTTATTAAAAACAAAAAGTCCCAAGTAACGAAGACTTGATCCTCTTGTCTTATTTTGTCGAGAATAATAAATCGAGGATTTCCGAGCTTTTCAAACATCACCTTGAAAATTTCTTTTACTGTCTCTCGAGACTGAAACTCATTAAAAGGATCTTTAAAAAAAACATCGTTATGATAGTATTGATCGATTTCATTTAGTGAGTCGATCGTTAATGATTCATACCATTGAATAAATTTTTCGAGATCCATTTTTTAACCTTAGGATGTTAATGAGAACTTATACTTTTTTGGCTTACGAAAGTACCTAATCTTTTTAATAAACAATCTTAACGCTTGATAATGGATTAAGGCAACAACCATCATTGTGTAAAGAGGAAAGCGAAAAAAGAGTTTGAGGATATTCGAATCATTAAACTCAATAGCATCACCAACAATATAGGTATTTAAGGCCAATTCGTTATCGATATAATAATTGATAAAAACTTTGTCTTTCTTTCTAAAGTCAAAGCGATACTCTCCTTCGCGATCATAAAAGGGAGATACATGAAACTGTTTCGGTAACGTGATTATATTTCTTTTAGGATCATCTTTCAGAACATAGACATGACTCTCTCCAAAAGTATTATTCACCTCACATAAAACATATTTCAACTCTCCCTTTTCTTCAAAGTACCAAAAGCTAACGGGGTTAAATACATAACCAAGTACTCTTGGAAAAGTCTGTAAAATGATGCTTCCCTTAAAGTTTTTTATTCCAGCACTTTTTAATTGCTCAAGTGCCCATTGTTTAAGATCACTTCCGTCTCGGGCCCCATGATCTTTTGAGTAAAATGAAAACAAGTTAAATTTATCAACACTAAAAAGTCGTGAGTTAAGTTTATCTATTTGCTCAAGAGAGAATTTTATATAAAAGCCATTATATGAAAATTCATTACATCGTGGCGAATGCCTCTTGTGAAATATTCTCGCTATGTTTAGAGACTTCACGAATGCTTATTCCTTTATCACTATTTTTATCATTTTCGATAATTGCACGAACTGCTTTGAGAGCACTATCAATCCCATCTTCATGAAAGCCATAACGTTGCCATGCTCCTGCATAGAAAATATTATTTTTCCCTTGAATCAAAGGAACCTCTTTTTGAGCATTAATAGCATCACTTGTAAAAAGGGGGTGTTGATAATGAATTTTTTTAAACGTTTGATGAGGATCAATTTCAGAAAAAGGGTTAAGAGTCACGATCACGGGGACCTCTGTTTTTAAGGGCTGTAACTTATTTATTAAATAACTTACAGAAACAGCACTAAAGCCATCATCTTTTCTCTCTGATAAATAATTCCATGCTGCCCAAGCTTTTTTAAGAGGGGGCAGCTGACTTTTATCAGTATGGAGGTAGGCCGTATTTTTCTGATAATGAAAATGTTTTAAAACCTCTTCTACTAACCCCGTCGGCTTTAGAATCTCTCTCGTTTCTGGAGGGTGAGTCGCAAACAGGCAGTAATCAAAAGACTCTTCTCTTTGAGTTGTTTTAAGTTTTACTCCACCATCAAATGGTCGAACATCGAGCACGGGTTCATTTAAAAATTTATGTTCAATATTTCTGAGAGCTTTTTCTACATAGGTGCGACAACCACCAAGGACTGTTTTCCACTGGGGTCTATCATTGTATTGAAGTAGTCCATGATTAATACAGAACCTTATAAAAGTATAAGCTGGAAACTTCTCCATCTCATTAGTCGGCGTCGACCATATACACCCCCCCATTGGCAAAAGGTACCACTCACGAAATTCATAGGAGTATTCATACTTATCAAGCAGTTCTCCCAAGGTTATGGATAAATCATTTTGGCATTCTGAAAGGTAACGATGTGAGCGATTATTAAATTTTAAAATTTCATAAAGAAATTTATAAAACTTTGGTCTCACAATATTTTTCTTTTGAGCAAATAAAGGAGAAAGTTCTGTTCCTGCGGCCCAAGTAATATCGTCACAGGCCCTGTGAATACTAAAGCTCATGTCACTGGGGTGAGTTTGTATATCTAGCTCATCAAAAAACTTAATAAGGTTTGGATATGTTCTATCGTTATGGACAAGAAAACCTGTATCAGCAGCAACCTGTTTTCCTTCTACCTCGATATCAATCGTATTTGTATGACCACCAAAATAATGTCCGGCCTCAAATAAACTAACTTGATAGCCTTCTTTATTTAAGTAATAGGCCGCCGACACTCCTGAAATTCCAGATCCAATAATCGCAATTTTTTTCATCACACCTCCCTACGCGATGCGCACCAACATTAGACAATACGTAGACAGATACGCATAAAATCACGTTACCACGGAAAAAAAGCTATACAAGATTTAATTTATGTCTAAGATCAGGGCTTAAGGCCAGAAAAGAACTCCAATGCCCGAAGTTCATTCCAATACTTATTGTGAGAACTCTTGTGGAGAAAACCAACATGTCCTCCTTGATCTGGAATCTCTAAGTATACCTGAGACAAGTTTTTAACCTGCTCTAAGGGATAACAGTTCCCATCTAAGAAAGGATCATTGAGAGCATTAACTATTAAAGTAGCACAAGAAATTTTTGAGAGATGATTAAAGGTACTACATTGAGTCCAATAATCAAGAGCATCTTTAAAACCATGAATAGGAGCAGTTATCAGATCATCGAACTCTTGAAAACTTTTAAAGTTTTTAATTTGATTGAGATTATAATTCGAGTCATTAAAAAGTTTATTTTTCTGTTCAACTTTTTTTACCAACGAAGAAATAAAGTGTTTCGTATAGACTTTATTAAATCCCTTTGCCAAAGCATAGGAGCTACTCTTTAAACACATCGGTGTAGACAAAACAAAAGAACCTTTGATTTGAGAAGGAAGATCCTCTCCTTTCTCTGCAAGATACTTAAGTGTAATATTCCCCCCCATACTATGGCCTAAAAGATAGACTTCTTCGTATCGCGAACAAACAGAGTTCATCACGAGACTTAAGTCAGATGAAATGCCAGAATGATAAGAGCGCATCAGGCGATTTGTTTCACCACTACAACCTCGACAATTCCAAACTAAAACATCATATCCATTTTTTTCAAGAGAGTGGACCTGCCCTTTAATATGAGTCGAGCGAGAACTTCCCTCTAGACCATGAGAGATTACAACGAGTTTTTTATTGCCACTTATGACCCAATCTAAATCTAAAAAATCTCCATCTGCTAACTCTAGACGTTCTCTTTGATAGTGAGGATCTTCTACCTTACGAAAATAATAAGGAATGATGGTTTCAAGATGACCATTATTAATGGGAAAAGATGATTTAAAACTCGATTCAATTATCATGAATGCATTATATGCCATAAATGCACTTTTTTTGTCTAAGTCGTTAAATAAATATTTAAAAACAATTTGTTTAACCTATAATCCTCAAATTGGAGACTTTATGAAGATATTAATAATTCTTGCACCTTTTTTATCGCTTACAGTCCAAGCAAAAGTCTCTACGATGCTCGATGAGTTATATCGGTCGACACTTACCAATACCTCTTCAATTAAAGATAAAGTATTAGAGTTAAGAATCGCGCAAGAAAAATTATCACAAGCGAAATCAGGCTTTTACCCTGAAGTTTCTTTAAATTCACAATATGGACTTCGAGATCCCGTACCTTCAGCAGGAGGCTTTGGACAAGATAAGCAAAGAAGTACTTTTATCTCTGTCGATCAAAGAATCTTCAAAGGAGGAGCTGAGTACCATGGATTAAAACTAGCTAAAAATATTCCCCTCATTGCTGAGCTCGAAAAACATCGTCAAGAGATCAATGTCTATCAAAACCTTGCTATCCTCTACTTCGATATTCTAACGCAACAACGAGACCTCGCTCTTTTAAAAAAACAAAACACAACATTAGAAAAACAAATCAATACACTATCAAAAAGAGCTCGTATCGGACGGAATAAAAAAACAGATGTTTTAAGTGCACAAGCAGAAATGGCCAGGATTACAGCTGAAATTTCACAAAGAGAAAGTCAGCTAAAAACTTCTTTTTACAACCTTAGTACCGTAACGGGAAAGGAAGTGACGAGAGATCTCGACGATCCTTACCAAAATCAAATTTTAAAAATTGATTCTGCATGGATCAATTTGCTCGAGCACAATCCTCATATAAAAATTCAAGAACTACTCATTAAAAATGCTGATAATAAAATCAAAATGAGTCGTGCAAACTATTACCCAGACTTAACCTTTAACGGAAACTATTATTTTGATCGCTTTGGAGCACTTGCAGAATCAGACTGGGATATGGGACTCAATTTATCTTGGAATTTATTCTCAGGAGGAAAAGATCGTTCCGAAAAAAATATCAGTTTTTTCGAGAAAATGCGTTATCAAGAACAACTTAAAGATCTTAAACGTGAAATAAAAAATAACTTTCTCTCCTTAGAAAAAGAGTTTTATGCTCAAAAAAATATCCTCGATCGATTACAAAAAGCAGTGAATCTTTCTAAGCAAAACTACCAAGAGCATTTAAAAGAAGAAAGGCAAGGCCTTGTTAATCAGCTCGATGTCTTAAGAGTTCAACGAAACTATTTAGAAATTAAGAGAATATACAATAGACAGTTTTTTGATACCAGAGTGACTTGGATCAAACTCAAGTCTCTTGCGGGAGTTCGTCCATGAGTTTAAGTAAAGTTTCCATTCAAAGGCCCGTCTTTGCCTGGATTTTAATGTTTGCACTTATTTTCTTTGGTATTCTCTCTTTCAATCAAATGGGTATTAATGAAAACCCGGACGTCGACTTCCCCACGATCACTGTCAATTACTCGTATGAAGGGGCCACACCGGCCGTTATTGAAAAAGATGTTATCGAACCTGTTGAGAGTGTTATTGTCTCAATGGAAGGTATTCGTAGTTTAACTGCAACTGCCGATCGTGGCTCTGCTCAAATCTCTGTAGAGTTTGAACTAGATAGAGATATCGACTTCGCACTTCAAGAGGTTCAAACATTATTAGGCCGTGCACAAAGACAGCTGCCCGATAGTTTAGATCCACCGATTGTAACAAAATCTAATGCCGCTGATGAACCTATTATGTATCTTAATCTGCGCTCAAAAAAAATGAGTGATCGCGAGTTAATGACACTTTTTAGAGACCAAGTCAGAGATAGACTCTCTACAGTAGAGGGAGTCGCAGAAATAAGAGCCTTTGGTTATCACGAGCCTTTATTAAGAATAGACCTCGACGCTCAGAAACTCTCTGCTTATCAACTTACAGCAATGGATGTTGTTGAGAGTATAAGAAGAGAGCACAAAGAGTTGCCTGCGGGAAGACTGGAGCTTGATGATCTCGAAGACACAGTGAGAATCATGGGTGAAGCCGTCAAACTTGAAGAGTTTCAAAATATGGTGATATCTCGCCGAGGTGGATCACCAAACTTTGTTCCCATCAGACTTAAAGATGTGGCCAATATATATGAAGGCGTAGAAAACACCAGAAGAATCTCTAGGCTTAACGGAGAAAAAGCTCTCGGAATGGCCGTTCAAAAACAAAAAGGCGTCAATGCTGCAGCAACAGCTGATCGTATGAAAGCGGCCCTCGTTGAGCTGAATAAAGATCTCCCCGACGGTGCCATCATGGGGGTTAATTTTGATCGAACACAATTCATTAGAGAATCTGTGGATGAACTTGTTTTCACTCTTGTTCTTTCTGCAATTTTAACTTCCATTGTCTGTTGGATTTTTCTCGGTTCTTGGTCAGCCACCGTTAATATTTTATTAGCTATTCCTACTGCCATTATTGGTAGTTTTATTTTTATGAATTGGCTTGGCTTCACTCTCAACACTTTTTCTCTTCTTGGACTAGCGTTAGCAATTGGTATCGTCGTTGATGATGCCATTATCATGCTCGAAAATATTGTTCGCTACCTTCAACTGGGTTGGGACCGCCTTAATGCTTCTTTTAAAGGTGCAAGAGAAATTACGTTTGCAGTCCTTGCTACCTCTGTTGCACTCATCTCTATTTTTATTCCGATCGCTTTTTTAGATGGACTTGAAGGAAAGTTTTTCTTCGAGTTTGCTATGACAATTTCTGTTGCTGTTGCGCTCAGTTCACTGGAAGCCTTAACGTTGGCCCCCATGCGCTGTTCTCAATTTTTAGATATTGGAGAAAGAGCAACTTCATTTGGACGTTTTTTTGAAAATGTTATGGAGTCTTTAAAACTCTTTTACAAAAAAATTCTCACATGGAGCTTAAATCATCGTTTCGTCACAATAGTTTCGGCATCGGTACTGCTCATTGGTTCAGTCTTTACATTTCGAGGTCTTCCAACAGAATTTTCTCCTCCGCAAGATCGCGGCGTTATCTTTTGTATTTTTCTAGCTCCCTCTGGAAAATCTTTAAACTATACATCTCAAAAAATCTCTGAATTTGAAAAAATTGTTGCGGCTCATCCAGGAGTGGCAAGACAGTTTATGGCCGTAGGTGGTTTTGGTTCTGGTGGACAAAGTAACCGAGGTAACGGTGTGATCATCTTAAAAGATCGAGATGATCGTGACCAATCTCAAGCAGAGATTGCAGCTCAGTTAAGAAAAGAAAGTTTAAAGATTGGTGGTATCCGTGTTTTTCTAAGAGATCGTTTCGGCAACCCATTTGGTGGAAGAAGAGGAAGCCCTATCGAGTTTACTATCAATGGACCAAATCCAGAAAAACAAAAAGAGTTATACTTTAAGATGGAAGAGAAAATGAAGGCCACAGGGTTAATGGTAGGTATTCGTTCTGATGACGTTCTTACCCTGCCAGAAGTCCATATCATTCCCAATAGGGAAAAGGCCCTACAAAGTGGTGTCGAGGTCAGCGAAATTGCGAATGTTGTAAACGCAACATTTGGAGGAACGGTGGCGAGCCAGTATACAGATCAATCTAGAAGATTTGATATTTGGGTTCAACTCGAAGAAAAAGATCGACAAAGAAAAGATGATGTCTCGGCCATATTTGTTCGCAACAACAGAAATGAGCTCATTCCCCTCAAAAGTGTTGTCGATGTTATTTCAACAAAAGGGCCACAAGTTATTTATCGTGAAGACAGACAGCGAGGTGTTCGCGTCGATAGTAACTTAGCAAAAGGTGTAATCCAAGGGGACGCCATTACGAAAGTAAGAGAAATTGCGAGTGAAGTTCTTGAAGAGGGATACTATATTCGGTTTCAAGAAACTCCTGATGATAAACTAAAACAAACAGCTCTCATCATGTTACTTGGTTTAGTTATCGCTTATATGATTCTGGCCATCCAGTTTAACTCATTCATTGATCCATGGATTGTTTTTCTTGCCATTCCTTTTGGACTAGCTGGATCCATGGTTGGTCTTGCTCTTGGAGGACAAAGTTTAAACGTTTACTCAGCCATCGGAATTTTACTGACCATGGGTATTGTGAAGAAAAACTCCATCTTACTTGTAGAGTTTACGAATCAGTTACGTGACCAAGGAAAAGAACTAAAAGATGCTCTTTTAGAGGCTTGTCCTATCAGATTGAGACCAATCTTAATGACAACACTGGCGACTTTAGCAGCCGCTCTCCCACCAGCGCTGGCCTTTGGTCCAGGTAGTGAAACTCGTATACCGATGGCTTTAACAGTCCTAGGAGGAGTTTCGCTCAGTACTGTTTTTACATTGCTAGTGGTTCCTTGTGTCTATAGTCTAATTAATCCTAAGAGAAATAATATTCCTGAGGAAAATCCAAGCAATTCACCAGTATAAAAAATACAATTATCCCAATTTAGATTGAAGCGGGCCAATTCCTTATGTAAGAAAAGAGTATGAAAGCACTTATCTCAATTCTTTTCCTTACTTTTACTCTTTCGACTCAAGCTCTGAAATTGAGAACTTTAGCTATCTCACCTGAAAGACTTAAGCTTATTCAGGAAAACTCTCATATCAATATTAACCACAAAAAGGTTGAAGGTATTATCAACGAGACTCCAGAGTTTGAAATGAAAGTCAGAGAAGGTCATCCCGCTTATAAAACGCCATTTTCATCTCTTCCTCAAATGACAATTGACCGTACAGAATCAAATATCGCAAACTAAGGTATGAACCCTGAAATTGAAATTCTTTTTCAAGATGAATACTATATTGCCGTAAACAAACCCTCCGGGATGCTGGTTCATTATTATAAAGAATGCACAGATACGACTAATCTGATGAGGTTTGTAAGAGATCAAACAGGTTTTTACCTCTACCCTCTTCATCGTCTCGACCGTCCCGTTTCAGGAATTGTACTATTTGCTATTGATCAAACTGCGGCGAGTGAGCTCAAAAAAATATGGAATACAGATCAGGTAGAGAAAAAATATACAGCACTCGTAAAAGGTGAGATCACAGCGCCCGGAGTCTTTGACTTTGATCTCTCAAATGAAAACAAAATTAAACAAACGGCCATTACTCACTATGAACCACTAGAAAGTTTTGGCGCATGGAATACTCTTGTTGAAGTAAAAATAGAAACGGGAAGAAAACATCAAATAAGAAGGCATTTTTCAAGAAGATGTTATCAAATTATTGGTGATACGGCCCATGGCAAAGGAAAAGTGAATCGTTACTTTCGCGAACATTATGATTTGAATCGAATCTTTCTTCATGGCCATTCCTTTAAGTTTATCCATCCGATTACACATGAAAAAATTCATCTTAAGTGCCCACTACCAGAGGAACTCGAACATGTCTTATTAAAACTCAGGACTCGTTTAAATGAACCACCGAGAGAGATGAGACAAGGACTTGAGGAGAGCCTGGCACCATCCCGGCCAGACAAGGGAAACGAGAAACATTATTAAACTTCCCTCTCGGCGGTACTTTTTAGGATTCAATTCAATCCTAATGTTTTGTTGAAACCATCATGCAACTTCGAAAAGTTAAAATCGTCATTAAAATGTCAAAATTAAGTTAAAAAAAAGGAAGGGGACTACAACGTAGTCCCCAAAGACGAAAACATGAATGAGTTCACACACTTATGCATTCCCATTCAATATGAAAAAAGAAAGTTAAAATTTTCGGAGTTGAAACTATGAGTATAGTTTAACGTGCCCCTCCTGAATCATGCCCCTGTTAAAGGCAATCTTTAATTACCATATTTTTTAAATTGGCCATAGGCCTTGGAGCGATTTACATACTATGGTGACAATTTGGCCGTCTCACTTTCTTACATTTAGTTACATAAAGTGTTTTTCAAATGTAAGAATTTCATTTCTTACTCTTTAAAAAACTATTTCTGCTAATGTTTTTTTCGACGAAGGAACTATTTTGAAATATTTTTTTATTTGCCTTACATTTATTTTCGCTCAGTTTTCATTTGCTCTAACAACTGAGCAAATTGAAAGTATTCTTAATAAGTCTCATCGGACTTCACCCTTTCACGGTAATATTTTAATTAAGCAAAATGGAACAACTCTTTATAAAAAGAGTCATGGGATTGCAAATAGAGAATGGCAAGTACCGCACAACCTCAACTCAAAATTTATGATCGCTTCCCTCACCAAGCAGTTTACTGCTTACGCTATCTTAAACTTGGCCTTTGAAAAGAAGCTTAATCTTGAAGACTCTGTTTCTAAGTATATTAAACTTCCAAGGAAGTCGCCGATTGATCCTAAAAAGTGGGAAGCCATAACCATACGTCATCTCCTTACTCACTCTTCAGGGTTATCAAGAGATATTAAAAGAAATGAGAATATGAGTACATCAGACTATAACTTACTCGGTACCATTGTTTTTAATGTTTTAAATGCCGGAAAAATTATAAATAAAGATCCGGGGCAATATTATTATTCAAACCTAGGTTACCTCCTTCTTGCTGAAGTTATTGAGAAGGTTACCTCAAGTTATTATATAAGTTATCTCAAAACAGTGATTTTTAATCCTCTTAAGATGTATAACACTGACGAGTATCACAGAAGAAAAACGATTCCTATGATGGCCGAAGGTTATTTTCGTGGAGACAGTCGAAAAACAAATAAGAGGTGTTGCCATGATGCCAGTATTTTTACAGGCTCTCATAATCTTTACTCAACGATTGAAGATCTTGATATTTGGAATCACGAGCTTCACGGAGTTACGAATATTTTAAATCGTGATGTCTTAAACCAAATGAAAGAAGCACAAGTTCAAGTCGATGATAAAGGTACGTCTTATGCCTTTGGTCTTAATGTCGATAATTATCAGGGGCTATCTCGAATTTGGCATACAGGTCATGAGTGGGGTTACTCAACTCTTCTTACCTATGTACCAGAACTTAAATTAAGTATCGTTTATTTATCAAATTTTCATGGGGAAGAAATTTTTAGTTACTTCCCCAATAATGTTAAATTTCAAAATGGATTATTAGATCAAATGAAAAACTAGAGAATTTCCTCTAGGTCTTCAAAGTATTCGATACTCCAAACATCTTCATCAACTTCAACAGCATTAGCATCATAAAAACAAACCATAGCGCCTTCATCATTTCTATCCCAATCATGATTCATAAGGATCGTCGCCATTTGACCAGAAAAGGTATAATTTTCGATAACAAATAATCTAGGATCATCTTCAATATTGAGAGTATAAGTCATCCCAAAGCTTTCAACACGTTGATAGTTTAAAAAGCCACATAAATCTCCATCCATATAGTCTTGAGCAAAAATATTCGTGGTTATTAATAATGCAAAAAGAATCTTCTTCATAAAATCTCCAAATATCTGTTGTTTGAACCTTAAGTAACAAGATATTAAATTTTAAACAAGCAATGTGATGAAATTTACATAGAAACGCCCTAGAGAGTGACCATATTTATTGGAGCGAAAAAAAACATAACACATCAAAATCACGTATTATTCTGAATAATTGGCGTTGAATAATATAATATTATTATGAAAACAACAAAAGCCTTACAAAAGTCATCTTATGGTGACAAATTACAAACATCAACACATCGGAATTTAGAGCAGTACAAAGGCACAGCACTTTTTATTCCCCAAACTAAAGTAACTCTCAATTGGTGGGCCGTTATCTTATTTGGTTTCACCTTTTTTTCTCTAGGGACTTATTGGTCAAGTTTGAAAAACGAGAAAGTTGATCTCAGTAAACTCGAATATCGGCAAGAGCAAATACTTAAACTCATGGCCCAAAAGAATAACCTTAGCTCTCAAGACTCTCATCAAGTAGTCACCGCAAAAGTGGATCCTTCTATTACGGCCAAGACTGGTGAGCTTTTAAGAAGTATCTTAAAAGAAAGTGGATTAACACATAAAGAAGAGTTGATTGAAAAACAAGTTGAGATTGAAAATTTAAAGCACCAACTGAGGCTTATGGCCGAAATTAGACCTTCTCTCAAAAGAATGCCTGCGGCTATCAAACAACAACAAAAAACGATCCCCTATAATAATAAAAATGCCTCCATGTTATGGTTCGAACAAGAAGTGGAAAAAAAGGTTTATCTAAAACAATTTAAACAAGAGAGAGAAACCTTTCTTTCACAGAATGATCTCAGTAACCCACTGATAAAACAAAAGTTTGACGAGTTAAAAAAGAATCACAAGCTGGCCATGCACGAACTTGAAGTTGAACACGACCAAGAAAGACTCCTTTTTAAGAAAAATAAATACCGGGTTATAAAGTAACCCTATTCAAATTATAATAATTGAGTCTCTTAATTTAGGAAAAAGATGAAATCCTTTTTTATCCTCTTTATTGTTCTCGCTAGCTCAGTCACTTTAGCGAGTAGAGTCTCAAGAACGAGTCAAAATCGACTCCATTTAAATGGTGGCTGTAATGATTTCAACCAACAGTTATCTGACTTAAATAGCTGGTTAAATCATGTCGAAAATAAAAGCTGTACACCCCCCGCTCAAGTAAGTGAGGGTGAAGGCAGATGTCATGTTGATATTACAAACTGTGTACCGGATCACGTTCAACGTTATCATGGTGTAAGTTCTGCTCAGTCAGGTCCCAATTGTTGGAATACGGCACTTGTCATGAGTAATTTGGTTCCCCATATGCGCCAATCAAGTAGTGAAGAATGGGCCTATTACCTTGAGTCTCCACTTTGCAGAAGACTTGCCGGGGATGAGTAAAGAAGACCTGGGGATATCGGATCAATTCAATACACAAGACCAAGTAGCAACACCACAGGGCAGGTGCACGGTTTTATTCATGTTAGTGAAGATCTCGTTTATGCTAAAGATGGAATTCAAACTAAAGATAATTATCGACTGCAATCTTATGAAGAAATGCACCAAATCTACCCTGTTGGAGTCATGACTGGTGAATGTGGTTATCATTGTGGAGAAAGACCTCTTAATCAGTTTATGAGACCACAAGAAATTGAAAGCTTAGGCCTTACTGAGTTTCACTTTAATCCTCAGATTTGTCCACTTTCGGAAAGTCTTCCTGAAGAAGTTGGAAGTGTAATAACGAGAGCTTGTGAAAGAAGGACCAGTTCTATTGAGCAAAATAGAGATAATTGTAATGCCTGTGCCCCCCATGAGCTTGCTTACTACCGATGTATTTCTTTTGATGAGTATTTAAGTAATGCTCCTATCGATACGGAACGATTTCAAAGACTCAGCCGACTAATGGCCAACGTCGATTGTAATATAGAAAGAAGCCTTGTTACTGAGCAAACACTTTCAGCACAAAATTTACAAAATATTACTGATAGCTTTACAGCACTTGGTGAGTACGTAAATCAAAACAGAGATAATGCTGCAAACGAAAGTGAAACCTTTATCCTCAGTTCTATTGCACTGAGGGTAAATGAGGCTGCTTATCAGCTTGGAAGTATGGCAGGACGTTTACCAGAAGCGAGAGAGACAAACGCTTTGGCCAGAACAATTGAACAATCCCTAACAGAACTTGCCTCGACAAACTAATGAAACTACAAGAGCTCTATTTAAAAGTCTCTCAATTTGAACAAGATCTTTCTAAACAGTATCAATCAAAACTTCAGTGTAAAAAAAAGTGTAGTCAATGTTGTTATGTCGATTTATCAGTCTTCAAAATTGAAGCAGATCATATTCGTTTGTGGTTTAAAAACTTATCGAATGAAGAAAAGAGTGAATTCAATAAAAGACTTCAAGAGATTGGGGAAAATCGAGAAGACTTTTCTGGGACAGTTTCTTCACCTTGTACTTTTTTAAAAGATGATGAATGTATTATCTATCCTGTACGACCTTTAATTTGTCGTACTCAAGGCCATACTCTTGCCATCAAAACTGAAAGCGAGCAATATCTCGATATCTGTCCCTTAAACGAAGAAGCATTCCCACTCGCAAAGAAGTCCGATATTATTAATCTTGAGCTACTAAATACTATTTTAGTTCAACTCAACTCTCTTCAAGAAAACTCTGAGACTCGTATTGCTTTAAAAGCATTAGCAAAAGAATTTACTGTTCAGGATTAAGCATTAAAAGATTGGATTTATCTTTTTTAAATCTTAAACCATCATGCTCCATCCCTACTTCTTCAATAGAAATAATATGATGGATGCTTAAATGGAGACTTTTGATATGTTCAAACTTGGCCCGAATTTTTTCGTCATTTGGGCTGACAATAAGACTCTTACTTTCAAAAATAAAGCCACTCATTGAAATAAAGCCAAGGCCTAAACTTGAATCACGAATATCTTTTACCTTTACAGTAATACTCTCAAGTTCTTTAAGATTTTCAGGATCTCGATATGTTACGATAAAATAAGTGTCGTTCATGGCGCCATATTTCAATCTTTAAAATCTTTAGTCAAGAAGGCTCCACCTCTTTTCAATTGATAATTTTTACAAAAAAAATAACGCGACGCGCTCAAGTATATTACTGTACAGCGGACAACACACTTAATTCAGTAGACAGGAGAGATTATGAAATCTTTGAAAAAGTTTGCAGTTATCGCTGCTCTTGGAGTTTCAAGTACTTACGCATTACAACTTAGGCAAGCTAAGCTTAACGAGTTTAGCAACCTTAGTTCATGTACAGATCGTTCAGAAAGAATTGATAGCTTTAGGAATGAGAGTCAATTCTGGTTCGGCCAGTATCAAAAACATTACTCTTGTTTTTGGTAATAATAAAACTAAGCAGATCGATTTTTACGATCAGTTTATGTCAGCTGGTGACGTAGAGAGAATTCAATTAGAAAGAAGACGTTGTATCAAGTCTGTGATTATCACTGGTCAGGCAACTGATAGAAACTTCAATGTTATGTTTAGAACACTACCACGTAATAATGTTATCGTCACTCCAGATTATGTTGATAATATCATCAGACCTGGTGACGAAGTTGTTGAAACAAACGGAACATGGTCTGTTCAAACTGTTAACTATATTACAGAAGATGGTAAATATATGCTTTCAAATGGAAGTCTTTACCATGAGAACCAAGTTCAAAAGCTACTGCCTTCACATAACGGATTTTCAGTAAACGAAGAGGTACTTGAAACCAATGGAACATGGTCTCTTCAGAGAGTTACAAGACTAACGGCTTCTGGTAAATTCTTACTCGCCAACGGCTCTTGGTATGACCAATCTCAAATTGTTAAACTAGTAAATCAACACCGTGGAGTTTCTCTTAATCAAGAAGTTCTTGAAACAAATGGAACATGGTCAGTACAAAGAGTTACAAAAATTTCTCAAACAGGTAAGTTCCTACTTGGAAATGGGTCATGGTATGACCAATCTCAAATCGTTCCATTAGTAGACGAGCTTGATAGAATTATGACTGGTGAAGAAGTTCTTGAAACTAACGGTACATGGTCAGTTCAAAGAGTTAGTAGAATCGCGACAACAGGTAAGTACCTACTTGGAAATGGCTCTTGGTATGATCAATCTCAAATCGTTCGTTTAGTTTCATCTTACGAAGGTATTCGAATTGGCGATACTGTACTTGAAACAAATGGTACTCACTCTACTCAAAGAGTTGTTAAAATTTCTGAGAACGGAAAGTTCTTACTAGGTAACGGCTCTTGGTATGATAGATCTCAAGTTCAAAGAATTTATCAATAATTTATAAATAAAGCCCCGTACCTTTTCACTTAAAGAAGTGGTGATCAGGTACGGGCAATTTATACACTGGGATTGCTGGGATTCAACACAATTTATACAGACTGTCTAAACTTTATACAACTTTGCAATTTTTACATCGTCTAACACATTAAATTTTCGTTATCCATCTGGCACCTAACTTGAAATAATAATTTCCAAACAAGGAAACTATTATGAAAAAAGTTTTAACTCTTTTTTTAGTCTTTTTTGCCTATCATACTTTTGGAACGATGATTTCAGGTCCACAAGATATTCATATGCACTGTATGAACAGTCAAAACCCTAGCTTTCCCGGAGTGATGCCCATGTCATACGAGCAATGTGTGGCCAGTATCTCAACGGTGGCAGCCCCAACCAGAGCTGTTATTGGCGGCGGTCGAGCACCGGCCGTGGTTGGCTTCTCTGGAATGAATAGTGGAGGCATGACTCCTCCAGGTTATTTCTTACCACCAAATTATGGTCAGAGAACAATTCCTCCTTTTGTAAGCTCAAGTCCTTACCTTCCGGGTGTGAGTAATGGTGGAAGAGATTTTAGAAGAATTAACCCCATTGGAATTGCAACTCAACCGTATCCAGTAAGTAGACCACTTAACGTTATTCCCCACTAAAATAATCTAGTTTAAAAAACTAAGAGACAAGTCAAAATAGCCGAAAAGAATGGTATGAAGTATTTTGCCATATCATTCTTTTTCTTTATTTCAAGCTGTGCCACCACTCATAAAATAAGTGAGGTTAAGAGAGCACCGAGTAGCTTCTTTCCCAACTATACCTGTGCGCGTATTATAAGTATGTTTGCACCAAATCCTTATAAAAAAGTTTATCCTTTAAAAAACTATGAAGTCTTAGCTCCAGACGGAACTGTTGATCAAGTCAAAACGTTTGATAACGCTCTTAAAGCTTTTGATGATCGCAAAGCTGAAAGCGCTCCTCGTGTAAAAAAGGGAGCTCAATCTTTCAGATTAATTCAAGAAGGTCCCGATGGTAAACCATTACAAGATAGGGATGTTGCGGTTGTTTTGCATGGTTATAGTGATAGCCCCGGCACGATGGTAAAGCCATCAGAGTTTCACCACAACCTTGGTCATCATGTACTAGCGAATCGTTTACCTGATCATGGTCTAAAAAAGCCATATCAAGAAGAGGCCCTCAATAATAGTAAACTTTCGGAGTGGAGAAAGAGTGTCGACGATACCCTTGCCATGGCCAAAGCAATGGCCGGAAAAAATGGAAAAGTTCATATCGTAGGGTACTCTATGGGAGCTACCTTAGCGATGGATGCTTCTTGGAGACATCCGGGATTAATCGCCACCAGAGTGCTACATGCTCCGCTTTTCAAAGAAGCAGGTCCCGTTTTTCAAATTCCTCTCTATCTTCTGAGAGTTTTTACTGATGGTTCATTTTGGAAGAAAAACCCAAGAGAAACAATTCCTGGGTATCGTGCCAGAGTTGCCGAAAAAGGATTTTTAAACCCGATCAATTATTTTACTTCAATGTTTGATGGACCTTTTTTTAAACAAGTTGAGTTATTAAAAGAGCCAGCACGTTTTTATATCAGAATGACTTATAAACAAACCATTGAAATGCATCGTCTAACAAGACAAGTTCAACCACGTCTTCTTCGAAAGCAAGATGATATACCAACGGCCGTTTTTAGAGTCGATCCTGAAAGTGAAACTACTGTTGATGATCGTTATATCGATAAATTTGAAGAGGTGTATGGTATCGAACATCGCTATATGTATATAAACCCAGAAGACGCAGAAAACCCCGTTTTACACAGGGACTTTACCTCTGCCGTTGAGTACTATTCAAACGAAGCAAACCCTGCTCTCGATACAATTCGAGAGGGAATGAATGACTTCTTTAGTGATCAAGCAGCAGAATAAGAGGGTAATCTTTTGAACGACTATGGTAAAACTAATATTCTTTCTATTCACCATTTTTCTTTACGCTAGTTGTAGTATTCTCCCCCACCATAAATCTCCAATAAAGAGAACTCCCAGCAGTATCGAAGTCAGTCACTGTACGAGCGCTGTAGAAAAACTTCTCATTGATAAATCTCCCCTAGAGCGCCATCGGCAATATCAAAAAAGTTTGGATCATGCTGGCTCAGATGAAGAAAGAAAAAGCATTACCCTCACGGAGTTAAGTGTTCATATCACCCAAGGAAATGATCAATTTGTTAAAGGTGGTGAGTTTACATTTAAAGACAATATCTCTCCTTCTGGTCTGGTTTCTGGTAATCGTAATGCAGGGACTTTTAGAATGAGTCAAAAGGGAAAGAGCTACTTTGTGAAAAAACTAAGTAACGATAAAACTTATGATGAGCTAATCAATGATATCTTACTTTCAAAAGTCATCCACCAACTAGGTCTTGGGCCAAAAACAGAACTCGTCAAGGCCCACAACTCTTTTTATCTTATTATGGAAGAAGTTCCCGGAATCAATATCAAAGAAGTCCTCTACCCCGGCCTCTCAACGGATTCAACGAAAGAGAGAATCGACGCTATGTTAGGTATAACTTCGGATGATTTAGGTGAGGCCATCTTAAATTTTTCGAAAAGACTGCTTACCTCTGATGACTATTTAAACAGACTGGCAGAAATCCAATTTATTCTAAAAAGAAATGGTTTTTATAATGTCGATGATTTTCAGTTTATGATTGATTTTACTCAAGGTCCAGAATCGATTCAACTGATTGATGTCGAAGCATTCAAAAGAAGTGATCTCATTACAACGTCAGAACACTCACCAGACAAAGTTCTCTCGGGAATTATTGAATTATTGGCGCAGCTTGCTCGCTGACTCACCCTCTTCTTCTATAGAAGATTTAAACTCTTCCATTTTTTGCTCTAACTCTTCTTCTGAAAGTAGTTTAATTTCACCCGCCTCGATACCACTGAATACTTGTTTCAATTCTGTGTAAGTAGAAGGCCATGTTTTAAATAGATCTTCAACAACTGTTAGCATTTCAGCAATTTCTTCATCAGTCGCTTTCTCATTAGTTTCATTGGCCTCAAAGAAATCACCAAAGAGCTCATTCATCATCGAAAGAGCGAGTTCGGCCATTAAGAGTTCAAAACATTGATCAAAAATTTCTCCGGCATGAGAATCTTCTAACCCAAGATAAAAAGCAGCAAGGTCGTCACCACGATCGAGAATATATTCAATCTTATCACTGCGATCACGAAAACTTTTTCTCAAAGCTCCAAGCTTGGGAAAGCTATTCATCGACTCATGAATTGTTTCGACTTCACTCCAAAGCGCTAGAAACATATCCATAAATTGATCTTTTTCTTCTTCAGAAAAAAAATCAATCTTCTTATCATTGATAGATAGCAAAACTTCTTCAAGCGCATTTTCAGGTGAGATCGTCTTAGGCCCCAAAAACAACCCCGCTAAATAGAGTCTAATCTGGGGAGCAGACATGGAAAAATTATAATCGTTTAAGAGTTCTTGAAACTTTTCATCACCAGGATAGACTGACGTGCTCATGTTTTACCTATCTTCTTCTACGAGATCGTGATCTCTCTCGTCTCGATCTTCCGTTACCACCTGAATCGCGTTCTCCGCGATTTCTCTTATCGTTTCCACGACGATCACCTCTTTTTCGCTCTCTTCCTTTGCGAGGTCCTTTTGAGATCATCATCGAGTTTTTAAAGTTCTCAAGAGTTTCATCGATCGAGCGAAACTCACTATTAAACTGATAGGAGAAAAGAAGCTTCAGAACATCTTCTTTTGACATATCTTTTAAAAATTCACGGTAATAATGATAACTGTCATCAAGCTTAAATTCATCACCTCGTTCAACAATGGCCTTCTTAAGCCCAAACATTTTTTCTAACTCTACAGTAACTTTATTACGTTTTGAAGCAGAAGGATCTGGAACTTTGTAATCAATCATCTTCTGATTTGTTAAACGCTCAATAAATTTTAAATTACGAGATTCATGAGGAGCAACAAAGCTAATAGCAAGTCCTGTCTTTCCAGCACGACCGGTTCGTCCAATTCTGTGAACATAAGAGTCGGACCTTCTCGGTAGACCCATATTAATCACGTGAGTGACTTCAGAAACATCAAGCCCTCGAGCACCAACATCGGTCGATACTAAAACTTCAGCTTTCTTATTTTTAAATTGCGCCATCGCATGATCTCTTTGTCTTTGATTGAGATCACCGTGAAGAGCGACAACTCTTTTACCAATGTCTTGTAATTTCTCTGAGAGGTTTTTCGTTTCATCTCTTGTTTCACAAAAGACAATGCCATAAAAGTCATCTTCCGTTAAAAGAATTGCTTTTAATGCTTTTAAAAAATCTCTTCTTTCTAGACGACAATAACTTTGAAGTACATTATCACTCGATAAGGTTTTCTTTTTAACTCTAACCATTTCTGGCGAATCTAGCTTTTCTTCCATCAACCTCACAATGGGAGGTGGCATGGTCGCAGAAAACATCCATGTTTTAACATCGTCAGCAAGCTGATCCATTAAAACCTCAACGTCTTCTATAAATCCCATCTTCAACATTTCATCTGCTTCATCAATGATAAAAAAGCGAGCATTTTGTATTTTAAGATTTCCTCTTTTTAATAAATCAATTGCTCTTCCTGGAGTGGCGATCACAATCGAAGCCTCTTTAAGCGCCTTAATTTGTTTTCCGTAATCAACACCACCAAAAACAGTGGCTGTCTTGTAATCTGTATATTTAGAAAACTTCATAAGCTCATCATTAATTTGATTCGCAAGCTCTCGAGTTGGACTTAAAATCAAGGCCTGAATGCCTCTAAAAGTTGGATCTAATTTTTCTAAAAGAGGTAAACAAAAAGCTGCTGTTTTTCCCGTTCCCGTTTGGGCCTGCCCAACAAAATCAGTTTCATTAGCAAGCAAGACAGGGATTGCCTTTTCTTGTATCTCAGTTGGACTCTCGTAACCTAAATCAGAAATGGCCCTAACTAGCTGATTTGATAGGTGATTAAAACTAAACGTCATTTTCTTTTCCTTATGCTAGATCGCAACCTATCCCACTAAAGACGGGGTTACAAGTAAGTACTTGAAACCCTGTCTTTATTACAAAATCTCTTATTCAATAAAAACCTCTTAGTTCTCTGTCTAAGGTAAATAATTCGTTAAAGGAAAAAGCTCGCCTAATGCTATAATAAGCCTGTGAGAAGCCTATTTCTGCTCATATTAGTCATTTCAAATGTCTTTGCTTTAGAACAGTCTAAAGTTAAAGATCAGTACGAGCTTTTAACCTTAAGCGAGCGTAAAGAATTTCATCTTCTGCTCATGAAAAACCTCATAAAGAGAGACTTGATTACGAAGTATCAATTTAAGTTTCCCCTGCAAGATGCTCCTCAAAAAAAGATGAGCTTTTACCTTCATGAATTTTCCGATCTTTTTTTCTCTTTGGCCTATGCCGATCAGACCAATACCTGTAACTTTGGGGGATGGGTCTCCCTGCTAGATGAGACTGAGCAATGCCTGCCCCCTTGGTCTAATGCTGTTAAAAGAAATGAGCATATTGCCCGTTATGGAGCCACCTATTCTGGTGATTATAGCTGTGGAGGAGCGGATCTTTTTCGTTGTAATCCCTTACTTTTTGGACCTGGCCCGGAAGATCGTGACGGTAATGGCTTTTGTGCCAGAGCAAATGATCGTGACCCAAGAGATAGCACAAACGCCTGTATGCAACTCTACTTAGCAGACTCTAATTATATGGATCAACATCTTCTTGGCCTTGCTAATGATCCAGAGCGATTATCTCAATACCTCAATATTGTGGTAGATACCATGAAGTTTTGTGATGAAAACGATGATGCTTTTCCTTATTGTCCGGGACTAAAAAATATTCTTGAAGATCACGCTGCTCAAGCAGTTATGTGTGCCAATAGAGAGAATCTTGTTGCCACTCTTCCCCAAGTGATTTTACCAGCAGATCTCTCTCAACTTGATCGCATTGTAGAAGGTTTAGGTGTAGAGGCCAATGCCTATATTGAACAATTGAGACAACAGCGCCAAGCTGCGATTGCCAATAACCAAGTTGTTTACGAAGAGGCCATTACCGCTTATCAACAAGATGAAAGAACTGGAGCTGTGATGGATCGATTAAGAGCAAACTCGGATAATTGTATCGGTGATGCCTGCACTGGTTCAAAGAGTCCATACTCATCTGAGGGTAAATGCGCTCGCTATGTGAAATATGCTTTTTTCCCACCCAATAACTCAACTTCTTATGGACGTTGGGAAGATTATCCTTGGGGACAAGATGCTGTTCAATCTGGAAGGTGGTTGAGACAACATGGTTTTGTAAACTTGATGAATGACCCCTCGATGGCTGGCCTCACTCCAGAAAACGCTCCCGTCGGGGCCATAATTGTTTATGAAGATGTCACTGTAGGAGCTGCTCGCTATACAGTTGATGGAGTCACAAGAGGCGGTCCAGGTCACGTCGAGATGAAGTTAAGTGAGAATGAATACGTCAGTGACTTTATAAATGACTCTCCCACAACGATTGGTGGAGATAGAGTTCCTATCGGTATTTATATTCATGTCCCCGATGAGTTTACAGGGAGATTACAATCGATTCCGGAGGTTGCCGGTGAATAAATTACTACTGCTTCTCTTTTTCTTTTCACACACTCTGCTGGCAACAGAGCTTAGACCAATTCTCATAGAGGATCTTAAGAAAGTTCATCATCTTGAAAAAAGGCATGATAACCGTGTCTTGAAACTAATGGCCGATAGCTCACGAGAATTAAAAAAAGAATGGTCAGAAGAGTTAGTAAAAGAGCTTGCGAGAGTTTATTCAATCGTAGTGAAAAAAAATCCCAATTATTTTATCGTATCAGTCTTTTCACCAATTCTGAAAGATAAAAGACTTGATCATAGTTTTTCAAAACTTCTTTCGAAAAAAGATTATGAACATTTTTTACTTTCAGTTAAAAAAAGAGAACATGAAATAAAATTTGGTAATCATTAGTAACTGATTGACTTAATTATTTTTAATTCGGTTTTGATTATTGAAGTAATTCTATATACTTTCAAGATCCTAACCAAAACATCCGTGTTTTGCGATAACCAATATCGGGTCATCCCTGACCCGACCCTTCGGGCAAGTATTGGTCATCTTTAAATTTCTAACATCGCTTAATTACTTATAGATGCTTAGAACTCGCCCACGCAGTGGGTGCGACCAAGATGGGAGCATTCTAAGTATCAAAAAACATGGATGTTTTTTGAGGGACTATGCTTGAATGACTAAAGTTCAAATACGAATAAAGATCAATTAAGTCCATAAGTTTTAAATCATTAGATCTGATCTAGTGCTTGTTCAACATCTCTTTTTAAATCTGAAGAGTGTTCAATTCCAACTGACATCCGAATCACTCCAGCGGTAACTCCGTAAGTTTCTAGCTCAGCAGGGTCAACATCAGAGTGAGTCATAGTCATAGGATGCTCTACAAGACTTTCCGTTCCACCAAGAGAAACGGCCAAACGAAAAACTTTAAAGCTATCAAGAAGCTTAAACGCTTTTTCCTCACCACCATCAATTTCAAAAGCAATAAGGGACCCAGGTCCAGTACATTGCTTTTCAAAAATCTCTCGTTGTCGACTTCCCTTTTCAAAAAGAGTTGGAAACATCACTCTTTTAACTTTGGGATGTTCTTGCAAAAGCTCTGCTAATTTTACAGCGTTTTTCGCTTGTCTTCTCATACGAATAGACAATGTTTCAAGAGAACGTAATAACATCCAACCAGTAAATGGGTTTGCCATGGTACCAAAAATCGTTCGAAAATCTTTGATTGGTTTTATTAATTCTTTTGATCCCGTCACTACTCCAGCGATAAGGTCACTATGACCACCGATAAATTTTGTCGCAGAATAGATCACCAAATCAGCACCAAATAATGCTGGCCTTTGAAAGACAGGCCCTAAAAAAGTATTATCTACTGCAACCAAGACTTTATCTTGTCCACCTTTTTTAGCAATCTCTTTAGAGGCCTTAGAAATCGCTTCGATATCAACCATTTTATTGGAGGGGTTTGCTGGAGTTTCAAGATAGAGCATTTTTATTTTATCTTCACCAATTTCTTTTGCTTTATCTAAAATACCAGAGACAAGATTTTCTCCCGCTGCAATCTGAACAACATTAATTTTATATTTTGGGAGAATATGCTCAAATAGATAATGGGTTCCACCGTAAACAGGAGCACTAGAGATAATCGTATCTCCGGGTTGAGCGTGACAAAAAATCGAAGTCATAATGGCGGCCATACCAGAAGCGAAGACGGCCCCTTCCTCTGTTTTATCCCAAGCAGCAATTCTCTCTTCGAATATTTGAAGGTTTGGATTATTTATTCGACTGTAGATAAGCCCTATATCTTCATTTTCTTCTTTTTCTCTCAGTCCATAAGCAAGCTCAAAGAACTTTTTTCCATCCATGGCAGACTTAAATTGAAACGTTGATGTTAAAAAGACTGGCGGTTTGACGGCCCCTTCTGAAAAGGCAGCATCATATCCATAACCTAATGCTAATGTTTCAGGATTATACTCTTTTCCATTAAAGTCTAAGCGATCCATGCTCTCTCCTAAATTATTTTCTCTTAATAATTTAGCATTTGAGCATACTTATTTCAGTAAGTTTTTTAACCCCATAAGACAACTTCTTAGAGAGAATTGGTTGGTGCCAAGCAGCTGCGAAATTTTTTGTTTCTGAGCATCTGTTACCAGGCTTGAGTGAGCTATTTGAAGTAAAACATGAGAAGAATGCTCAAGTCCTTCTAAGCTCTCTTGTGAAAAGAATCTTGCTAACATGTTATCTAGACTTTGCTTTTCTGCGTTAGAGAATTCGAGATAAGAAAACATTCTCGATAACTCAGCCAATTCTTCAAAAGAAGAAATTCGAGTAAAAATTTTTTCTGCTAAAAATAAAAACTCTTCTTTTGTTAATTTTTTAGCTTTTCTTAATAACTCAAGATATTCAGAAAAACTTAAATCAATATCATTCTTTTTAATAAAAATAATTTCTTTTAGTCTCGCTCTGGTTTCGGCCATTCTGAAATAGGGTAAACCTTTGAGCTGATCAGAAATATTTTCATTTAACTTTAGTCTATCAAGAATTATCTTTTCTTTTTCAGCCAACTCTGCTCTTTCTCTTGCTATCAAAAGATTCAACTCTGAAAAAAAGTCTTCATATTCTTCTCTCATGCGATCAAACATGGCCATAGGCATAGGGTGTCCATAAAGGTCTTCGTAAATATGCGACGATGCTCTTAACTCACTGATGGCAAGTCTTAAATTTATAAAGTGATCACTTATAGGAGACCTCGCTCTAATATGCGAGCTATTCCAATCAATTAACTTCCACTGCTTTTCCTCCCTAGAGTAAACCAGCTGATCAAAATGAAAATCTCCAATTTCTTGAAACTCCACTGATGACTTAATAAAGTCCACGAGCCTTTCTTTTGCTTCTTTTTTTTGTGCGCTGTCGATTGAACTCATGGGATTAAAGAGATCGGATAAAGAAAAATCTATATTTTCAACGGCCGTTAAAACAAATTGGAATTCTCGCGAGTCAACAATAACGGCCGTTCTCATTTGAGAATTTCGCAAGACTTTATAACCTTCAATATAATCGTTAAGATAATCAATAAGATCAGCTACATTCTTTTTAAAATGACTTGTTTGTGGAATACGAAGAGCAAAACTAGCTGACTCACCAGGAAGTCGTACTCTTAATACGGCCGTGGTATTTCCTCTCCCAAGTTCACCTTGATATTCAAAGATATGCTCATCTGAAAAGATTAAGCGATCGCCAACTTCGAAGGGTTTACTCTTAATATATTTCGCTTTTAATTCCACTCTCTCATTTAATAAAAAATGATCTTTTGCCAAAGTCAGGTTCGCAAAAGCAAAAAGAGTAAAAATAATGAGAGTATTCAAAAACTTCATACGGAGATTAGTTTTCAAGAATGATTCCAATATTAGGCAGCTAACCTATTGTTTTTACATAAACCCTTTCGTTACTTTTTAAGCTACTGCTTGCTTCTTATTCATTCTAAAAGGCCACTAAGGGCCCATTCTAAAGTTTTTACACGTGGCAAAACAAAATATTGATTTGCCACGGGTTGTGGCATTAAAGTGCTTTCAACGACAACGAGGAGACAAAATGAAAGCAATTTTAACAATAACGGCATTAGCATTATCGCTAAACACTTTTGCTACCAAAACTTATGTTGGAAAAAATAGCAAATGTATTATGACGTTAAACGAAGGGATCTCAAAGCAACTTAAATCTTCTGAAGAGTATGCTGACTTTATTGAGAACTCATCAGACGGATTTCAAATCGAAATCACAGAAACTTATGTTTCGACTTACAAAGCAATGATTGCAAAGAAAGGGGAAGCAAAACCCGTTAAGAAGCCTGAAGTAAAACCTACAGAGAAACCTGTTATGAGTACAACAGGGAAAAAACCAGTTAAGCCTGGATCAAAGCCTGCGCTTAGAACAAGGATTACTCATATCGGTATGGTAACTTCAGCTGCTGGAGTTGTTGAGTTCAAAGGACTCTACGCCATAGCAAAAGGAAAGAAGGGATCTTTCTGTAAGCAGATCAGACTTGAGACAAGATTAGTAAAATAGTCTGTTCTTCTAAACACTAAAAAGGCACCCTAAAGGTGCCTTTTCTTTATTTATATTATTTACTTTTTTATCTACCACCAAAGTCTCCACCACCTCTAAAATCACGTCTCGGCTCATAAGTCAGCTTGCACTTTAAACCTTTCGATGGAAATTCAACTACTCTAATAAGTTTTTTCGTTTTAGCGTCTGGAATTGCAATATACTTTCTGTGAACTTTTACTGTCTGGTTACAAAGATACCTTCTCTCTGAAGCATCACTTTCTCTTTGATACGTAAGACGATAAATCTTCACACCATTTTTACCGTTTTTGAGATACCTTAAATTTTTAAAGTCATAAAAGCTCATATACTCACGATATTTTCTTACTAACTGACCAGAAATTGCCGCCACATCTTCCATACTCATGCTAGGTGATGACCTATCATAACTTTGACTTGATCTAGAGCTTGAACCGAAGCCAAAACCAAAAGAAGACTGAAGTGAAAAAATTGATAAAAATATTAGTACGAGCTTAATTGATTGCTTCATATATTACCCCCTGAATGAAGAACAAATTCAATGTAGATTTATCTTAAAAGAAGATCGGATAAAGCTAGAGGTGAAAATTCGATATACCCACGAGAAACCCTCTCAAGGCATTTTCATAATTTTTTATTGATATTTTTCTGCCTTATGAATGAGGCAAAAGCCGCTAACTTATAGATTTTTAATAAGTGACTCTAGACCATTGAGTTTAATCTCATAGAGCTCTTCAAAGAGCTCTCCAAGCTCTCCTTTTGGTCTCGCATTCTCAATCGTCCAGATAACGTAATGTTCAGGCAAATCGATCAACCGTCTTCCCGCATACTTACCGTAGGGCATTTTACTTTCTTTTAATTTAAATAGGGTTTCAGGCTTAAATGAGGGTTCCATATTTACATTTCATAACCTAAATATTTATATAGTAAAAGGACAAATCAACGAGGACATCATGGGAAGAAAATCGGCCAAAATCGCCGCTAAAAAAGGTGCCACCGATAGAGCAAAGGCACAAATCTATACGAGAGCACTAAAAGACGTTTTTAAGGCATCTAAAAGCGGTGGTCCAGATATTGATACCAATTTTCTCTTAAAAGTGGCCGTAGAAAGGGCCAAAAAGTTTAACGTTCCCAAAGATAATATTGATCGCGCTATTAAAAAAGGTCAGGGATCAGATGGCGTAGGCTATGAAGATATTTCTTACGAGGGTTATGGACCAGGTGGCGTTGCCATCTTCGTTGAAGCCTCGACAAATAACGGTACCCGAACTGCTGGAAACGTCAGAAGTTATTTTAAAAAATGCGGTGGTTCACTCGGAGTCTCAGGTTCTTTAGAATTTATTTTCGAAAGAAAAGCTGTTTTCACCATCCCCGCGGAAGGAATTGATGAAGATGACTTTACTCTCCATATGATCGATGCCGGCGCAGAAGATGTTGAACTCGAAGAAGACTTTTATGAAGTCAAAGGTCCCATGGATGTCTTTGGTGCTATTCAAGAAAAACTTCAAGAAATTAGTATCACTCCTGAAGAAGCAGGCCTAGTTAGAATCCCTCTCACCACAAAAGAAGCTGACGATGAAACCGTCGAGCAAATCGAAAAACTCATTGCAATGCTCGAAGAAGATGAGGATGTGGTTACGGTTTACGATAATCTTGAATAAGTTTTAATCTATTAACGAATTTATCAGCTTATCAAGAGACTCTTCAAGAATTCCTAATTTTTGACAGGTAGAACATTTCTTTTGTTTTTCGAAACTCTTTATTAAATCGACGGTGGCCCCTTCTTCACTTTTAAGACAAGCTATGATTTTTTTTGTAAGAAGCATTTCAATAGTTTTTGCTTTTTCTTGATCACCTTCGGCATAAAGTAGAAGCTGAAACTCTAGTTTTTGATAATTGATTTCGTAAATGTCTGTACGACCATCAGTATGAATCTTATTTTTCACCATCCATGAAGGGAAATAATCTGGAGATTTTAAAAAGCCCTGTTTAATGGCATAACAAAAAAAATCAACAAACTTCTGTTCAAGTGAAATGAGATATTTTTTTTCTTTAATAACAGGAGTGGGATAAATTAAAAATTGATCTTCACTAACGACGTTTTTAAATTCTGTTCTCAAGTTTTTATCTTTTTAAATAGTCTGATGGGAGATCTGTAACCATACCATCAAAATCATAAGTCTCATAGGTTTCCCACTGAGCTTCGTCATTGAGTGTCCAGGGATACATTTCAAAAGGCCGTCCCTCCTTTTGAAAATACTTACGAAAACCACCATTATACGTAGATTGCGTTAGCTGCTCCCAATTGGGCATAAAAACATCAATTTTATGTTTGATTAGCCATTTATAAGTGTTTTTCCAATTAGGCCACCAACAGCTATCAAAACACTCTCGCTCCATGTATTTAATAACTGGCCATAAAAAAGGGGCATAGAAACCTTTGAATAATAAACCATAACGAAAGGTTTCATTTTCTTTTTTGTCTGCTTTTACTTGTAACAAGAGGTCTCGACTAAAAGTCGTAAAAAGAATGTTTGAATCGATACCAAAACTTCTTACTTTTTTTAATGCCAACTCTCCCATTTCTTTTTCTGAGAGATGGAATGACTTGTGCTCCATTCCTTTATAACGACTCCAGTTTTCAATAAGTTTATCGAGCACCTTTATTTCAAAATTTAATTCGATATCATTACGTCCAGAATTTATATAAGCTTCTAAAATACTATCTAATGTTGGTACACGATAATACTTCTTCACTTTATCATTATAACAATTGAGAGCGAGGATATCTTTTAAGTTAGTTTGAGCGATAATTACTTTTCTTTTATCACCCTTTTTAAAACAATTATAATCATCGAGCACAGGATCATGACTTAAGACAATTTCACGATCCGCAGTAAAATGGACATCAAACTCAATAGCATCAATAGGAAGCTCTAATGAGTAGAGAAATCCTTCAAGTGAATTTTCAGGATACTCAAGGCCTGCCGTTTTATGACTGGTGACCATCGCGGCTGAAAGGGTCGTTATTAAAAGCAAAGATATAAATAATAATGTTTTCATAATGGCAAAATACGCATGAGTTGAGAGATTGAATAGGCACTTGTAATTGTTTCACGATAAGAAAACCCCATATTATCAGACACTTAGACACTATCTTTTTTGTCTACGTTTCATAAGTTCCCCCCGTCTAAGAGTTACAAACAACAAAAGAGGACGTGATGAAAACAACATTCTTAAAAACAACACTTTTAGCCGCTGTGACTCTTATGAATATTGGAGCTGCAGAAATCGAAAATTTAAAGCTGAATATTAATCGAGTGAAGCGAGATGCTCTGGTCATTAAGCCAAATAAAAAACAAAAAGAAAAGCCCGCACTATTAATCTTCTTTCACGGTGGTAATGGTACCGCCGACCAAATGGTTCCTATGACTGATATCGATAAATATGTCGATGAACATAACCTCGTCGTCATCATGCCAAACGGATTAAAAGACCCAGAGAAAGATTTACAGTTTTGGAATGATGGAAGAAATGAAACAGCACACTTAGGTGACGATGTCTTATTAACAAAGAGACTCATTCAAGTTGCAAAGAAAAAGTATAATGCCGATACCAAAAAAGTATTTGCTGGAGGTATCAGTAATGGTGGTCTCATGACCAGCAGACTTATTTGTGAACAAAAAGATCTCTTTTTAGGATTTGTTACTGTTGCCGCAAGTATGCCTCGAGACCTAAAGGAAGTTTGCCAAATCGAAGGGCCAATTAACCTCAGCTTCATCATAGGAACAGCTGACTTTGTTATGTATGAAGGAGGTACGATCCCTTCATCTAAAAGAAAAGGTCTTTCTGGTGAAGTCATTAGCACAGAGAAAGTCCTAAACAAATATTTAAAGGCTTCAAAATGTAATAAAAGAAAAGTGACCAAAGAGTTAATCGACAGTAAAAAAAGAGATAACCAATCGACAGAAAAGTCGATTTACTCGAAATGTGCTGATCAATCTCAAATTACAACTTTTGTGATTGAAAATGGTGAACATGGTTACCCTACTCCAAGAAAAAGAAATAATCCTGCCGGAGTGGACATCGAAACTACAGAAGTCATCTTAAACTTTATCAAAGATACCATTCAAAGAATCTATCCACCTAATACCGCCCCTGAGCTTACAGGACCGACCAGCTACGAGGTTAAAGAAAGAAGAACACTAAGTTTCACTCTTCAAGCTAATGACGGTGAAAACGATCCGCTACAATTTAGCTGTGTAGGTAAATGTGATTATATAACAGTGAACAAAGATTCCGGACTTGTGACTTACAAGTCACCTAATATCGTAGGAAGAAAAGCTCTTACGGAAACCTTCACTTTTCAAGTAAGCGATGGAGAACTCTCAAGCTCTACTCAAATCAGCGTCACGACGACCCCGTCGATACGTTAGTCCCAATACAGACATGGTACTCTAAGGAGTACCGTGTCTTCTTTTATAAAAACAGTCTATATAAAAACTCTCAAGAAAGTTATAATTGAAAAAACGGGAGATCTTCACTATGTACTTTACTCAAGTATTGCTTTCACTTTTTCTTTTTACAAATATTCAAGCCGCCAATATTCATGGTGTTTGGAATGATAAATTTAAGCCTTATAACGAAAAGAGAAAAGAGTATAAGAAAAAAGAAGAAGAACGAATGAGAAAGAGTAGAGATACATTTTCTGCAGTTAATTCAAAATATTACAAGGAGAAAAAAGAACTTGAAGAAAATGAAAAAAATGAAATTAAGCAAATGAAACAAGAGCTTTATCAGAATGTCACCATGCCAAAGTTTTCAGGAAATAATACGGAACAATATAAAAAAGATTCTCAAAAAATGGCCAGTGACCTCTTTTCACTTCGACTTGAAGAAGGTCAACGAAAAACTAAAATTAAACATAAATATGCACGATTGCATATTGATAATGAAAAACAAAAAAGAAAAGACTCATATAAAATTATGTATCTTAATAATAAAGAATGGGACAACCTCTATGACTCATACGGCATGAAAGAATACCCTATGCCCAACCCTGAAATAGAGACGGTGAAAAAAGGAAAACGCGAATCACTAGAGCGATTTCAAAAGAGTAAAATTAGGATTTATAAAAAAGCGATTATTGGCAAAAGAAACGCTGTTTACCAACCTTTCTATCAAAAGGTCAATATTAAGAGAGTTATTGCTTCAGATAATGTACGTTTTAAATATAAATACAAACTTAGAGATGCCTATGAAGAGAACTATGAAAAAGGAAGAACTCTGTCATTAGACTTTCTCAAAGTACATCAAGAGGCACTTTCAAAGGGAAAAATAGAGGAAAACCAAGAGTATCAACAGAAGAAGAAAGAATACACTGAAAAAATCGTTGCTCTCGATCGTAAAAAGCAAGGGTTTTATAATGAGTTTCAAGATCTAGAACGAGCAGAAATCGAACTCATAGAAAATAAGATCAAAGAGACACTTGAAAAAAGAAAGAAAGACTTACAAGATCAATTTTTAGCGACAACACCAGCGTATGTGCAAGAAGCTCTAAATAAAATAAAAAAGTAATTTAACCACTAAACTTTTCTAAAACGGCAAGAATCTCTTTATTCTTTTTGGCGTAATCTCTTATGCCTTTGCCGTTGGTATCTTTAGCAGATACGGGCACGCCTTTTCCTAGCACTCGATGTAACATATCAGCTCTTCCATACTTTGCTGCAGTCATGGCAAGGTTTACTCCACCAACACTTTGCTGGTTCACCCTAGCGTTATTGTCGATAAAGTAATCAAAGCATGCTGAATGATTTTTAACGATCGTAAAGAAGATAGGATTTCTTCTTTTCCCATCAAGGTGATTTAACTTTGCCCCATTATCGAGAAGGTATTGGCATACATTGATATTACCTCCTATGGCCGCAAAATGAATTGCCGCTCTTCCCTCTCCATCAGTTCGGTTGAGAGTTGTTTTATCCTCTTCTAAAAAGATTTTACATAACTCAAGACTACCTTTCATCGCTGCCAACATCAGATCTGTCACACTGGATTTTTTAATATCCAATGTTCTCTTTTTGATATCATCTAATTTTGAAGCATTACCTGAAATTTTATGTCTCAACTCTTTTAACTTACCGTCTTCACCACCTTTTACGATATACTTCGTTTTATCTTCTTCACTTGGGTTACCCTTTACTAACTGGTTTACCTCACTTAAGGCATCAGTAATTCCTTTTAACACTTCGGCATCTTCCTCTTCGAGTTCATTTCCACCCTTTACCAGTAAATGATTTGCCTTCTCTGCATAAAAGCCGATAGCACTTAAGTCCTCTTGGGCCTCTTCATCAATCCCATCACCACTTACTTTAATAATTTCTTCGAGTTCGACCAGATCTTTTCCAAGATTGGTAACGGCTTCTTCCTCTTCACTATCACTTTTAGCGAGATAGGCCATCAGATCGTCAACAGTCTCAATATTTAAAATGAGAATTGAATTTATAATCTCTAAATAATCTTGTCCGGGAAAAGTGCTTTTTAATTTTTCACCGATTTGATCATTTGAAAGTTTTCCTTCACTTTGACCATAGACCATATAGGCCCAATAGTTCGAAACAAGAAAGATCTTTGAAAGTGGTTTTAATTTATCCAGATCAGTTAAAAATCCCACTCCTCTAGTAGAACCATGATGTTCCTTCACAAGTTGTTTGGCCTGATCAGAAAGAGAGGGAACACCTCTTAGTACTGTCCAAATAAGGCGAGGATGCTCATTCACAATTTGTTTTTTTTCTGCATTTAGGCCTAAAGCCTCTAACTCTTCTTGAGACCCTACCCGCAACTGATCTTCATCTTCGAGAATAAGATCATGAAAAAATGCTGCTGTTGCGATGTCATCTTTCGGGTTTTCTAAAATCCAATCGAGAGAATCCACTACATGGTTTCCCATAAAAGCTATCGCAAAAGAGATGACCGAACGAATAGTCACACTTCTTGAAATCATATTTTCTTTTAATTTATGGAGTAAGGGCGAGGACATCGGCGTATCAATAATTGTTTTAATACAAGATTCAGCAATCTGAATAGACTCAGGCTGCATTCCGCCGTTTTTAAAGTCTCGCGCTACAAAACTCATTACCTGCTCTAGCCTTTCAGTTTTTTGGTCGATATCAATAGCAAAGTCAGTCAGAAGATTCGACATCTTGGCAAATTGATCCGTAAAGGAATTGGTAAAACTTAAACGTTGAATAGATTCAATGAAAACTTCACTATCTTCATTGAGTGCAGCTAAAAAGTCTTCACTGATAGACTTTCCAGCAGGTAACGCCAGTGTAATTTCTCCTTCATCTTTTAAAAAGAGATCACACGGCGAAAAAATTAATCGTGAAAAAAAATTATGAGGGATGGCCATATACTGATCATATTTCAAGCTGGCCATTTGCGAAGCAGTCACATTCAAGCGAGGTGCTAGGTTTCGCAATAAATCTTGAATTGTAATATGCTCATCGAGAATTTCTAAATTTTCAAACTCTTCTTTAGGTTCACCTAGAGAAATAAGCTCCACTCCCTCAATATCTTTTACTAAATTAATAATGTCACTTACACAAAGAGATTTATGAACAATAAAAACCTTTGGCCTTATATCTTGATCTAGTTTTTCTTTTAATGAATCAATATGATGAAAAGTTGATACTTCTGCATTTAGATACATCTCAAAATTGAGAGAGAGAACGGGAACCTTTTGCAAACGTGGATCAAATAAAAAAATTTTATGGTACTCCACTCTCTCCCCTGAAGTCTACAAGTGTACTATTATGATAAGATATATTCTTAAATTATCATACTTCTAATTATCTATATCTGAGTAATCGTCTCAAGAGATGAGACAAGTCTAAGCAGCTTTTTTCTTTCTAAAGCAAGTTGTAATCACGTCTTTAACTTGTGCTCTTGAAAAAGGTTTAAAGAGGTATCCATCTAGTTGTTTATGATAAATACTGTTTTCAGCATCGAGATCAACACTAACTCCACCAGTAATTAAGATTATCACCGGTTGTTTAATTTCATTTTGAGATCTTATATTTCTAATCAGTCCAAAGCCATCAAGAACAGGCATCTTCGCATCCGTAATAATAAGATCATAATGTTCAGGATTTTTTAAATAGAGATCACTGGCCTCTTGTCCATTTGAAGCACAGTGAACTTCGTGCTCTAGGTCTTCAAGAATATCAGCGAGAATCTCTCGAATCCCCTCTTCGTCATCGGCAATAAGAATTCTTTTTTGATGTACTGACAATGGTGAATCTTCATTTTGAGCACACTCTTGTTCAATTTTATTTTCAAGATTTATAAATTTAATTTTAAAAGTTGTTCCTTCATTTTTCACACTCTCAAATGAAATATTTCCTCCTAACTCACTAACAAAGCTATGAACGAGGGATAGTCCAATCCCCGTTCCTTTATTTACTTCTTTGGTGGTAAAGAAAGGGTCAAATATCCTCTCTTTCACATCTTCAGGAATGCCACCACCCGAATCTTTAATTCTTAATTCAAAACCATCGTCTTGGTGAATCGATACTTCGATTTTTTTTAGTTTAGAATGAGTTAGTGCATCTTTTGCGTTTGATAGGAGATTAACACAAATCTGTTGAAATTTTCCTTGGCTTCCCGAAATCAAAGCAGCACGACTTTCATCATCAACGAAGAAACTAATATCAATATCTTCGACTTGAAAAATCTCTCTTACCATTTCAAAGGCATCTTTTGTCGCCTCAACAAGATCAAATTGTTTATTTTCGTCTTTATCAATTCTTGAAAAGGTTCTTAAACCTTTAACGATTGTCGATATTCGATCAGTAGCAAAATCAACTTTCTTTAAATACTTTTCAATTCTATCGTATGAAATGTCTTTTTTTCTTTCATGGAGATCAGCTAATAGTAGTTCCACATGTCCTTTAATTACGGCGAGTGGGTTATTAATTTCATGCCCCACCCCTGCAGCGAGCTCCCCAAGAGAAGCGAGCTTTGACTGATGCTGAGCTTTCGCTCTTTGTTGGCGATACTCTTCTTCAGCGTGAACTCTTTCAGTTATTTCATTGGTAATGGCCACATGACCTATTTCACCATTGGCAAGCTGATAAGGAGCCGCATACGTCTCCATCCATCGTCTTGTTCCTTTTAAACCAATAATTTCAAAAACAAGAGTCTCTTTATGACCAGCACAAATTCGTTCATTAAACTTTTTAAATTTTTCTCGGTGGGACTGATCAACGATATCATAAACATTAGCACCACGAACTGCATCGAGAGATTCTGCTTCAATAAGGTTAAGTCCTCTTTGATTCATATTAACAAGGTGACCTTCTTTAGAAATAATTTTTAAACAAGAGGGTGTTGAAGAGAGAATCTCTTCAAACTCTTTTAATTTTGCGTCATGAGACTTTATAAGTTCACGTTCAAGTTTTTTCTGCTCGGAAATATCTCTAACCAAAGCATGAAGATAGACTCCATCAGAATCTTCAATACGGCTAAGTAAGACGGTACAAGGTATCTCTGTCCCATCTGATGTACAGTGAGACCATTCAAAAAAACATGATCCATCTTCAACAGCTTTTGTAATATACATGTTAGCGAGTTCTGCCGAAGATGTTCCATCAGGTTGAAACTCTGGTGAAACATTCCAAGGCCCTAGTTTTACAAACTCTTTTTCTGATTCAATATTAAAGAGATTTAAAGTCGCTTCGTTACAACTGGCAAACTTCCAATCAGGATGAGCGAGAGTCATAATAGCATCTTTTGCTTGGTGAAAAAGTTGTTTGTGTTTACTTTCACTTAACTCTAACTTTTCAAGGGCCAACTTTCTTTCCGTAATATCATAACGAAAAGAAATAAAACCAGTGATGTCTCCAGACTCACTTATTAGTGGAGATATTGTTGAGTCAACCCAATAATAATCTCCGCTTTTAGCTTTATTTTTTATTTCACCTCTCCACACTTCGCCATTTTTAATGGTATTCCAAATTTCTTGAAAAAATTCTTTGGAGTGGTGACCTGAATTTACAATACGATGATCTCTTCCGAGAAGTTCCTCTCTTTGATAACCAGAGATTTTACAAAATTGATCACAGGCATGAGTAATTTTTCCCGTTAAATCAGTTTTAGAAATGATAAAGTGAGCACTTAATTTTTTATCGATTATAATCGAATCGTCTGAAGTAGTGCCCTTCTCATTTTGCAAAGAAGAATTCTTTTTGAGCATGATAGAATCTCTCATTAATAACCAAATACTTTTCGGTTATACTTAGACAAAACTTATCATTATTTTTTATTTAGCTTAACAGTGCGGAAGGTGGTTCACAGCGCTGAATTTCGATAATTTTTTTCCGACCAAACTCTTCGGGATCTCTTGTATCAAGTATTTCAAACTTCAAGACATCCTCTGATGAAGGAAGGGAAATAACGGTATTTAAATCTCTTCCCTTAAGAGTTATTTCACTATTTAAAGTCCTATAGAACAACTCACTACTATCTTTTTTATTTCCAAAAAAACAGGCCACATCTGAAAAAGTATCGACACCATATTTGAATGTGTAGAAGAACTTCCAATAAGGTCCATCGACTGCATCTGTTTGATCTTTTAACTGGTTTTCATGATCGACAAGATTGTACTCGAAAGTATTTTCTGATGTTTTAATAATAAAACCAGTATCATAACCATTTTTGGCCATTAAAGAGTGACTAAAAAGAAAGATACAAAGCGAAAGAAGTGATATTGTTTTCATTATTCATTTTTATCATAAAGCCTTGTAAACAAGGCCTTAACGAGTAAAGATTTCAATGGGTGTCACATTAACAACAGGTTATTTATTTCAATCAACTAGACGTTTCTAACTGATTGATATACCAAGGTTTTATGAGAGTAGAATCGATAACTTTAACTGATAAAACTAAAATCAATATCAACCTGATAGATAATCAGGCAGATACTTGGCTAGTCATCACTCACGGTGTTTCAGAACATCATGAGCGCCACCTCTTCTTAGAAAAACTATTTGGAAAGAAGCTCAATTACCTCTTTTACGATTTGAGAGGTCATGGTTTTAGTTCTGGGCATCCTGTCTATGTTGATGACTTTTCCCAATACGCCCATGACCTTGGTGAACTTATTGAATATCTTAAAGTTAATCATGGAATGAAAAAGTATATTCTTTTTGGCCATTCTCTTGGAGGACTGATCACTTCTGATTTTATGAAAAATACTGTCAAGCAAGATCTCTACCCTGAGTTAGTTTACTTGAGTTCTCCTCCGGTAACAGCAGGCGGTCCACTCGGTAAGATCGCTCAAGTTGCTCCCATGCCTCTTTACGATTTTTTGATTAATCTTCCTTTGAGTATCAGAATAAAATTATTACCACCTGGCAACCTCTCTCACGATCCTAAAGTTAACCAAGCAGCAGAGGATGATCCCCTTTCCTGTAATGGGCTTCATACCAAAGTTGCCTTTGAAACTATGAAGGCCGCGAGAAATGTTTTCTCTGGCCCACTAAATCTAAAATGTCCTGCTTATATATCAATTGGAACAGGTGATAAAATAGTATCACCAGAAGCGGCTATTGATTATTTCACTAAAGTTGAAAAAAACTTTAAGCTTAAAATTATCAAAGATGCCTTCCATGAAATTCATCATGAAACCGATGAGTATCGCCTTCCCTATTTTGAATTTCTCAAGAATGCTATTGAACCTGTTCTCTAGTTTTATTTTCCGCTTTTGCCATAGTTTGGAAGAACACGTGCACTAGGATCAGAGACATCACAGTTCTCCCATTCTTTGTTTGGCATCCAGAAGTCGTCAATTAATTCTGCCTTTCCTTCAAAGTGCGACTCAAAGATTTCACGATACATTAAAGACTCTTTGGTAAAAGGTATGCCGTGTTTATATTCACTTGATTTATTAGAAAAATCTTCATCAGTATATGTTTGTTCAGCAAACTCTTTTAACCAATCAACCATCGAGTGGCCGACAGCATCTGAAAAGGCAGCCTTCTCACGATAAAGGATATCAGGGGGCAGATATTCTTTACCGTTGAAGGCCTTTCGTAATAAGTATTTTCCTATCCCTGTGGTATTCATTTTTATCTTTGGATCGATAGACATGACATAAGAAACAAAGTCTCTGTCACTAAAAGGAACTCTCGCTTCGAGAGAGTTTGCACTTATACAACGATCTGCTCTTAAAACATCGTATTGGTATAATTCCTTAACTCTTTTAATTGCTTCTTTTTGAAACTCTTCAGCAGAGGGAGCAAAGTCCGTATATTTATAACCAAAAATTTCATCAGAAACTTCACCGGTCAAAAGTGCTTTGACATCCGTTTCTTCGGCAATATATTTACAAATTAAATACATACCAAGCGAGGCCCTAATTGTTGTTATATCCCAAGTTTCGAGGTGATAAATAAGATCACTTAAGGTTTCAAAAACTTGCTCTTTCGTAAAAAGATATTCATGGTGATCTGTTTTTAAATAGTCAGCGACAACTTTAGCGTACTTGGTGTCGATCGGATTATCGGTAATTCCTACTGAAAATGTTTTAATCGGCTTATCAGACAGTCTAGCAGCGATTGCACAAACCAAACTGGAATCTAGCCCGCCACTGAGTAAAAAACCAAGAGGTGCATCGGAATCTAACCTTTTTTTAACGGCATCAACTAATCTTGAATGTATTCCATCAAGAATTTCCTCTTCTGTTCTATCTTTTACAACCTCAGTTTTTCCATAATCGAGATAACAGATAAATTCTCCCTTTTCATAATAATGACCTGGAGGAAAAGGACGTATCTCACGACAAAAATCTAAAAGAGCCTTCACTTCGGAAGCAAAACAAATTTTTCCACCATCAGTGTATCCATAAAATAAGGGACGTATCCCCATGGGGTCTCTCGCCGCAATGAACTCTTTCGTTTTACGATCAAAAAAACAAAGCGCAAACTCACCATCAACCAGTTCACATAATTTTCTTATTCCATATTCACGGTAAAGCGGGACCAAAACTTCGCAATCTGATTGAGATACAAAGTTATAACGATCAAAATAATCTGTTTTAATCCGGCGGTGATTATAAATTTCACCATTACAAACCAAATCGACATACTGGTCATCGCTTGAAAAGGGCTGATCTCCAGCGTGTGTTAAATCCATAATCGCCAGTCGTTGAAAGCCCATTTTACCGTACTGCTCACACTCTAGAGTTTTGGTGTCATCTGGCCCTCGATGAGCAATTTTATCTAATGCCTGCTCAAATAACTCTTCTTTTGACGATCCTGTAATAATAAGAAATCCACACATAGCCCCTCCAAAGTGCTGATCTACTACTATTATTCGTCTTTTTTTAATATTTTCTCAATATCTAACCTCATAAAGCATCAATTATTTACCAAAAGAGCCATTTAGGCATTAAAATATCAAAAAAGGATGACTTTTATGGATGAAAACTACCAAATTGATAGCACTGACAAACAAATATTACGCCTACTTCAAGAGGATGCCAGAAGACCATTTCTCGATGTAGCGAGAAAAATAAAGGTTTCAGGTGGCACGATTCATCAAAGAATAGAGAAGCTCAAAGAGGCCGGAATTATCACTGGTAGTAAAATTACAGTCGATTATAAGAAGCTGGGAAAAAACGTTACCGTACTTTTAGGTATTCACCTTAAAAACGCTAAAGACATTAAACTCGTGATCAAAAAACTGAATCTTCTCGACGAGGTTATTGAAGCTTATTATACCACTGGAAATTACGCTCTCATTATTAAGATACTCATGGAAGACATCGATGACTTTCATGACTTCTTAGTCAATAAACTTCAAAAAATTGATGAAATTCAATCTACGGAATCATTTATTTGTTTAAAGCAAGTGATTAAAAAAGATATTGTCTTTAAATAAAAAAGGGATGAGCACAGGCCCATCCCTAAATTATATTATTTAAGAAAGAAATGGAATTCGGTCACTTTTACCGAATTTAAAATTAGCATCATTACCAAAGACCGCTTTAAGTGCATCATTACTCAGTCTAAATCTCATTTTAAAAACTTCTGCGTAGAGATTTCTTACATCGTAGAAAACACCGAGGTTTGATCTGGGGTTTGTTTCTGTTGCAGCAAGTTTACTTTTGAGATCGTCAACATAAGATCTCTTTTTATAAACTTTTCCACCTTTTACTTTTCCACCAAGAACATAAGCGATCCCACCACGGCCATGGTCACAACCAAGAGAACCGTTCTCACCGACACGTCTACCAAACTCACTGTGGACAATAATAGTCGTGTTATTCCACTGACCACTTGCTTTTAGATCATTTGTTAAGAGTAAGAGATCATCAAAGAGTTTATCCACTAGTGAGACAAACTGACTTTTTAGGTCTCGGTGATGATCCCAACCACCAACACTGATGGTATAAATACCGTTATTACCACCAGAGATCATCTCAGATAAGAGTCCTAAGTTTTTATTTTGATATTTAGTTCTTAAGTTTAACTTTCTAATAGTACTAAATACTTCTTCAGACCTATTGGCATGCTGGTTAGCAATTTTAGAAACTTTACTTTTTGTTCCTTTTCCAAAGAAAGATCTTAAAAATTCTGATTTTGTAATCCCATTTTTCTGTCTTCCCGTTTTTTGGATATTTCCAAGGTTCCACTTATCTGTAAACTGCATTACATACTGATCTGATCTCAAACTTCTTGGGACTTTACTTTCTAGCGCAAACATATTGGAAAGGTTAGCGATTTCACAAAACCTTCCTAAAAACCCTTTTGGAGTCAGAGTTCTAGAGTGTCCACTTTCGATATAGTCCATTTGAGCAAAATGAGAGGTCGTCTCGTTTAAACCTCCCACACCATGAACAATGGCCATATCTTTAGACGTAAATAAGTCTGTTACACTACTTGATACTTCTCTATTGAGACCAAAAAATGAATCCCCAATATTTTTCATACCATAAGAAATATTCGGTCTTTTCTTATCGTAGTTTTTCTTTGCTGTGCCACCAAGAGGAGCACACATTGAAAGAGCATCATGTCCCCCTCTTAAAAAGATCGTTATGACATTTTGATTTGATCCAGGAATCACCGATCTCGCAAAAGCATCTCCGATCATCAGGTTACTACTCATTAGAGCGAGAGCTCCACTTCCTGAGTATTTTAAAAGGTCTCTTCTATTTATGTTCTTTTTTTCTTCGTTCTTTTTCGTTTTCATATTCAACTCCAAGTTCTACTCGGTTTCTATTTTCTTAAAAATGCACCTGAACTAACGGCCCTTAACAGTGTTGATTTCACATAATCAACTTCACCATCTAACATATCAGGCTTATCAAATTTTTCTATCATTGGTTCTCTTAAAACATAGACCGTATGAGGATAAAAAACTGGTGCTACTTGATACATAACTGTATTGTATGCAGCAGCCTTACCTCTTTTCTTTTTTACATCAGCAATATGTCGATTTAAATTTTTATACCAAAGACTTTTTGCTGGAGAAAAAGGAGACCCATGGCTAAGAACCAAGCGGTTATAATGCCTCTCCATATTTTTATTTACTTTATCGATTCGACTAGCAATAAATGTCGAAGAGTGTAAAATAGAAGAGTCATACTTTATACCAGTCGGTTCAGCTACATTATACAAGTCTTCACCCAATTGCTCGACAGATGTCACAATACGAGAGGCTTGTGTATGAAGATCATCATTAGAAAATCTTCTTGTATTTAAATGTCCACCCATTGCTCTAATCGAAGAGATTACTGCTTCAAATGGTGTCTTATTACCTCTTAACATATAGTCTCTCGACCAGAAGAACTCACTATTAATATAACTTGTATACATAGCTTTTAGATTTCCTCTTTTACCATAAGCTTTAGCACATTTTGTTACGTTCTCTACACCAGGGTGAAACCCAAAGATGGCCTTACCTAATTTACGACAGATATGTCTTTTGGTTCTCCAATGACCAGATAAAAGGTTTAGGAAACGTAAGCTTTCATTATAACCTTCACCAATGACAACTTTACGACCAAACATTTTAGGGAAGTATTTTTTCCCAGGCTCATGAAGTTCGGGCTTAAACTTGAAGCCTCCACTTTTCCAATCGATATTAAAACCAGTTAACACCTTTGTTGCTTCTAATACTTCATCATATTTATGTCTATCACCAACATAATAAGCATAGACAGGGTTTCCTTTGTCATCATAACGAAGAACAGGACCTGTTCCTAAAGTATGAAGTTCAACAATTTCACGTCCATAGTTCTCATTGAGGTTACTAACAACAACACCTTTCTTTTTGATTTCTTTGGTGTTTTTCACATTATCAAGGTAAACCATCATCCCTGGATGAGTAGCGGTTTTCTTTAACATATCTGCAAAAGTTCCACACATGCTTCTTCTTAGAGTTCCAAGGTAGTTTGTGTTATAAGGCCTCGCTTTTTGACCTTGGATATTAAAGTGGTTAAACCAAAACTCTAAAAGTTGTCCTGTAACATTGTAGTTTTGAACATTGATCGCATCGATTACTTTTCTTTTCTTTAAAGTATTTCTAAAAATACTTGTGACCTGAACTTTTCTTAATCCATGAGCATCAGACATTTCATCACGATAAGCCTTTATTTCTGTATTTGACTTACCAAATGGATTGATTCCAAGTCCATTTCTGTGGATAACAGCCAATCTTCCTGCGTTTAAAAACTTTTCACTTTCCATACGCTTAAAAGACTTTCTTAACTCATCGGCCATCATCTTTACGGCAACTCTTTTGCCGTATCTTCTTTCAATAAGGCTAATCATATTTGTATTCAACCAACTATTTGCTTGAACACCATACCCTAACCTGTTCATACTCATCATTAATAGTGCCGCCGAACCTGCTTTAGACTTCATCATATGGCCTTCAATGCCCCTTAAGTCTGCACAAGAGAAACTATTAAATGAAAAAATTAATAATATTGGAATAAGTAGCTTTTTCATTATAAACCCCGCTTTTAATTGACGTTATTCTTTCCAATTCAACTGTTCAGTTGAATCACGATCTTCTAACGCCTGCACTCCATCTAGTTGTTCTTGAACAACAACTTCTTCATTTGTATTATATTGATCTGAATTGAAATTATTATTGTCTGCCAAAACGATCTCTGGCTCATTCATGTCGTATCCTTCATCTTCGGGATACAACTCTGCAATTTTCTCTTTAAGAATTCTTACCTTCTCATCATCTGAAAGGTTCGCGTGCTTTTCAGCATTGGCCTCAATAAAACTCTCAAGTTTTTTATTGGCCGAAGCTTGAAGTCCGTCATGTGCACTGACTTCATCTAGAGAAATTTCTTTTCTTTGTTCTGATTCTGTATGAGCAGTGGTGGCAACCTTATCACTTGAAAAGTAATATAGAGAAAAGGCACCGACTGACATGATTCCAAAAATGGCAAATTTTACTTTGTGAGACATGATATCTCCCCCCTTACGTTCAACTTAATTTTAGAGTAGCACTGATTTTAAGGGTTAATGATACATTCCGGAAATGTGTCAACAAGGTTCAATGATATTGAGAGGTTATCTCAGCCAAGCAAAGTTTATTGTTCAAAAAAAGCGTCCACAATTATGGTCAGCTCTTTTAGTTTCAAAGAGTTAGTCTTGTAAATTTTTTTAACTGAAGTACTTAAATGGATATGTTTCATTTTTGAAATATAGACTATTTTTGATAATCCTAAAAAAACGTCCTTGCTTTTGGATATTTAAAATGCTCCCATCATGGTCACACCCACTTCGTGGGCAAGTTTTAAACACCCCTTATTTTAAAAAAGTAGATGACCAATACTTGCCCGAAGGGTCGGGGCAGGATGACTCGATATTGGTTATCACAAAACATGGAAGTTTTAATTTAGTTTTTGTAAGTAATTGGAACTTTGTAAATGATACGAGTTTACGTTCATAACTTATCTCCAATTAAAGGGATCAGTTTATAAATTTTTAATTTGAGCTTTTAAGGCCGCGAGAGCGGTTCCTCCACCACTTTGGCGTGACTCTACAGAGGAATGAAAGGTTAAATGTTCTGGCCATTGCTCGAGCTCATGGACCTGAACACCCTTGGCTTCAGCTTTGTCTACAAGCTCTTTTGTTTGCAGATAAGCATCTCTAAACTCACCATTATTCTGACTCGCCTTATGATTAGCAAATTCAGTCGCTAGGATATGACCTTTCTCAAGCATTTTTCCCGCAGCTTCTTTAGATACCTCCAACTCTAAAATGAAAGGAGTTAAAAGCTCTAAACTTTGTGTGATTTCATTAAAAGATTTCACAAAGGTTCTTTTTAGTTCATGCAAATCGGAACCATAACTGGGGATCACTTGAGATACAAGCTGAGTCGCTTCTGCTGAACTCGCCATAATTCTGGCCATCTTCGCTCTGGTGATCTCTATGGTGTCGGGATTTCTTTTATTGGGCATGATCGAGCTACCCGTGGTCCAATTTTTCGGAAGTTTTAATAGTCCTACCGATGAAGATGAGTAATAGATGATTTCGTTACAGAGTCGGCTTAAATGAGCTGCCAATGTAGAAAAACTCGCTAACGTCTCCAAAATAAAATCTCTATTTCCAACGGCATCGTAACTATTTTTTAAAGACGATTCAAAGCCTAAATTAGTCGCCAAACGATCTAAGTTTAAATTTAAATGAGTGCCAGAAAATGCCGCTGCTCCAAGCGGTAAACTCTCTAAGCATTCATCAAGAGCATGAGATAAACGCTTTTGATCTCTCTTGAAAGCTTGTAAGTGGGCCAGCACCGTATGTGAATAACGAACAGGTTGACCAGATTGCAAATGAGTCATTCCTGGAATGATCAAGTCGAGATTATTTTCCGCTAATTTAAGTAAGGCCTTCTCACTTTGAGATAATTTGCTCTTCACCTTTACTATACAGTTTTTGACAAAGAGCCGTTGAGTTGTCGCGACCAAATCATTTCGTGATCTTCCTAGGTGAACCTTTTTACCAAGATCTCCAAGTTTTTCGGTTAACGCTCTTTCGATATTCATATGAATATCTTCATCTTCAATACTCCAAGCAAACTGCTCTTTTTCTATTTCTTGCTTTATATCTTCTAGACCACTTAAAAGTTTTTCTGATTCATCGTATGAAAGGTATTCACTTTCACAAAGTTCAATCACCCACTTTTTTTGAACCTCAATCTCTTCAGCGTACATGAGAACGTCGACATCGAGTCCTTGGGTAAATGAGGTGAGAAGAGAGCTCGCCTTTCCTCCGAGAACCTTCACTTAACTTTACCTTCATTGATATATTGTAGATTTCTTGTTTTACAAAAACCTATGGCACTTTTATTAATACCAAACTCGTCTTCTTCAAAACTAACAAGACTTTTTGAATAAAGACTTTTTTCGCTTTTACGAGAGAGAACTTTCATAAAAGAAGGGCCAAACTCTAAACTAACAGTTCCCTCTAAATTTTGAGCGGCAGAATTAAAAAAGGCATCTAGAGATGTTCTTGCCGTTGAGAACCATGCTCCTTCATAAACAAGTTCTGCGTATTCAATGCTCATCATTTGAGCAAGCTTCGTTGTTTTATGACTCCAACAAATCTCTTTTAATTTTTTCAAAGCGAAGGCCAAAACCGTTCCCCCGGGAGTGTGGTAGACGCCGCGACTTTTAATTCCGTTCACTCGCTCTTCGACAATATCAGCAATTCCAATATTGTATTGAATGCCATACTTGTTAAGCTCATCGAGAAGATCTTTTGCTCCATACTCCTCACCATTGAGAGCAAAGGGAATCCCCTTTTTAAAACTGAGTGTAATTTTTGAGGGCATCGTTTCTTCAATCTTATGATCTAAGATCTCATCATTATATGAAATCGCTACATCCTCTAACTCTGCACCTTCTGTTGACTTATGAAAAATATTTTCATCAATACTATATCTTCCACCAGACTCTCCTTCATAAGGATAACCTTGAGCTTCTAAGTAATTTAAAAGTTCATTACGTCCTTTGAAGCTCCATTCTTTCCAAGGAGTAAGGATTTCTTTATCAGGATAGAGATAAGACCATGACTGCTCTAAACGTAACTGATCATTTCCTTTCCCCGTTGCTCCGTGAACAAAAATATCAATATCATATTCCTCTGCAACTTTACCCATTTTTGAAGCAATCAGTGGACGACCGATCGCTGTTCCAAGGAGGTACTCTCCTTCATAAAGCGCTCCACTTTTAATAACGTTAAAGACATAATCATTAACAAACTCTTCTCTAGCATCATCAAAAATAAATTTCTTCGCACCAAAGCTTAAGGCCCTTTTCTCTAACCATTCCTTATCTGGCATATTGCCCATGTCACAACAATAACAATAAACCTCGAGGTTCATTTCTTTTTGTAACCAAACCAAAATGGCCGATGTATCTAGTCCACCTGAATACGCTAATAATGCTTTTTTCATTTCTCCTCCGCTGTTGTTTGTAATATGGCCTAGCCACTTATTTTCTTCAATCATTATTTTGCATATTATTCATTTTTGTGCATAATTATGCATAACTATTCTTGAGGGATTTGTATGGATTTAAAGACGAAACGCAAAATGATCGAAGTTTTAAGAGGCACCATAGGCCATGGCTATAACGGTACACAAGAAGATCTAAGAGAGATCCTTATTAGTAAGGGCTTTGACGTCACTCAATCGACCATATCCCGTGCCTTAAGAAAAATGGGCGCCATTAAAACAGCAGGGCCTGACGGAAGTAGTCGTTATGAGCTTTCCAAACAACAGCCCATGAGTGCCTATGGTGGAAATATCAACAACCTGGTTCTCTCCACCAAAGCAAATGAGGCCATGATTGTTTTAAAAACCACGCCGGGTGCCGCTATGTTTGTTGCTGGTTTTATTGATCACCGCTGTGGTGATTTTATCCTAGGAACAATTGCTGGAGATGACACTATCTTTTGCACTCCCGTCTCAACCAAAAAAATTTCGACACACCTTAATAAAATTAAAGAATATATTTTAAATAATTAGGAACTCATTGAATTTTCGTTCAACATTTTTTTGACAATACTTAACTTTTTAAAAGCTGAAATTCTCTCTTGAATTAGTGAATGGCCCCGGGTTTAATATTCCTCCACACATAACGGAGAGACAATATGAACACGATCAATATTAACGATATCGTCGTTAAGAGTCCCTATTTGAGAACAAAAACAGATATCGATTCCTTAGTAAAAAGTATCGAAACGATTGGACTCATTCATCCGTTAACAGTAAATGAAAACAATGAACTTCTGGCCGGTGGCCGCCGTTATCAGGCTTTAAAAGAGTTAAACTATACCGAAGTTCCGGTAACAGTTGTGACAGAAAACGAGCTTCTGCAAGAACTTATTTCTATTGATGAAAATTTAGTAAGAAAACCTCTAAACAAATTAGAATTTGAACAATGCCTCAATCGCGGTCGTGAAATTTATGAAAAACTAAATCCTAGCGCGAACAAAGTTGATATCGAAAAAGAGGCCCTTACTCCTTCAGAAAAAAAGCAGGAGAAAGAGGAAGAGGAAAATGATGAGACATCTTTCGCTGCCGTCACTGCAGAAAAGCTTGGGGTCTCAAAAGCTGTTATCAAAAAAGCGATAAAAAGAGATGCCAAATCCAGCTCAACAGTAAAAGAAGCTCGTGGCGCTGGTGAAGTTTCTGCTAGTCAGGTAAATGAAATCATAAAACTATCTCCTGAGGAACAAGATCAGATACTTCCCTATATAAAGGATAAGTCTGTTCGTGAAGTTCGTAAGTTTGTTGAGAAAGCAAAGGTCGATGGGCTTGATTATGCGATTGAGTCTTCTAAAGAAGAGAAATACCTTCCAAAAGAATTTATAAATTTAAACACACAGGTCAAAAATAAAATGATATCTAAATTGATTGTTGAAAATATAGATGTCGATCATCCTGATATGGCTAAGATTCTTGATCAGATCAAGCAACTTCAAGATCTCACCTATAGTTTTCAAAATACTTACTCAAACACAAGTGATTTTGACCATGACCAAGATTCAGAAGAGGCTATCCACTAAGAACAAAGGTTTCTCTTTGGTCGAGGTTATGATCGCCTCGGCCATTGCTGGAGTTCTGATTCTTTTCATTCAACACACCATTGATAATTTAAGAAAATCTCAACAGGCCATCGAAAGAAGAGTCGAAGTTGGCGTTTCAGGACAGGATATTAAAAATCTTCTTTCCCATAAAGAAAGCTGTCGGACAACATTTCATCACTTGCAGTTTCCCTCTCCCAATAATTTCTCAACCAATAATGACTTTATTTACGAATTAGAAGATCTCAAATATCTCATCAAACTAGAACCTGAATATAGCAATATGTTTTTTCTCAGCGATTTTCTAGAAAATTATTATGAGTACCAATCCCCCAACAACAGCAATGAAATTGCAACACCTCATGAAAAGTACCTATATGAACATAAACCGGCACTTAATGGTTTTACTCCTGACCCGAGTAACCAAACAGTTCATCTCTTTCGTCAATACGCTCTTAAAAACAAACTGAGTACCAAAATCACCCCCGTAAAATTCTCTCTTCAAAGAAGCTCTGTTGATTATTACGACGACGACCTCAAAACGAATAAACTCACTCTACTTATTCAGTTTAATGTTGCAAGTGGAGGCGAAACTCATATTGTTCCAGCGAGAATTCCCCTCTATTTTTCAGTGAATGATCTGTATGAGGTGGAAAAGTGTTCAACAAGTTTACCGTTATAGCGTACTCTTTTATTTCTTCAAGATAATCAAACACTCTTCAAAACTTTTAAGCGCCGTAGGGGCCAAATGAAGACCCTCATCGTGATGGCCATCAGCTGAGCAAGAGTAAGCACGATTTAACATTCTTTCTCCGTAAGAAAATTTTATCATTAACTCACTTCCCTCTTCTGCATTCATGGTATTTAAAAGTTGGTGCCTCTGATCGTTAAAACGAATAATAAATTCATCTTGAATTCTCATGAGATGATTTAACCAGTCTTCACGTTCATAACTTTGCATTTTGGCCACAAGATCGTGAAGTTCTTTTGTGATTGACGTAATCAAAATGTGAGGGGAGTCTTCACTTTCTTCTAGTAATAAATCTGACTGCACCGTTTTGATTTGTGAGCGCCACCAAATTAAACCACCGATAGACATCACCATACCTATAAGAAACGATGGACTAAGCATGATATCTTTGGTGGTCATGGTATCGGTGTAATGAGCAGCTGAAACAATCGCAATAATTAAGCCTGCAAAATATAATACAATAGATAGATTTTTCATCACTAACCCCTACTTCGCAAAAATCTCAAAGGCCGCATGACCTATTCCGGTTATGGCCTCACCAATAATAAGACCGGCTGCAAAGGGAACCAGTTTATGTTCTGTAAAAACTTTCCCTTTTGTTTTTTCTAAATACATCTGAATCAGACATCCGACTCCGTAACCTAAAGTAATGGAAAACGGGAGATACATCGCTAGTCCAATCAAAACACCAAGGCCTGACCATGGTGCTAGAGATAAGACGGCACCGATTAACCCTCCGGCCATATATTTATCCATAGGAATATTGCCTGTTTTAAGGGCCTTAATAATCCCTACCAAGACTCCCGCTTGAGGAGCAGGAAGATCTGTTCCCGGTCCAAAACCACCTTGTCCATTTGGTCCGCCTTGCCAAAGAATATAAACAGCACCGATGGCAACAACTACCCCGATCCAAGTCACAAAAAACTGAACAATCTGTTGCTTAAAAGGAGTTCCCCCTAACATAAAACCCGTTTTCAAATCTTGCATCATATCGGCACCTTGTCCGATCGCAACACAGACAGCAACACCGACCACAACCGCAGCAGCAATATTTTTATCGAGTAAAAACATCATAATGGTTACAGTGATAAGGGCCATACCAGACATAGGTGAAATATCTGTCATCCCCGTTGCTTGGGCCACAATCAATGCGGCAAGGGCCAACCAAATAGGTCCAACGATAGCGACAAGAACTGCTTGAAAGAAAGTTACTCCACTCATCATATAGGTAGCGGTAAAGAAAAGAGCAACTGCTGCAACTCCACCTGCAATTAAAACCCAAAAAGGCATTTCGTCTCTACCTGTTCCAGCGCCTGAAGTTGAGGCCACGTTAGCAAGTGATCGAAGAGCACTTTTAATGGCGGGAAAGCACATAACCGTTCCCATAAGAGCGCCACCAATCAGCACACCAATGCCAAGAGGGCGAAGCATTTTGCCATAGATAAATCCTCCCATGGCCACTTCATCCATTCCCGTTGGGATCCAACCGAGACCGACACTAATGGGAGAAATTACCCACCAAGCAATAAGTCCACCAAAGAAAAAAGATAAACCTCCACGGCCTGCGAGCAAGCCTGCCGCCACATTCATCAGAGAAAGATAAATAGCAGGAGTCATATACTGGGGAATAAAACCAAAGCCAAAATTAAATTCTTCATGCTCAAGAATTCCTGGTATCTCAAGCCAACCTGAAACCATTAAAAGTTTCCACACGGCACTGATGGCAAAGCCGATCGCCAATAATTTTGCTTTTGAGTAATCACCTTCACTACCCGAGCGAATAATGGTTGTCACTGCAACACCAGATGGGAAACGTAAGCGATCTAGTTCAATCATTTGTTTTCGAAGAGGAACAATAACCACAACTCCAAGAAAGGCCCCCGCAATCCCCGCAATAATAAAAGGGACAAGATTAAAATCAAATTGAATCTCTCCACCTGCATTGAGAATAAAAAGAGCGGGAAGAGTAAAGACGATTCCGGTTCCAACCGTATTTATACCGGAAGCGATCGTTTGGTTGATATTATTTTCAATACTGGTTCCCTTTCCAAGTACACCTTTTAAAAGGGCGTAACCCATAATGGCGGCGACAGTTGAGCCTCCGATGGAAAAGCCTAGCTTTAACGAAGCGTAGACAAAGGCCAAATTTAAAATAATACCTTGAATAATACCTAAGAAGATCGCAGCAAAAGTTAGCTCACGATATGGTTTCGTAATTGTCGACAAAACAAACTCCTGATAAAAAGGAAAAAAGCACTATAACGACTAAGACATCATGTGACATGGAACATGGCGAGATGCACTACTCTATGGATGAAAATATAAAAGAGCTCGTTTTAAAAACAACGAACTCACATAAAATCAACGATATAGAAATTATTCAAAACCTATGGAGTGGCTACGGACAACTTTGTCGTGTAAAAACAGAAAGTCACTCTGTCATTGTAAAGCTAATAACGTTTCCAACTCGAGAAAACCATCCTCGTGGGTGGAATACAGACTTCTCTCACCAAAGAAAGGTTAAGTCCTATCAAGTGGAGATGAATTGGTATCGTCAGTATGTTCAAAAAATCGAAAATGCAAAAATGGCAAAACTCCTTCTCTGTGGTGAAGAAAACTCACATCAATATTTAATACTAGAAGATCTGTTAGAGAGTAACTTTTATCCAAAGCACTCACCTTATAAAAGCGATATTAATCTTTGCTTAAAATGGATGGCGTCGTTTCATGCACACTACCTTAAAGTCAGTCCTGAAAAACTTTGGGAAAGTGGAACTTATTGGCATCTTGCCACCAGACCACATGAATTAGAAGCCTTAGAAGACAAAGAACTCAAAAATGTTGCTTCTTTAATCGATAAAAAACTAAACGATGCTAAATACCAAACCTTAGTCCATGGTGATGCAAAGCTTGCAAACTTTTTATTTAGGGACAACGATGTTGCGGCCGTCGATTTCCAATACGTTGGTGGTGGCGTGGGAGTTAAAGATCTCGCTTATTTTCTGAGCAGTATCTTTTCAGAAGATGAGCTTTTTGAAAAAGAAGAGTCCTGTTTAAACTATTATTTTGATATACTGAATTCATTATGTGGAGAAGAGGGAGATAAAATCGAAGCGGAGTGGAGAGAGCTCTACCCCTATGCTTGGTGTGATTTTTATCGTTTTCTACAGGGCTGGTCTCCGGGCCATCCCAAGATTAATCAATACTCTGAACAAATGAAAAATAAGGTCCTTTCATGTCTTTAAAAAAAGAAGAACAAGAAAAGCTATTAGAAATTGCTAAAGATGCAGTTTTAAAAGCGGGTAATATTATTGCTGATCACTTTGGAGATCTTCCAGAGCTTTCAGAAAAAGAAGGTGGTGAAAACCTTGCTTCCTGTGTTGTCACAGAAGTTGATCTTAAATCACAACAAGCCATTGTCGAAACTCTCAAAGCATCTCTTGATGAATATAAATTAGGACTCTTAGCAGAAGAAAGTGAAGATGACGAATCTCGGTTTGAGAAAGATTATTTTTGGTGTGTCGATCCTCTTGATGGAACGCTGGTCTTTAGTTTAGGCCAAGACGGCTTTAGCGTCTCTATTGGTTTAGTTTCAAAAGAAGGAGAAGCCATATTAGGTGCTATTTATAATCCCAAAACACAAGATCTCTACCATGGACTTCTTGGAGGTGGGGCTTTTAAAAACAATTCTCCTCTTACCTTAAACACAGACTCAAAAAAATTATCTATTTTTTTCGATCATAGTTATCGTCATCATGAAAAATTCGATTCTCATATTAAGGAAGTAGAGAAGAATGCCAAAGCACAGGGCTTTGAAAGTATTATTGTGAACCCTCAAGGGGGCGCTGTTATGAATGCTATCGGAGTAGCAGAAAACTCTCCCGCCATTTATTATAAACTTCCCAAAAAAGAATTTGGTGGAGGAAGTCTTTGGGACTTTGCCGCAAGTTCATTAATATTAAAAGAAATGGGATGTTTTATTGGTAACTACGACCAATCACCTCTTCATTTAAATAGCAAATCTGTATTTATGAATGAAAAAGGAATTCTCTTCGCAAGCTCACAAGATTTATGTCAAATCGTACCAAAGGCAGAACATGAATAATAACACTCATAATATTCCCATCGGCTATGCTTTTTGGCTTTTTGGATTTACGGGCTCTCATCGTTTCTATTATGGAAAACAAATTAGTGGTACCATTTGGTTTTTTACGTTTGGACTTTTGGGAATTGGCTGGCTAATCGATCTCTTTTTAATTCCCTCCATGGAAAGGGCGGCTGATAGAAGATACCGTGATGGAAAAATCGACTATACTCTTGCGTGGGGGTTACTTACCTTCTTAGGGATTTTTGGTATCCATCGCTTTTATATGGATAAATGGATTACCGGCATTCTCTATCTCTTAACGGGCGGTCTTTTAGGATTTGGTTATCTCTATGATTTCTGGACCCTCAATGAACAAATAAGTGACGTTAATCACTCGATCCATACATGATAAGACTTCTGTTCATTATCCATTTCAAACAACGTTTGAGGTGCATAGTTTTCTTCTTTGAGCCTTGTCATGATTTCACTAAGTGAAATACCTTTTTGTTCAAGCTTTGGTAAAATTGCTTCTGGCATGACGGTATCTAAAATTGTGACCGAATAGATCGGCATAGTGAGGTTAACAACCTCACTGCCATTTTTCTTCACAATCACTCTGAGATGCTTTGATAATTTTTCCACAACTCATTTTATCTCATTTTTTTATTTACGCATTGTATGGAGCAACAACTCACCTAAGTCCATATTATATTCTTTTATGGCCGCTTTATATAACGTGTCAGCTCCATGCTCACCCGTTTTTAAAATAGTCGTTTTCACTTCCTTTGCTCCTGCTTTTTTAAGAATTCCGACAGTCTTTTTATGAGGATAAAATGGTTCTCCCATTAGTCTCTGACCTTTCCCCCCACCTTTTAGTGGCACAGTTGTATCAAGTTTCCCGTGTATAAAATAAACACCCACACCATCTAAGTTACGACACTCTTGTGAGGCAAAGGTTCCTCCTAATGAAAATATAGCCTTAACTAAATGGTTATTTTCGCAAGCAAAATGAAAAGACATCATGGCCCCATTTGAAGAACCTAATAAAATAAATTTTTCCTTTGTCGCAATTCCTTCTTTTATCAGTTCAGTCATCACACCCTTAATATAAGAAATATCATCAACTCTTTGGTCAAAGGCACTGCCACAGCACTTACCAGCATTCCAGGTTTTCATTTTTTTTAATCGAGGCCTTTGGTTAGTACCATTCAAAAAAACTCCATGATACCCAAGTTTAATCAGAGTTTTATTTAGCTTAATTTTTTCCGCTAAGATTTCTGAATCTGTTAATCCACCATGTAAGGCCAGGATGACAGGAGCTTTTTTGTTAACAATTTTTTTAGGACTATAAAGATCTGCTTTTCTACCATTTAACCAGATTGTTCTTTTTACAATACTTGATGCCCATACATTTGAACAAAGTGTCATCATTAAAATAATTAGGATTTTCATTTCCCCTCCTTTTCGTGTCTTAAGACTTTGACGAGTGAGAAAGGAATTTTGATGACAAACTTTACTTAACTTGTTCTAAACAGCTCTCTAAAGATTCGATATTTAACTCTTTTCCATAGTTTGTCAGGAGCTGGCGGCCAATCACATTACTTCCAAGGTAGGAAAGTTGCTGTCTCATGGCCATCAAAACATGAGCGCCACCACCTCCACTGTGAGTCGCTATAATGGCAGGTTTTCCGTTGAAGGCACCTCTCCAATCTTCTGTGCTTCGACTAATCCAGGCAATTGAATTATTGATCGTTGGGGCCATACTTCCATTATACTCTGGAGAGATGACTACCATGGCCTTTGCTTCAGTCAATTTATTGGTAAGCTCCAATGCTTTTTCTGGAATCCCTTTTTCTTCCTCTACACTGGAATAAAGAGGCAAATTAAGATCGACAAGGTTTATAATCTCTGTGTTAAAGCCTTTTGCATCAGCCGTTTTTTTTACGACGTCACCAAGTTCTGCGTTTTTTCCCTTACTGGCCACAAGTACAACGAGTTTCATAATTTACCTTTGATTAATATGTTTTTCCAAACACTGGTACGATAAAATCACTTTCAAATATATTGTTCGCTTTTAAGGCTTTATTCAAGTCTTTTCTAGGTTGATCAATCTCTTCATCAGTTAAACCGGAAAATGTTCCAAAATGAATACCAATAGCTTTTTTAGATTTAGTATCTTGAAAAATTTTAACTGACTCTTTAGGCCAAACATGAGCATTTTTCATAAAGTCTCTTGGCTCATAAGCCCCAATCGGAATCAAAGAAAGATCCATCGCTCCTAGTTTTTCATAAATCAATTTAAAAACTTTTCCGTATCCCGTATCTCCGGCAAAAAAGACTTTTTTATTTCCCTCTAGTACAAATCCTCCCCAGAGAGTTTCTCTTTTGTCAGAAGTACTGCGGGCAGACCAATGCTGAACGGGAACAAAGTGAATCGCCACCTCTCCAAATATGAGTTTTTCCCACCAGTCCATTTCAATCACTTTTTCGATTTTATTTTCATTAAGAAGTGGTTTGTTTCCGAGACCAACATAAACAGTGGGGTTAAACTTTTCATTTAACCGTTTTAAAGTCGGAAGATCTAAATGATCATAATGGTTATGACTAATCACCACGATATCAATGGGAGGAAGATCTTCAAACGCTATTCCAGGAGAGATCACTCTTTTCGGTCCGGCCCAACTTAGAGGAGACGCTCTATTGGAGTATTGAGGATCTGTTAGAATATTCAGCTTATTCATTTGAATTAAAACAGTTGAGTGATTAATGACTGTTACTTTTAGTTCTTCAGATCTTTCAGTCATGGGCTTAAATCTTTTATTATCGAGATTCTCTGGCCATTTTGGCTTGGTAAAAAGAGATGGTATTTTCCAACTCAAAACTTGAAAAAGGCTTTTATCGGGAAATGGCTCAAGATTTTGAAACTTCTCTCCATCAAAAGGTGCGACAATTTTATCTATATCTTTTGTAACTTTGGGATGACTCCCACAAGAACTTGAGATCGTGAGAAGAAAGAATAAGAAAAGCAGTGATAATTTCATAGCTGATAGTCTAAATAAAAGTCGCTGAATCTTCTATTTCTTCTTTCGATCTTAGACACAAAAAAGCCTCCCAATCGGGAGGCCTTTTTTATATATATTTTCCAAGAGACTACTGTTTTACACAGCTTACGATATTTGTTATCTCAGGGATGAAACCAGCAAGCACGTTCATTTTGTCTTGGCATTGCTGTTGAGCTTTTTTACACGCTTTCGCTTTCGCTCTTTTCTTGTTCTGACCTTTCGCTTCAGCTGTGAACGTTCCCCATGATTGTCCAAACATTGTTTCCAGCTTCACAGAACATTGTGCCTTTCTCATTTTTCTGGCAGGAATATCCATCGTTACATCAATTTTCTTAACTTTGATATTTCCATTTAAAACCAGTTGCCAACGAACTTGCTCCATCTCTCTTGGAGTTCTTAAAATTACCTCTGAAAATCCACCAGGCTTATGAAAACCTTGGTGCTTAAAAGACTTATCAATTGTTTTTTGTCTTGAGTAGAATTGTCCTTCCTTAACAAGAGCAGTTCCATATCCAGCTTTAGACTTAGCCTTTACGAGTACTTTTTTAAGGTCTGCTTTTGTAAGATCTAAGTTAGGTCTAATTTGCTTAAGTTTTCTTTTAAGACCAATTACTGTTTGCTGTCTATGTACAACTCCGGCATCCATTGGGATTGTCACTGTGATTCTTTCTTTCCCCTGAGCTGGACCATGGCCATGACCACCGTGACCACCGTGACCACCATGAGCAAAAGCTGTTGTTGATATTGTTGCTGCGATTAAAGATAAAGCTAATAATTGTTTTTTCATTTTTTCACCCCTTATTTGAAAACAAATCCAAAATGTTTTCTATGAACCCAATGTGAACCAAGCTAAGGAGAATTAAAATCTGAAAATCAATTTGGGCCTTATTACTGCGCCAAGTGGCGCAGCTGATATTTAAAATGTCTATAAGTAGCTGATTTTACGGAAGAAAAGGCTCCAACTGGTGAGGCTTCTTTGTCATTTTAGTCTTTAAAAAATCGAGTAATGGCCCTTTTATTTAGTAACCAAGTCTTTAAAACGGTATTTGTGTGGTTGAAGTTTGAATCTAATAAGAGGTCGGGGTTCCACTTCTTTTTTAATGCAATTTGATTACTCGTCGGCACCGTTACATCGTCGTATGAAATACTCATACCAATTTTACGCCCCTCTCTTTTGATCTCCATATCAAGTACTTCAAAGGGAATATGAGGTTTTAAAGCTTCTTCGTATTCATCCTCTGACTCAAAACCATAGAGTTCAAACCTAATTTCTTTAAACTTTAACGTTTGCTCTTGATCGGTTCTCGCAATCATCGAAGCAAGATTGCCTCCTCCAACGATTAAAAAAACAGAATCGATAAAATCGTTTCGAGCAAAACTAATAGAAGCATGAAGTGAGCCAAGACTGGTCCCAAGCATTCCAATTTTATAATCTGAATGATGGTTTAATACAGAATCGATAGCCGCTTGAGCATTCATATAATAATCAGTGTGAACAGAAAGGTCGTAGCGAACCTCGAAGTTTTCACTCCAACTTTTGATAATGACAGCGCTCATACCTTTTTTACAAAAATGCTGAGCATAATTACGATCGATGAAATTTACTCCCCCTGTAGGAGGCAGGATGACGATCAAACGTTCTGACTTTTCACTTGTTTTAAAAGAGCTCAGTTCAATATCCATGTCATTTTTCTTCAAAACAACATTTTCTTCTTCGCAACTTGCCATAAGGTTGAATGAAAAAAGAGTGATAAATAAAAGAGAGAACATTTTTGACATCATAAACTCCTCGCTTCCTATTGGAACTGCCTAGCTAACCATGCTTTCATACGTGCAGATAAACTGGTATCAGGTTTATTCAAATATGGAAATTCTCTACTGATACTTCTGTATGCTTTATCAACACCATCACTCAGTTTGTCTAAGTCAGAAGCAATATAAAGCGAAAGTATTTTGTCCACCACATCATCTTGTAGTTGCCTTCCACCACAATCATTGATCTCAAGACCATTTAAAAGAGCGTACTCAATTGAGAAATAACTATCCTTCGAACATGGGTTTGAAGGGGCGACAATGAGAAAATCATTTAACAAGAGATCGACAAATTTTTCTGCTTTTGGTCTATCCCAATCTTTTGTCATATCTTGATGATCGTAATGAACTAAAATATTCTCAATCATTCTTTCTTTATAAAGATCTTCTTTTTTCATTGGTCTTTGAAAAGGAACTTCTAGGTTATAAAAGTCTCTCAATTCTAAAACTTCACTGTCAGGGATCATGGTAAAGTTTGTAACCTCAGGTCTTCCTACCCAGTCAATTTGTTTCCAACGGGCTTGAGCATGATCTCTTCCCATAGACTTTGCGGCCACGGCAATTAATTCATTATTATAATCTTCAAATAGATCATTTAAATTGAGCTCAATAACAATAGAAAGAACATTGAGCTGATCCATCACATTTGTCCCATCACTGACACCGAGAAATCCTTGCTCTACAGAGTGAGTCACCCATTCTTGATTAAGAAAGAAAGGATCTGATCTCATTCCTGCAAATAATTTAAAATCAGCATCAATTATTTGATTCACTTTTCCCTTTGATCTTAAACCGTTTGAACTCTCACAAAGAACACTATAGTTATGGCCATGGGGAGTTTGAAAAGAACACTCTATTTTAACTTCCTCATACGTTTGTATTGAGTTTTGGTTATCAAGTTGAAGTTTACGAAGTTGAAAAACATAATTTACCTTTTCAGAAAAATGACCTTTTGGGGAAACCATAGGATAGACATTTAAAATTAAATTTAAGTTTTGATCCTTATCTTCACTAGGAAAAACAAAAAGATCTGCAATATCTGTAACCCCATGCTCTTTTGTAACAGGGCCATCAATATGATCACTGGCAAATAGATTCACCGCTACTAAAAACATTAAAACGCTGATTGCTTTCATGAAATACCTCTCCAAAATTATTGACTTGATTGCTTATAGCATAAGTCTCTCACATCAATACTCAAAACATAAAAGTATTGAATATTAACACCCAAGGTGTTATTTTATGCCCTATGAAACTCAGTACAGCGCTTATTGACCGCATCAAACAGCTTTTAAAAAAAAAGGGTCTTACTTATGCCAATGTGGCCAAAGGCCTCAATGTTTCAGAGTCCACTTTGAAAAGATGGTTTTCTCAAAAAAACTTCAGCCTTAAGCAAATGGAGCAAATTTGTAATTTTGCCGGCATTAGTGTTGAAGAGCTGATGAAAACAAACCTTCTTCAGCAAAGACAAGAATATTTTTCAGAGCAACAGGAAGAGCTTTTTGATAAGAACGAAAAAGCAATGGCCTTATTTTACCTCACAACTTTTGGGTTAAGCTTTGATGAAATTCATACAAATTATCATTTCGAAAAAGCTGAACTTATCAAACTTCTTAATCAACTCGAAAAAGTAAACCTCATAGAACTTCATCCCAACAATCATATTGTCAAAAAAATAGATCTCTCAACAATGTGGATTCCGAAAGGAAAATTAAGCACAAAGTATTTTAAACAAATTAGACAAGAGTTCATGAATACATACTTTTCAGATCACGATGAAACTCAACACTTTCACTCCGGTAGACTAACCTCTGAAAGTAACAAAATTATTCAAAAAAAAATCGATAAACTTGTAGAGGAAATTCGAGAACTCTATCTTCTCGATGCCAATGAAAAGACGGCAGAGAATATATCTGTTTTTATCGGTATGAGACCGTGGAATTTTTCCTTGATCTCTAAGTTTAAAAAGGTTTGATCATTAATTATTTAAAACCTGTGAGTAAATAATATTCTGTAACTGAAAAATATGATCCGTAAAACGTAATTTAAATATTAACTTTACCTCTTCAGGCGCCTGATCCCAAATTTTTTCTCTTAAACCAAGTTTATGGGGATACTTTAATGATTGATTTTTTTCAATAAAGCTCAAACTTCTTAAAGAGGTTGCTAAGCTGGTAACCGTCATGCGAATCGCATCTAAGTTAACCTCTGGAGATTGAACCATTTGAGCAATTCTTTCATCCCTTGAGAAAAGTTGATTAATGACTCTTTTATTATTTTTATACCAAGATTTGTAATATTTTTCTAAAAAAGCTTTGTAGTTATCACATCGAAAAGCTGAAACTAAAACGTTACTCTCCTTGCTCATTAATTCACTGAGACTTTTATTAGTATAAGGCGCTAAAGAGTCATGATGAGTTTTTATTCTTGGACTATCCGAATTCGCATTACTCGCTTTTTCAAAAATAGAATTAGAATCAAGATAAACGGAAGCATGAACGGGAGTTCTGGTATTACCCTCAACCTTAAGTAATAAAAGAAGATCTCCTCTTCTTAAAGAATTAACCGTTTTAATTTCCTTACATAGTGGACTTTCAAGTAATGTCTGAAACTGCTTGCCATCGACATAGCCAGAGTAAGGTAAAACATTCACTGCAGCTAATGCTGTTGAAAAGCAGTTAGGCCCCAAATAAATTGGTTTTTTATTATTATAATGAGTAATAAACTGGTTTAATGACTCTTCTTCTGCTGACACAAAAGAAGTGAATGATATAAAAAAAAGCAGCGTGAATATTTTAATCTTACTCATATTCATATAAGGATAGTTTATCGAAAAATGAGATAATTAAACTCTAATGGAATATTTTTCTTTAGGATATGTGCTCTAACTCAATTTATATTCTTATCCATAATGCTTTTAACATTGAATTGAGCTTTCAACGAGCTTAAGAGTGTATAGACCCCTAATATCTTTCTATCTAAAAAAATAAACTGATGAGGTATTGCGGTAATTCGTACAGTCTTTTGTAATTCTCTACCTTTTTTGTAGAGTTCATCAATAAAACTCTGATCTCCCCAACTGTAGTTCTCTTCTCTTAAAGGGTTCGTCAAAAAACAGATATAATCCCACATAAGATCACGATCAAATTCTAGTTCTCCTTCCCACTGCTCTATAAATTGATCGGTTTCTTGAAAGAACTTCTCTTTATTTTCTTCATAAGCAAACTTTATAAAGTTTCTATAAAACTGAATCGTTTCCTCTTTGAAAGATAAGCATGCTCCAAAATCAAGTAAGTAAACACAACTAAAGTCATGGGCAATATAATAATTTCCTCCATGGGCATCAGTTTGAACGAGGGAGAACTCGTAAATCTCTCTTAAGAAAAGATCAAATATCTTCTCTCCAATTTTGTTTTTCACTTCTTGAGAAGGGTTATAGTCATCAATTTTACTGAGAGCAAAACCTTCAACATAATCCATACATAAAACTGTTTTACTAGAGTACTTATGTTCGACACGGGGAATTTTAAAAAAAGGATCGTCTATTTTTTCAATATAATCATTTTGTGTTTTAGCTTCTCTAATATAGTCCATTTCAGATTTTAATGTCCGCTCTATTTCATCAAAAACATTTTTAGAATCGACTCCCTTTGGTACTATATTAATTCCTTTTACTAACATCTTAAGAAAAAACATATCAGCATCGATGGCCTTTGAAATTCCAGGATATTGAATTTTTAGTACATATTTTTGCTCAGGATTTGACTTGAGAGTTGCTATATGAACTTGGCCAATACTCGCTGCTGCGAGAGGTTCTTTTTCAATATCCATTTCTATAAAAACAACCTGATGTATTTGTTTTTTAATTTTATCAAAGTCGAGATAATCAGTTTGTGCCTGTAATGATTTTAATTTGCTTTTCAGTGGCTCATCTAAGTATATCTCTGCATACTGAGATAACATTTGCCCAGCTTTTGTTATAGAACCCTTAAAAACCGATAACTCTGAAATAAACTCATCGGGAGATTTTCCAATGACTCCTTGAAGAATTTTCTTAGGATCTTCATTATTGAGAACAAGACTCTTTCCTGTACGAAGTGCATATTTCAATAGAGATGTATTTCGCTTTATGAGTCCGCTTTTAATCGCTTTTAGTTTCTTCACGGTCCTTTCCCTCTTTACGATCTCTTTCTAAAAAATCACCAAACTTATGCATCACCTGTAAATGTATTAAGGCTTGAGAATAACGGTATATATACCAGGGTAATGAAGGAACAAACTCATTTATTGAAGCCAAGGTTTCCCCTGTTCCATGAACTTTTCGAAACTCTAGCCATCCGGTATTATCAGTCTTACTTAGGATTCCACCTTTTATATGGAGCTTTAATCTATCTAAGTCATTATCGTCTTCTTGCCTACTCAGAACAAGTAAGGGCGTATTAAGTCCTGCTAACTTAAAGGTTAAGATGTTTTTATCAGGATACACCTTTATCAAGTTTTTCATATAACTTGGTAGCCATGTAAAATAGAGATCACAAATTTCATCAACTTCAAGATCATAGGGGTTTGGTAATCTTTGAATTGAACGTACAGTATTCCCTGAAAACTTCTTGAATGTCTTTTTCTTAATACTCTTTTCTTTTTTTATTTCAGGTAGCATATCCTCAAACTTTCTAAAAAGTATCAAATTTTCAATTTCAGGTGGAATGTCATGATGAGGAAGGTTGCATAAAAGGCTATCGATGAGAGGAGAAACCAACTCATAGTCAGCATTTCCAAAGATCTTTACCCAAAGCTTAGAAAAGGATGTGTAATTAACGGGCACAGAAAACATCGGCTTTTTTACATCAAGATGTTTGGCCACACTTTTTATGAGATCAGCATATGTTAACTCTTCACCATTAACAGCGTTAATCGTCTTTCCAAAAAAGTCTTTATTATCGATCGAGTGGATCATAACTCTGATTAAGTCATCAATGTAGATCGCTTGAGTTTTACTTGCAGTCCACTTAGGAAGAACCATACAAGGTAGATTTAAAACAAGATTTCTCAAAATCTCAAAAGATGATCCCCCAACACCGGCGACCATACCGGCCCTTAAGACCGTAGTCGCAATTTTTGATGCTTTAAATACATCTTCAACTTCTCTTCTACTTTCTAAATGTTTACTAACTTGTTTTTCGGGAACGAGACCACCGAGATATATAATTTGTTTAACATTATTTTTAATACAAGCTTTGGCGAAATTATCGGCCAACAAAAGGTCAGTATCTTGAAACTCTCCCTGAAATAATCGCGAGGAGGGCAACATTGAGTGGACTAAATAAAAAGCGACATCAGTATCTTTTAATGCTTCTTCGGTACTCTGATAAGAAAAGAGGTCTGCTTTTTTCCAAAGGGCACCATCCTTTTCTCCCTCTCGTGATCGGCTCAATGCTTTAACCTGACACACACTCGAAAGACTATCAATCAGATTCTTACCAACGAATCCCGACGCTCCTGCAATCGTTATTTTAAGTTGCTTATTCATACTATGGAGAAAGTGTTTCTTTTTCTATTTTGATAAGAGGAGCCTTATCAAAAATAAAATTACTAATCTTTCCTCCACCAAAAATCAGTATCTCAAGATAATTAGATGCTGTTTTGACCATTTTATGTAAGAACGCAATTCGCTTTAAGTTAATATCTTGTAATTGCTCTTTTGGAAGACCTCCTAAAAGATCCACTGCTTTTTGAATTCCTGAAATCATTTTTCTCTCTCTAGACCTCAAAACATTTTGAATAACATCCGTTATGTTTTCATTTATTTGAAAGTATTGAGTTCTGCGCCCTTTTGTGTACTCATGCCTAATCACTTCATATTCGAGAAGCCTCGCTATTGAAATACTGACAAGACCCTTTGATACACCCGTTCTATCCATTAAGTCTTGCGGACAAAGAGGCTTGTTGGCAAGAAGGAGATGACACCAAAGCCTCCCTTCAATTTCTTTGAAGCCCCAGTATTCTATGAATTTACCGACTTCTATACACAGTTCGTCTAGTTCACGCGGTATTTGATTTTTCATATTTTTATAACCACCTGTTTTTACGATGTTTAATAATATACCTTGATTTAAAGTTTAACTTACCTTAAACTTTAAATCAATAAATTTTTATCATGAGGATGTTATGAAAAATATAATCACAATCTTATTCACTCTCCTTGTCTTTAATAGCAATGCTATGGAGAAAACTGTTTTTGACCATTCTATCAGCCTGGCAAATGGAGAAGCCCTTAATCTCGACAAGATGAAAGGTAAGCCTATTTTATTTGTCAATATCGCCACTCGCTGTGGTTATACTGGGCAGCTTGATGACATTGAAAAGCTCTATCAAAAATACAAAGCAAAGGGGTTTAATGTTGTCGGTGTTCCTTCAAACGATTTTGGTTCTCAAACACCAGAGCAAGGAAAAGACATTGTGAAATTCTGTCGACTCAAATACGGAGTATCTTTTCCAATAACGAAAAAAGTTCCCGTAACAGGAAAAAGTAAACATTCATTAGCTAACTATCTCGTATCAATTTCTGGCGGAAAAGAAATAGGATGGAATTTTGAAAAATTTCTTTTTAACGGGAATGGTAAATTCGTTTCAAGATTTACATCATCCGAAAACCCTGTTGGTGGAACACTAGAGAAGAAAGTGGCGTCACTATTAAACTAAAATAGATATGGATAAAATACTTCTTTTACATTTTTCAACTTGCTTATTGATGAGTGGACTTATCTGGGTAGTTCAGTTTGTTCACTATCCATCTTTTAAGTACGCCAGTTCTGCAAAGTTTAAAAGTTTTTGCGAGTTCCATGTGAAGTCAATCAGTTTTATCGTCATGCCCTTGATGATCGTTGAACTCGTCACTGGTGCCTACCTTTTTATATCTGGTCCAAATTTTATCCATGCCCTAAACTTTAGTTTTATCATCTTGACGTGGATTTCTACTTTTATCTTAAGCATGCCTCTTCATCAAAAATTGGCAAAAGATTATGACATCACAACAATAAACAATCTCGTTATGACAAATTGGCCGAGAACTCTTTTTTGGACTGGGCGTAGTGTACTTTTATTTTATTACCTTTTCACAACAATGGGTCTCTAAATGAAATTAGATTTATCGACTTGTAAAAATGTATTGATCGTTGGAGCTGGCCATGGCATTGGTTACTCGCTAGTGGAGAACTTACTTAGCTTTTATCCACAGCTCAATGTTTATGCTACTTATAGGATTGAAAAAAGTGCGGGTACGCTTTTTCGCCTCAAAGACTTTTTTATGGACAGGCTTTTTATCCATCAAGTAGACCCTACCAATGATTCTCAAGTTTTTGATCTCTCTATCGATCTTAAGTCAAAGAATATCACACTAGACCTCATCATTAATTCAGTAGGTCTCTTACATAATGAAAAGATATCTCCAGAAAAATCGATCAAAAGCTTTAACCCAGATAGCTATTTGGAAATCGTTAAAGTTAATTCTGTTGTGACTCCAATCATTGCAAAGCATTTTGAAAAACTCGTCAACAAAGACAATGTCTCTGCTTTCATTTCAATCTCCGCGAAGGTAGGCAGTATTGAAGATAACCGAATGGGCGGATGGTATAGCTACCGAGCATCAAAAGCGGCTTTAAATATGTTGATCAAAGGAATCTCTATTGAGTTTAATCGAAAGAGGATGAATTGTATTGTCATGGCAATACATCCAGGGACAACAAACACTACTCTTTCATCTCCCTATATTAAAAACACAACTTGCAAAGTTCATTCGAGTGAAGAAACTGCCGCTAATATTATTAAAACGATTAACCATAAAAATGTAGAAGACAGTGGGAAATTTTACTCTTGGAACAACGAGGAGCTCCCGTGGTAAAGCCTTGGATGAAAAATATCTTATTGATAGCAGGCCTTTATAATATTCTTTGGGGCAGTTGGGTTATCTTCTTTCCACTTCACGTGTTTCAGCTGACAGGAGCAAGGCTCCCTCAGTACCCTGAGATCTGGCAATGTGTTGGTATGATTGTCGCTGTATATGGCCTCGGTTATGCCATTGCTGCTTACTCTCCCATCAGACACTGGCCTATTGTCCTCGTTGGTTTATTGGGTAAAGTTTTTGGCCCCATAGGCTTTATCTGGTCAATTTATAATGATGTTTTTCCACTAAGCTTTGGAATCAATATTATTTTTAACGATCTTATCTGGTGGATTCCATTCGCTCTTATTTTAAAAAAAGCTTATAATGCAAACCAATGCTCTCCCTCGGTAAAGTCAATTTCACTTGAAGAGTTTTCTCATTATCCTGAACGATTTAGAGCGAAGTTTATTAACTCTCTTTCCGGCATTAAGTCCTCAAACCTTATCGGCACCATTAATGACGATGGGTTAACTAACTTATGTATCGTTAGCTCAGTATTTCATCTAGGAGCAAACCCTGCCCTTATCGGACTTATTATCAGACCAGATAGCACCAGACGAGATACTTTGGAAAATATTCGTCAAAATAAATTTTATACCATTAATCATGTGAATGAATCGATTTTAAAACAGTCTCACCAAACCAGTGCTCGCTATAACGAGAGCACTAGCGAGTTTAAAGCCTGTCAACTAACAGAAGAATTCCTTGATAACTTCAAGGCCCCTTTTGTAAAAGAATCAAAGGTAAAAATGGCAGTTGAGCTGATAAGAGAAGAAACATTGCCTGAAAATGGAACTCATTTAATTATTGGAAAGATTCAGCACGTTTATATTCCAGAAGACACTCTCGAAGAAGATGGTTTTATCAATATAACTAAAGCTGGTAGCCTAGGAGTGAATAGTCTCGACGGTTATGTAAAGGGGGACCTTATAGGTAGACTGAGCTATGCAAAAACTGATAAAAAAACGGAGTGGTTATGAAAGAGATAAAAAAATCTGAGCTCGTTGATGCTGAAAAACAAAAAATCATCATCAATAAAATTATTCAAAACTTATTTCTTGAAGATACATCTCTTTACTATGCCTCGACTATTGATATTGCGATGATTATCAAAATGAAAATAGAAACTCCAGCTTACTTAAATAATGCAGATAAAGAGCTCGTCGCTGGCCTGACCGCAAGAGATATTCAAAACCTTATTAGTTACGCTTCAAACTGCTGTTAAATGAATTTATCAATCATACTAGGTAATCAACTTTTTCCCCTCACCTATTATAAAAATCATGATCTGATCTTCATGAGTGAAGACTTCTCTCTTTGTACTCACTTTAAATATCATAAACACAAAATAATTTTCTTTCTCGCCAGTATGAGAAACTATCGAGATCAGCTTAAAAAAGAAAACAAAGACGTTACCTACTTTGAACTAAATCCAAAAAGAACATTTTTTTCAAACTTACGTGAAACCGTTAAAGAAAAAAAGTGTACGTCACTAACATTATATGAAATTGAAGATAAGTTTTTTGAATACGAAATAGAGAATTTTTGTCATGAAAATAATTTAGAACTTATCATCAAAAAAAGTCCGATGTTTCTTGTTTCAAGAGAAGAATTCTCTAAATACAATGGCCAAGCCAAGCGCCCTTTCATGAAAGAGTTTTATGAAAGTTTTCGTCGAAGTACTGGTATTTTAATGGATCAAAATAAGAAGCCCCTGGGAGGCAAGTATAGCTTTGATACCGAAAATAGAAAAAAAATCCCAAAAAAATTTGATGTCATACAAAATCCCTTAAATTGTGATCATGACAAAAACACAAAAGATGTCATCAACGATATCGAAAAATATTTTCCCGATCACCCGGGAGACTCTCACCGTTTCTGGATGCATGTGACAAGAGAGGGTGCCCTCAGTGAACTCAATTATTTTTTAAAAGAAAAATTTGAAAATTTTGGTCCCTATGAGGATGCCATCGATGGCAGAGACCCTTTTCTTTATCACTCAGTTCTCAGTCCTTATATTAATATTGGTTTTATCACTCCAGAAGAAGTTGTTAAAAAGGCGCTTAAAGCAGATGTCTCATTAAATTCTAAAGAGGGCTTCGTTAGACAGATCATTGGATGGAGAGAGTTTATTAGAGGTATTTATCAAGAATATTCCGAAGTACAAGATGTGACGAACTTTTTTGATCATCAAAATAAGCTAAACGAAAATTGGTATAATGGAACGACTGGCATTGCCCCACTAGACGATGCCATTTTAAAAGTTGATCGATTTGGCTATTGTCATCATATCGAAAGACTGATGATCATCTCTAACCTTATGCTTTTATCTGAAATTCACCCCAATGAAGTTCACCGCTGGTTTATGGAAATGTTTGTCGACTCTAGCGACTGGGTTATGGGGCCGAACGTCTATGGGATGGCGCAATTTAGTGATGGTGGTATCTTTGCTACCAAACCTTATATTTGCGGTTCAAACTATATTAGAAAAATGAGTCATTATAAAGTTGATGACTGGTGTGACATTATGGACGGACTTTATTGGCGTTTTATCGACAAAAATCAAGAGTTCTTCAAAACAAATTACCGAATGAGTATGATGGTTAAACTTTCTGAAAAAATGGATAAAACAAAAAAGAACCGTATTTTAAAACTTGCCGAACAGTTTATTGAAACAAACACTCTTTAAATGCGCTCCCTTCCTTTTAAAACGAAGCTTCCCTTTTCATTTCTCACCCAAAAGATTTCTCCAGAGTTAGGAAAAGCTCCTGTCAGAGCCGTCATCACCACTTGATGAGTAATCATAACGGGCAGTTTATTTCCATCATAATTTTTTAACCACTGCTTAAATGATCTCATCTGAGTTTTTTCTTTTTCCCACTGCCTAAAAAAGGAATTTATTTTAGGAAAGTCTTGGGCCGTTCCCATATCCATTAAGTTGGCGGTCTCTCGACAACGACACCACTGACTCGTTAAAAGTAGTGTTTTGCCAGCATAGTTCGATTTTATATGCTTCCCTAATTTTCTTGCCTGCTTTTTTCCCTCTAAATTTAAGTTTCGTTGGGTACTACAATCATTAAGTTTAAAATTATCGGGGTCCCCTGTTCCTGGAGCAAGAGCATGACGAATAATAAGGATATCTTTTTTGGGGTCAATATTTTTCCATTCGATGGCGAAACAAAAATGACTAAAAAGAAAACTCAATAATAAGATTAATTTCATAACTAAATCTTACGCACAAATTCTCTTTATTCCATTACTTTTTTTAATTCTTATACTATTTGACTTTAGGCAACTCATTCCAGCCAGTAACATAACGTTGAGACTTTAAAGTTTGGCGCATTTTCCATGCTTTATTATTCACCCCGCAGGCAAGTGATTTAATCGTATGTGGCCCTTCTCTTCTATTAATATCGTCTATCACCTTCATCAAAGCTTCCGATTGAACTTGATCAGTCTCTTCAAAAAGAGATAACTGAGTCTCCTTTTGGTCTTGAAATGAAGAAATTCTCACCAAGGCCTTTTTGTATTCAAATCCTTGGCGGTAAAGTTTATCGATAATTTCCCAAGAGTGTTTAATAATTCTTCTGGTATCAGAACTCCCCGCTAACATCGTATAAGAATCGACAGCATAATACTGCTCGACATCTTTAAAGGGGTTCGTTCTTACCCAAACTTCGACTTTACGACATACCGACTTTTGTTCTCGTAGTTTTTCACAAGCCGTACTAGCGTAATTCGCCACCGACTCAAGTAAAGATTTCTTATCAAAGACGGGGGCCCCAAATGTTCGGCTAGAAATAATCTCTTTCTTTTTTTCAATTTCTAGTGTGAGATCAAAACATAAAATTTCTCTCAACTCGTCTTGAGTCTGCCTTCCAACTTTAGTAAATGTTTTTTGAATCAAAGAATTATTTTTATAATCACGAAACTGCTTTGCTGTTTTTATATTTATCATATGAAGTTTCTTTGTACTTTGCCGGCCAATTCCCCAAATATTATCGACACTCGTTTTTTCCAAGGCCCACTCTCTATTGTTTTTCTCTAAGCAAGAGAAAACTCCATGAAACTGCTCATTTTTTTTTGCTATATGATTCGCAATTTTTGCCAAAGTTTTTGTTCGTGCGATACCAATACTCACAGGTATTCCAATATGCCGATCAATCACATATTTAATATGGCGACAGTACTGCTCTACATTTTTCACTCCCGTTAAATCTAAAAAGGCTTCGTCTACAGAGTAAATTTCAACTTCGGGAGCAAACTGAGAGAGTGTAAACATCACGCGATCTGAAATATTGGTATAGAGTGAAAAGTTTGCAGAAAAAACCGCTACATTATTTTTCCTGCAAAGGTCTTTCACTTTAAAATAAGGTTCTCCCATTTTTACACCGAGGGCCTTGAGTTCATTCGTTCTCGATACAAAACAGCCATCGTTATTTGAAAGAACACCCACGGGACGCTCATTTAGATCTGGCCGAAAGAGCCTTTCACACGAGCAGTAAAAACTATTGCAATCGACCAACGCAATAACTTTCACTAAGAGACATCTCCACACTTGGCTATCACCACTCCCCAAAGTGATGTTTCAAAAGACTCGCGAACAATAATATCTTTAAAGCGATTATTATCTGACTTCAAAAGCAACCCTTCTCTCGTTTTAAAGACACGCTTACACAGCAACTCACCGTTATAAGTCACGACACAAACTCGCCCATGAAATTGATCAATAGAGCGATCGACAACCAGATACTCTCCGGGAAAAATCGTTGGGATCATCGAATCCCCTACTGCTTGAAAGAAAAATGTGGATGTCTTATTTTTAATAAAACGCTCATCGAGGCTTTGGTATTCTTCTAAAAAATCTTCCGAGACCCCAAAGAGGCCACAAGATGCCTGATGAATAAAGTTATCTCTTGGAACTTCTCTTATTTTCATGATAGTATTTTATACTTACGCATAACTTACGCAATACAATCTGCGTAGGCCTAGTAGTTTTAATTATTTAGGAGGATTTATCTGCTTCTCAGTCCAAGTTGATGTCGATATTAAAAAACTCGCCAGACGCTTTAATGCCGAAGCGAAGACTTCTTCTTACCAATCATTTATGGCCCAAAGAGAGCTAGAGAAATCAATTCCAGTCGATGAATTAAAACAAGAGTTCGGTCTCAAAAGAAAACCTAGCTCATCTCTTTTTAAAGCAATCGACGAAGAAAAAAGAATCTATCCCGGATACTTCACCAATGTCATTCGTATGGAAAATGGAAAACGAATCATCGAGCCCATGAGATACCGAGTGCGCCCCAACGGTTCAAAGGAAGAAATCCCCTCCAAGTTCAATGTTTTCAACGCAAGAATCGACGCCCTTGAGAAAAGAAAAACATGGTCACCTCTTTTTATGAGAAACCATGGCATCTTTGTTTTTTCTAAATTCTTCGAATGGGTAGAAAAAGATGGAAAAAAGCAGCTCATTAATTTTTATCCGCGTAATAAAGAAATGATGTGGGCCCCCTGTCTTTGGGATAGCTGGCAATCAAAAAACGGAAAGTTTTCCTTTAAATCCTTTGCCATCATTACCAACGAACCTGCTCCCGAAGTCGAAAGCATGGGTCATGATCGTTGCCCAATTTTTCTAGATGAACAATACTTTGATGATTGGCTCTCTCCAGAAAAAGAAAAAATTGGCGAAATCTATGAAATCTTAAATCAAACGGAAATGGTTACATATCAGTATAGCTGGGTCTAAGAAAAACTAGATAATATCGTCGTTAACTTTTTTTAGCTGTATTAAATTATTAATCTTATCTATAACAGCGCCAAAAAAGAGAACCATCATTCCAGAAAATAAAAAACGAAAGAATTGACTATAACCAAAAGAGATTTTCTCTTCGTAATCTTTTCTCTCTTCAGCATGAATCGTTTTTTTCAAAGATGGAAAAAGCTCTTTTGCTTTATTATCGATAAAATTCTTCTTATATTGTTGCTGCTCTTTTTTAAACTTTTCGGGATCTTCTTCTCTAATTTTTATTTGTTGAAGCGCTTGATGGGCCTCAATGGGAGTCAAATCTGAAAGTTTAACGGGCTTAGCGCTAGCGAGTCCTCGGATCTGTTCCAAGAGATACATTCGATCTGCTTCTCGATGTGCTTTTACTCTAATTGTTTTATCACTTGAAAGTTTTAACTCATCGACATTAAATGGTCCCCAAATAGGAGAAGTAATAATAAGCATACAACCAATCCACTGAAACGCTGTAGAGAACAATCCTAAAATGGTAATGTCTGCTCGATTTTCAACATCCTTGGGCAGTAATAATAAGAAGTTTAGTTTTTTATTTGAAAATATTTTGGGCCTTACGATCGTAATATATTTAAAGATAAGAATAAAAGCAGGAAAAATAAAGAAGGCATTCAAAGCAACATCAAAGCGACCAAGGTTTCCAAAAAAGAGGTACTTTAATAACACGATAAACCCAACGGAAACAGCAATGATCAGAGTATCGATCCAGTTAAACCGAGTATTAACGATAGTTTTAGACATATGTTTAAAAGAACGATCATCCATACTCATCATATCGGATAAAAAAGATGATCAATTTAGAAAAGGGCCCCCGAAGAGGCCCAATAAGGAGACTTTTTAGAAAAAAGTCAGTCCAAAGGGGTTGTTCCCTGTTGGAATGCTTTGCTCAAGTTTTAGTGAATTTGTGATGGTAGAGAACTTTAGAATTGAGTTATTCGTCTGGCTCCCTCCAGAGTGAGTGACGACTAGAGAAAACTCTGCTCCTCTATCATCGACAGCGATATTATGGGCAATGGGAAAACTAAGTGCTTCACTTGCCACAATTTTTAAACCCGATTGAGTGTTTTCTAAGGCATAAACAGCAGGTGATCCGGCTGGCTCATTTATATCAAGAGTAAAAAGATACTTTCCATCTTCAGAACCAGAAATACCATGAATGCCCTCGGCAACTTGGATTTTATCGAGAGTATTTAAAGACCCTTGTTCAATAAGATGAAGGTCTCCCGTTTCCTCTTCAACAACGACAAAAAATCCAGCTTTTACAGGGTTAAAAAGGTGAATATCTTCCGAGAAGATTTTTGTATTAACAACCTGTAGTGTATTTAAAGAAATTTGTAATAAGGTATCAAACTTACCATTGCTACCTTGAACACCTTTAACAGTAAGGTAAGCAAAACTTCTATCAAGTACAACATCGTGAGGGTTCCCAGACGTTAAGTTTTGAGGAAGAGAGAAATGCTTTTTACTCAATGTCTTTCCATCATCAGAAACGTTAATAAGATCCATTCCCTTATCAATATCAGTTGCAACCGCAACTGTTAGTCCCATTAAGGGATGTGAAAATTGATGAAACGCTCCTTTCGATAGTTCAATTTGAGATAATGTTTCTTTTGTGTTGGCATTTAAAATCGAAAGTTGATTTTTTGTTCTATCGGCAAAGGCCAAAAGGCGTTGACCTTTCGAGTTACCAAGAGGTGTAATATACATAGGCTCACTCACCTCTGTAGAAAGTAAATCTCCTCGAAACGACAACTCTCGGCCATCCTTAACATACTCCATAAAACTTACACTTCCCCCACGGTTTGCAATAGCAAACTCACCAACAGGTTTAGCGAAAACAGTTTGTGCTACAAATGCAGCAATTCCTAATGTGACAATCTTTTTCATATTTTTCTCCTTATTAAAGGTCAAAGCCAAGCTTCGTACCTGAGAAAAATACTAGTTAATTTAAGAGAAAATGAATAATGCTAAGTACATATACAGATATACTTAATACGTATACTCTAATTTAACAGCGAGGGCTTAGTAGAAGGAGTGACACCATCGCTTTGATAAAAAGGAGAACCCTTTGTTTTTTTCCCAATGAAACCTTTAAAGATAAATGGCAGAACTACAAAAGCATCTGCAAGTTTCATTTTTTCAGAAACCTTAAAAGGCGGCTCCCCTTTTTTATACTTTCCAAAAATCCGACTTTTGATTTCACCTAAGGATTCTAGTGAAGGCCCATCACCATTTTGATAAGCCTTATGATTTATACCAACCCAAGGAAACTTTCCTTTGGTGTTGGCAATAGGTGTTTGACAACAATTGGTAGACCAACGATCAATTCCATGGGGAGTTAAACGATTACATTTAAGTTTTTCTTTTCCACTAAGAATTTTAAAATCAGCAGGATAGACGGGAATAATTTCTGTTCCACCATAAGCATCCAACAGCTCACTTCTTTTTATCTTTTCAAGATACCTCTGACAGTCGTCACAATAACAAGCAACTCTCCCCGGTGAATTTTGGGGAAACTTCGTAAGCTCAGCTGAAAAAGCACCACAGTCACATTGTATTTTCATAGGTGTTATCCTTTTTGTGGAAGTAAAGATAACACCATTCTATTACATTTTATGCTGATCTTTCAAAAAGCTAGAGTAGCGAATCCAAGAGCGCTCATCGGCTTCTTTACGATATCTTTCGGTACCAAACTTTGTAAAAGCGTGAGGAGCGCCACTATAAGTGATCATCTCATGGGGAATATTTTCTTTTTCTAATAACGTAGCGAGATCAGCAAACTCTTGCATGGGGACAATCTTGTCTGCCGTGCCGTGAAAGACCATTATTTTTGACTTCGTGTTTTTATAAGAGTCGTTTTCCTTTGGTCCTAGATTTCCATGAAAGCTAACAAAGCCATTTAAGTTGGCGCCAGACTTTGCCCATTCCAAAACAGAAGTCCCGCCAAAGCAATAACCAACAGTGGAAGCATTTTTAACATTTAGGCCGAGCTTCTTCGCCTCAGAAAGTGCTCCATTCATTAACTTTCTCATTCTGGTTCTGTCTTTATAGAGCGCTCCCGTAAGTCTTTTACGCTCACTGATTTCTGCAGGCCTAATTCCTTTGCCAAACATATCGAGAGCAAAAACAGAATACCCCATTTTTTTCAACATCTGACTGCGCTTGATTTCATATTTATCAAGGCCATCCCAGTCGTGAACAATGATAACAAGGGGAGATGATTTTTTATTTGTTAAAACATAACCTTCAAACTTCTCACCATCGATTTCATAGTCATGGCTATTAGAAAAAGCATTAAAGTTAAGAAGTAATAATAGCGATGTAAAATAAGTGAAGGTCAACTTCATTTTGTTCCTTTAATAGAGTTATAAAATTTGTAGGAGGCCTCTAAACAAAAGTCAATCACACCCTAATTTGTATAAGAAATCACTTAATATTGTTTGACCAAAGAATATGGTTTTCACAGCCTAAGTATCGATAATTATGGAACTTTTTACTCAATAAAAATAGTGTTTGCGATGGGTTATTTTCGGTGATAAAGTACATCTAAGTAAATTGTCTCGAGTTCTATTAAGTCTTTCGTCCTTATTTTCTCTAGTTCAATTTTTTAAGTTTAACCCGAATCGTGAGGAGATTCTGATGAGTAAAAAAATCTATGTAGGTAACCTATCTTTCAATGCAAGTGAAGATCAACTTAAAACTTATTTTGAAACATACGGAACAGTTGAGTCTTGTAAAATCATTACAGATAGAGAAACTGGTAGAAGTAAAGGTTTTGGTTTTATCGAAATGAGTTCAAGTGATGAAGCTCAAGACGCTATTTCAAACCTTGATAACAAAGAATTTGAAGGTAGAAACCTTCGTGTAAACGAAGCTAAGCCTCAAGAAAGAAGACCTAGCAATAATCGTTGGTAATTCAACGTTTTATAGTGCCAGTATTTCATACTGGCACTTCATAATTTCTGTTACTTAAAACTGTCAAATCACTATACACTTTTGTAATTTTTATAACTTATATATTTCCTGTGCTCGTTTCTGGTATCTTGAAGGTATTAATCTTTATTTGAGACGACATATGAAAGTTATCATTTTTGCAACAACGTTAGCATTTTTATCAAACCCAATTCTAGCAAATCCGGCTGACTGCTCTTCTGCTTTAAAAAGGCTCATTACTAGTGAGAAAAAAGCGAGAGTAACAGAAAGCAGAATGCTTTCCGAGATATGGACAAGAGCACACCAAGTGACGTCAAGTATTCATGAAGGGCGAATCGTATTATATAGAATGGTCGCAAAAGGAAACATTCAAAAAGGCTTTGTGGAATATGCATCAAGAAAAATTCCTCAGATTGTAAAAGATAATCCTGAAATAAAAATAACTGAAAATACTTCAATACTATTTTTCACATCGACAGGAGAAAGAAATGGCCTTCTAAGACGAATGGCGAGAAGTTCACTCAACGATTTGTTTTCAGATTTTACAGGTGTTCACCCAGTAGAAATAACATCGTCCTCAATTGAAGGAACAAAAACGACAACAAGTCTTTATATAGTTGTTTCAGATACTTTTAAAGATTACAGAGAAGGTGTTAAGGCAACAGCTCGAACATTAGATGATATAGAAGATATTATTGCTACAAACTTAGAAGATATTTACAACCAACTCTTCAGTGATGATATTTTAAAATTATCTTCTTCAAGCCAGTCATTGCAAAAGGCAATGAAGACTATCGGAACTCCTCCAGGAAACAAAGGTATCGACTTATCAGAATCGACGGAAAGATTTTTACAATCCTATCGACTAGCTATCAGAAAATGGTTGAAAGCAAGAAATGTTACAGACCTTCTTTATATCGGAAATAGTTTTTGGGATGAAATTCCTACACCAAGCTCACAAGAAATAGAACTTTATAAAAAGGCTTACCAAATACAAGATGAAACTGAGTTTACTTCTCAATATACTCAAAGGGCCCTAGCGCTAAGAGAGTCATTACATACAATGCTTCATAAAGGCCAAAGTAGAGAATCTAACCCAAGTCAAGTATATGGGACTGAGTATAACCCTGAAAGAGAAGTCTCTTACCAAGCCGTTGTGGATTCTCCACTATTTGAGAGAAGGCATCTCGACAATGGTAGAATATTTGAATCTGCTCAAGAAACCCATGGGACAGATTTCTTTTCTGATGGCGCAAGAGCTATTTCGATTGAAGATCTAAATCCAAATGATTTACCAGAAGTTGAAAAAGTCATCTCTGCATTAGAAAATATTGGAATCAAAGATACTTCAGAGCTTCACTTCTATGATGCCGAAAAGCTTATTGAGCTAACAAATATCTCGGAGCAAGATCTGTTTAAGTTTGCTTATGAGTTAGCACTAAATGGAACTTACTTAAGCTACTCACCTGCCTTATTTAGAACTATGCCTGCTGATATTCGAACGGCCATTAGACCTCCTCGAAATCAGAACTTTGTTTATGATCCACTCTTAAATGTTTATTTACCTAAAGAAGATTAAGACTCGTCATCTTCGTCATAGATGTTTTGACCTAATAAGTTTTCTATTAGGTCTTCTAGAGTGACAATTCCGATAAACTCACCATTTTCATTAATCACTGCCGCGATATGGGCCTTCATCGCAATTAACCTTTCAAACAAAACTTGACCACTGGTATGCTCAGATAAAATCAAAATTTTTCTTGATAGTTCATTAACAGTGATATCTTTTTTATCAATATAAGCTTGGAGAATTTGTTTTCGTAACACATAGCCTTTGATGTCATTTTGATGAACACCAAAAACGATAAGCCTTGAAAAAGTATTTGATGAAATGAGCTCATAAGCCTCATCAACTTTGACATCCCCTCTCACACCAGCAACTTTATCAGCAGACTTCAAAATTTGTTTAAGTTCAACTTTATTAAAGGCAATTAAGTTTTTAAGCGAAAGAAATTCTTCTTTTTTAAGTGCTCCCGACTTATAGGCCAGTTCCGCAATGGCAGGAATTTCATCACGAGAAATTCCATCATCAGACTTCCCTTTTATAATATTTGAAAGCTGAGTTGAAATCCAAACAATGGGATAGGATAAGTAAATCATCGGTTTTAAAAAATAATAACTCATAGGAAGAAACAACTTCCAATTTTTTGCACCGATAGACTTTGGAATAATTTCACTGAAAAATAAAATAATGAAGGTTAAAACGGCAGAAAAAATCGCTAGGTATTCATTTCCCCAAAGACTTTGTGCCTCCGCACCTGCTCCAGCAGCACCAATAGTGTGAGCAATGGTATTAAAAGTTAAAATTGAAGCAAGAGGTTTTTCGATATCATTTTTAAGATAACTTACTTTTTCATAGAGCCCGAGATTTTTTTGTTTGAGAGAGCTCAGGTAACTTGGGGTAACACTTAAAATAATCGCCTCAAGCATAGAACAAATAAAGGAGACAAAAACCGATAACGAAATGTAGAAAACTAACATTAATACTGATCCATTAAATGATAAGAGACAATTCTAATCCTTATTTTGCATTTGATCTATCTTCGTATTAATTTTTTTAAGTTCCTCAAATATCAGTTCTCGCTCTTTTATTCCCTGCTCTGCCCTCTCTGCCGCATTGGCGTCGGTTTCAGCCTGCATAGCATTAACAATGACAGCAATAAAGAGGTTTAGCATTGTAAAAGTTGTAATCAGGATAAAAGGCAAAAAGAAAAGCCACGCGTAGGGAAAACGGTCCATCACAGGTCTTACAATTCCCATTGACCAACTCTCTAATGTCATAATTTGAAATAAGCTATAGGCGCTGGCCCCAATCGTTCCAAACCAAGCGGGAAAGTCCATACCAAAAAGTTTGGTGGCCATAACTGAGCCAACATAAAACAAAAGGCAAATGATAACAGTCACCGCACCAAGCCCTGGTATTGCTTCCATCAATCCGTTGACAACTTTCTTTAGTGAAGGAACGACACTAATCATGCGAAGGGTTCTTAATATTCGTAGAGATCTTAAAACGGAAAATGGTCCACTCGCCGGCACACATGCAATGAGGACAATAACAAAATCAAAAACTCTCCACGCATCTTTAAAATAAGATATTTGATAGACTCTAAACTTTAATAAGATTTCGACAACAAATATGCCTAAAAATATTGTGTCTAGGTATTCTAAAAAACGAAAAACTAAATGAGGAAGTGAGTGAATCGTTTCCAAACCTAACGTAATTGCATTTAAAATGATGATAAATGTTATGAATTTTTCAAACCTATCTGACTCTACCAACCTTTTCATTTGTTCAGCTGAAAGGGAAAGCCGTGAAGTGTGATCTATTGTACCTAAGTTTTTCATCAGGGGATTCTAACGGGGAACGTCACTAGATAATATTTGAAAAAATCGAATACTCACTTCAGTTTTTTTAATAGATATTTTCCAGCATCTCTTCAAGAATTTCTTTTTTAGAAGAAACCTTAGGGTAATTCACGAAAAAACTTATTGGTTTAAAAAAAGGTAGTTTAATCCTTCCCAGCCTTTTTTCTGAAATATCTTCCCACACTCCAATTTCGGGAATGAGCGCCACTCCAGCACCCGAGTTAGCGAAGAACCTTAATAGAGAGATATCATCTGATTCGAGTTTTATATTTAAATTGATATTAAGTTTTTTGGATAGTTTTTTTAAAAAGTCACTATCAAAATAAGGATACTTAAAAGTATAGAGGTCTATCTCAATAGGGTTGACTCTTTTTTTCTTTATTCTATTCAATACTTTTGGATTTCCCGTTAAACAGAAGTCACTTTTTTGAATCACCTTCGAATCGAGTAAAGAAAGATGGCTTCCCGTTGGTGGCATTAAGGAGACAAAAAAATCGATTTCATAATTTATGCAAGCTTCTGATAATTCATCAAAGCTTCCATTAAACACTTCAAATTTCTTCATCGTTCCCTGATCGAGGGTATCTTTTAAGAGCCTAAAGATAAGGTTTCTTGAAACTCCACCAATAATGCCAACCTTGAGTTCACCAAAAAGCTGAGAGTTTTCATCTCGAATCAAGAGATTGATTTCTTTACTTTTTTCAAAGATCGCATCGGCTATAAAAAATAATTGCTGTCCTGTTTCAGTTAGCTTAAGACCTCTGGTGTTTCTCTTAAAGACACTTTTTTGCAAATACTCTTCAAGTAAAGCGACCTGTTCACTCACCGTTGACTGAGAAACATTAATTTGTTCTGCGGCAACTTTAAATCCACCAGCTTTTTTTACCACCCAAAAAGAATATAAATGTCTGAAATTTATCCATTCCATAAAAATACTCTATATCGGTAAAACCGATAAATCAAACCTGTATTATCTATTTTACTATTTTCTGTAATTTGATATTTAATAAATCTATACAGAGCATGAGGAGAAGTAATGCATCCGTTTAAAAAATCTAAGTTTTCTTTGAAATGGGAAGGTCCGTTTCAAGAGGTGAATATTTTATTCACAACACCTGACTTTGAAGCCTTAACTCCTGAAGTTTGGGGCGACATTGGGCCAAATTATGGCTTTCAACTAACAGAAGCTGACCCTTTTAGGATACAGTATCAAACTCAATATGACATTAAGGAGTTTCACTTACTCCATGTCACATTAGCGACACCCTTTTCTTTAGAAAAAAGAGAGAAGTATCCCTTTCAATTAAATATCGAAGACAATGATCATAATTTCTTTTCACAAGTCTTTTTTGATCAATCAGGAATCATCGTTGACGCTGCGACAACCTATCAATTTGATAGTTTTATGGTTCAGCCAAATATTACTCATGCACAAGAGAATTTAAGATGTTAGATCCAACTATATTCTTTTTTATTGTCGGTGCTTTTATCAGCTTGTTGAAAGTGGATATCAAAATCCCAAAATCAATTTATGAAATGATTAGCATCTTTTTATTAATCACAATCGGAATCAAAGGAGGGATGGAACTTGCGGCCCATTCATTTTCCGATCTTGCGCCAAAAATTTTACTCGTCTTTCTCTTGGGACTTTTCCTGCCGATTCTAGCTTATCCTATCTTGAAAAAAGTAGGAAAGTTTGAAAACTCTGACGCTGCTTCTATTGCTGCTCATTACGGCTCTGTAAGTGTTGGAACTTATGCTGTCAGCATCAGTTTCCTCCAGCAGATGAATGTTCCCTTTGAATCATATATGACCCTCTTTCTTGTGATTTTAGAGTTCCCTGCCATCATTGTTGGAATTTGCCTTGCTAAGGGGTTTAAGCTCAGTGCTCTTAAGCAAGATGATGTTATGAAAGAAATCTTTCTAGGCAAAAGCACATTTCTTCTAGGTATTGGTGTTTTAATGGGTCTTCTCTTTCACTCTAGTCATGAGGCTTTTTTACAAAAATACTTCATTTCAAACTTCAAAGGTGCTCTTGCCTTATTCTTACTTGAAATGGGAATAGTCGCGACTAAAGAGATCAGGCTTTTTATCTCTAAAAGTAAATTCCTCTTGTTTTTTGGTATAGCTGTGCCCATGCTCTTCGCACTTATCGGTGCTAATATCGGACTACTTATGGGACTCTCTGTAGGTGGAGTGACGATTATGGCCACCTTGTCAGCGAGTGCTTCCTATATCGCTGTTCCTGCGGCCATGAGAACCTCAATACCAGAAGCAAACCCTGCCCTTTCTCTTGGAAGTTCCCTCGGTATTACTTTTCCTTTTAATATACTCATTGGAATTCCACTTTATTACAAAGTGATCCAAATGATCTTAATGTAGACGAGAATTCTCAAGAATATAAATTCTAAGACTATAAAAGTTATTTCACGAGTAGCCGAAAAGCTACTCGTGAATTCAAATAAAATCAGAGAAAAATACATTTATTTTGGTGCGGCCTTTACGGTTTTTTGTTTAATAGGAATTATCTTTCTTGTCTCAAGATTAGTTTCTATTACTGAAAAAAATAATCAGCTTATAGGGAAGCTCATTCACTATAAAGATCAAATTATTTATTTTGATGAAGTCTTAACGATGTCAGCAAGAATGGGAGCCTTAACAGGTGAAAAAAGCTGGGAAGAACGCTATAACGAGTATGTTCCCCTTCTTGACAAAAGCATCAATGATGTCCTAGCAGAATCACCAGCTGCTTTTGATGGTAGTAATGCAAAAGAAACTCAAAAAGCAAATGAGCTCTTAATTCAATATGAAAAAGAAGCGTTTCAAGCTATCAATTTAGGAGATAAAAAAAAGGCTAAGAAAATACTCTTTTCTCCAGAATACCAAAAACAAAAAGATATATACTCAAACTCTATGAAGATGTTTGAAAAGAAAATATTTGCTCATGTAAGTTTAATTAACAATGAAACGAACAAGTATCAAAACTACATCATTTTGACAGCTATTGGACTTTTTCTTCTGACTTTATTTCACTGGTCTCTCATTTTTAGAAAAATTCAGCTCTTACGAAAATCTCTTGAGAAAAGTAAGGCTGAAATTGAAGATCGAACTAACCAACTCGCTCTAATGGGAGAAATGTCTCAAGGCCTAATTCATGATATTGCAAATCCTATTTCAATTATTCAACTGGGAATTCAAGCCTATGAAAGTGGTATATCCCCTGAAAAGCAATTTTCTCGAATAAAGGATGCCTCACAGATGGCCACTAATATTATTAAAAATATTAGAAGTTTATCGACTAATGAGAGCAATCGAGAAAAAGAACTTTGTAATCTTAATGAAATCGTCGATGATTCCATCTTATTTTCAAAGAAAAGATTAAAGGCCAATAATATAAACGATATTGAAAAATGTTTTTCATGTGATGTCACTATTTTATGTAAGCCTAGTCAGCTAAAACAAATCATGATTAATCTTTTAATTAATTCTTCTGACGCAATCAAAGATCATGAAAAAAGATGGATCAAAATTAATTCTTTTAACTTAAAAGGGCATCACTATATCACCGTTACAGATTCAGGATCAGGCATTCCAGATAATATCGCGGATCATCTTTTTGATCCTACTTTCACCACAAAAGAAAGAGGTGAAGGAACAGGCTTAGGGCTGAGCCTTAGTAAACGATTAATCACATCTATGGGTGGAAAGATTGAAATAGATCACAAAGCTAAAAATACAACATTCGTCATTTCTCTTCCCATGGAACTTATAAAAGAAACAAAGGCCGCATAATGGAAGAAGCTGTTCCCGTATCATCTATTTTTCTTATGTATATCCCCTTTTTTATCATAGGATTTATTATGGGCTTGATCTCACGAGATGGCGGTAGCGGTAGTAGCTCGAGCTGGTCGTCTAGCTCTAGAAGATCCAGTTTTAGCTCAAGCAGCAGTTCAAGTTCAAGTTCAAGTTGGTCTGGTGGAGGAGGAGGATTCTCAGGAGGAGGCTCTAGTGGAAGCTGGTAGTTATACATTTAATCCAGATAGTATTAAATCATTGATACAAAATATAGAAAGTAAAACTTCTCTTGAAGTCGTTGCTAAAGTCGTTAAACAATCAGATGACTACCCCGCTGTGTTTCCGAGGTTATCACTCTTTCTTTTTTTCTCAGCTTTTCTTGCTTTATCTATTTTTGGACTTCATTACTTTTTAAACACGCTAGCTGTTGTATCAATACTCATCATTTGTCTTTTGGTCTCATTTTTACTTAGTAAAGTGTCTCTTTTTAAACTCGCTTTTATTTTATCGCAAGAATCAAGTGAAGAAGTTCGTCAAAAAGCTCTCGAAAGTTTTTTCGAACACAACCTTCATAGTGTAAAAACAGGAAGTATCCTGGTCTTCTTTTCACTATTAGAAAGAAAAGTAGAAATTATTTATAATCATCAAGTTGAAGAAAAATCATCGCCAGAAGATTGGAGTAAAATCATATCGAATATATCTTCTCATTTAAAAAGTAAAAATATTAATACGGCCCTCGAGTCTGCTTTTTTAGATGTCGAAACTTTATTAAAAGAAGATTTTCCTCCTCATCAAAGTAGAAAAAACGCTCTTTCAGATGAGGTCATCGTTGAATAAGCTACTTTTTATCATATTCTTTACTTTATCTTTCTCACTAATTGCCAATACTGATATTCCTGAATTGACAGGGCCAGTTGTCGATCAAGCGAACGTCCTCTCTTCACAAGGCAAAAGTAAGATTGAAGCATTTATTAGAAGAGTCTATAAAAAGCATGGAGTACAACTACAGGTCCTTATCATCAATACCTTAAATCGTGAGAGTATTGAAGGATACTCAATGAGAGTCGTAGAAAAATGGCAACTCGGTAGTGCAAAAGAAGATAACGGAGCTTTATTTTTGCTTGTTATCAATGATCGAAAAATGCGTATTGAAGTTGGTCAAGGTCTTGAAGGAAGCCTCACTGATGCCAGAGCCGGACGAATACTTGACGATCTTAAGCCCTTTTTAAGAAGTCAAAATTATGATGACGCTACCCTCTTTGCCATTGAAAGTATGGCCAATATAACTCATGATGAAAACGTTAGTATCGTAGTCAATAACTCCCCTAAAGTTTATGTAGCTCCTGATGCAAAAGCTGACCTCATTCATTTTGCAAAAGTTTTTATTGCCATAGGGTTTACCTCTGTTGTTTTTATGTCTGGCTGGATGCTTGGAAGAAGCTTAAGAAGTTGAAGCAAAACTAAATTTGTTGTAATATTTTTTTCATGAGAAAGCGTAATATTTCATGGGAAGAGAAAATTAATGAAGTTAATAATTCTTTTGAGAGAATAAAAGATCATCGCCGTTTTCCCAGAGAGTTCTACCGACAAATGTTTAAAATAAAGCCCGAGATTGAAGAGTACTTCAAAGACATTGATCTTGAACACCAAGAAAAGTTACTTCTCGATGGAATCAAATTTTGCCTGGACTCAATTCAGGGGGACAAGTTAGCAAAAATTCAACTGATCCAAATTTCTCAAACTCACTCACAAGTCAATTTAAACATCAATCCTAAGTACTATTATTATTTTATAGAAAGCTTTATTCGTTGTGTGAATAAATACGATCCTGAATGGTATGACGATATGGAGTATTACTGGCATGAAATTTTAATGGGCCCAATCTCTTTTATGATATCTCAATATTATCGTTACACAGAAATAGGTCAGCAAGATAAACTAAAAGCTTAAATAAATGATCGAAATAAACTAAATAATAAGATTAAGAAAAAAATTCGTTTTTTAGGGTATTGTTTTTAATCTTATCCTTTGATCACTCATCTGTACTTTATTAAGCTTTTCGATATTTACTGAGCTGGGATTGTGATTTCTTGAGCGAAACATTATCTTCCAGGGAATTTTTTCATTTACGTGGCTTGGTTTTATTTTACCTTCAATAGTGAGGTAATAAACTCCACTATCTATAGTTCTTTCAAAATGTTTATTCCAGCTATATCCACTATGGATAGCCTCTAAGCAATTAAAACCATCAGAACAATTAGAGGAGTCATAATTTGAAAAAGTAAAATGAGATTCTTTTAAGCCCTCAAGGTCTTTTTGAAAATAAACTGTCATAGGATTATCTATTTCTATCTTATAAATTTGAAAATGCATGTCTTTTTGCTTGAAACCAATAGGATGGTTTTGAGTTAAGTTTTCGTTTTGATATTTTTTTTCAATAAGGGGAAAAAGCTTTAGCTTACGAAGCTCAACCTTATCTAACTCTTTAAAATGAGCAGTAGGGCCTTTCACATCAGAGCGAAAGTGTTTAAGACCTGAAGAAAAACCAAAAGAATTGACGAAGCTTTTTGTCATTACGTAGGCAAAGTAATGCTTTTCATCTGATTGAATTTGAATTTCCGCTTTATGAATATAGGACTGCATAGTCTTAACTTTTTCAATTTTTCCAGTGTTTGTTATTTTTAAGAAATAGGAAACGCCAGGCACTCTTTTTTGAGGAAGGTTTACTATCTCAATCCTGTCACCTTTTTTTGTATCCAACTCAAAGACTTTCATTGGAAAGAAGTCGTGGTGATCAAAGCTTTGCACATCACTTCTCCATTCAACGTAAAAATCAATCGTGTTTGTCTGAGGTGTATGAAAGCCAATACTTTTTAAATCATTTTCAGACAAACTGACGAATTCTTCTTTATCAGGTGAACTCGTTCCATTTCTAGATAACTCAAAATCAATCCTAAAAAAACGATTATTGATAAGCCTACTGTCTCTATTGAGAATAATATAATAAAGACCATCATCTTTTATAAATATATCTTTAGCATCATGCCAATTATGCATTCGGGAGACATTTTCAATATTATAGGTTTGTTTATTCGTTACCTCTGGACCTACTTTATATAGAGTAATTGTTCTTCTTTCCTCTTTAACAAGTGGTGACTTAATTCTTAAGAAGTCTCCTTTTTTAAGCCTTACCTTCACACCGTTTGCAGGGGACCAGTAATAACTATCGTCACGAGCACTATATTTATGAAAAGGTATAGACTTTGTTTTAAAAGAGACAGGGTAATAACCAAACTCCCACTGCATATGAGGAGGAACTTCTTTTGCGTCTATAAATGTTTCAAAGGAGTTTCCTTCTTCATCATACCATTTTCTAGAAAACCTAATACTTAGAGAGCTAGGAAAAGAGTTTTCTGCACTTTCAGAAACAATTATATAAATACTTTGTGTCGCTTTTTCAAAGTAGGTATTACTCTCCTTTACCCAAGGTTGAAGAGTGCTCAGCTTGTTAAACGGAATAGGATATTGCCCTGGAAAAAATGTTCCAAGTGTCGCAACATCAATTTTAACTTTTGCTTTCTCAGTTTTTTTATCTACTTTTAAAATTCTTAGGTAGTTTTTTGCGGGCAACGATTTTATTTTATAAATTCTTTGTCTATATCGTGGTCCATAATGGCCGATAGGTAAATCATAAGTAGGGACAATAGCTTTTTGTGCTGCGATCAAACAAGACTTTGGGGGATTCTTTTGAGCTGGTAAATGATAACGAACAGCTAGATCAAAAGCTTTAAAGTTATCTAGATAAGATTTATTATCTTCAAAGTTTGTTGCTAATTCACTGTAATATTTTGCCAGCTCATTTCTCTTCAAGCTCTTTTTCACACAACCGTTATGACGAAAATAAGGTTGATAAGCTTTAACAATTTCACCGTACTTACCGTTTTTATAAATGCTAAATTCATGGGCAAGTAGTGAAGCAAACTTTCTAAACATCGAAAGCCACTTTTGTTCATCAGGGTGCTTATGCATAACATGCCATTGATAAGCCAAGAACATTTCCTGAAACAATTTATTGTAATGATCAAAGCTTTTTTGATAAACAGGTCTTTCAGTTGAAAAAACGACATTATTCTTATAATCGATCAAGTGGTAGTACTCGTGAATATAAATAAAAGCAAGTTTTACCACTTGAGAGAAATGATCTTTTGATTTTAAAAAGTCTAAGCGTTTTCCATGAGCTAAAAACTCTTCATTAATTGAAATACTTTTCCAGGCTTTATGAGTATAACCTTCAGCCGCGACAGGTTTATTCCATACATCTTTATTTTTAATTGAATAAAACTGTTCTCGTTGAAAGAGTTTATCAATTTCATTGGCGGTATCTATGTCATTTAAACGAATGAGAAATTCTTTTACTTGAAGCAAGTTGTGATGGGCATTACTTCCCTCTTCTACTTTGTCATAGTACCATTTTGTGAGCTCTGGTCCCTCTCCGGCGAAACAAACAAAATGAAAAAAAAGGTATATCAAAAGTTTTAAATTCATGATTTTTGATACCACGAATCAACTAAATTTCCAAAAGTTAGTCTTATAGATCTTAAGAGAGTCGCCTCAATACTATTAGATTAAGGCGACTTAAGGGCTTTAAATTGTTTCTAATGCATACTTAATAGCATTTGCAAAAGTAACCGGGTTTCCACAGAGATATTTCCAAAAAACACCTTCTGGGTATCGTTTTTCAAGAAGCTCAATCATGGCCTGCTCGCCAGTAACAGCTTTTGGTGTTTCACCCTCAAGAGTAATAATCGGATCTGTTGCAAAGTAAATTGGCCACCAAGGTTGTCCTGCACACCACTGCACATTCTGTAGGACGAAGAGTTTTTTCCCCTGTCACAAGTGATCCGACATAATCAGCGTTGGCATAAACCTTATCAATGGTACGTTTACTTTCCTCAACCATTTCTTCAGTTAGTAACCCAGAGTTTGTAGCTTTATAAAACTGAACCGTTACACGAATAGGAAACCTTTCATCTCTTTCTATAGCAAGGCCATCCATTTCGGTGAAAGGACCTTCAACAGTACCGTGTCCAATAACAGCATCATCTACATCAACGGCCTTTGCGGTTGTCATCATCATTGCAGATTCAAGCATGATTCCTCCACCAAGAAAACCTCGACTTTTATGTTTAAGTGGAACTTGAATTAAAAGAACCATATTTAAACCTGACTCTCTATTGGCCGATATTGTTGGAGCACTTGAAGGGCTCTCATTTTGTTCAAGGAATTCAGATTTTCTCACAGCTGTTAACGACGCTCTTCCACCGTTATCATTAAAAAATAATCTTTGTCCCATACGATATGATTTGGATTCGAAAGCATCTCTTGTGTTATCAATGATGGTAGCACTGGTCCCCTCTCTTGTTGCTAAAATCGTGAGAACTGCTGGGCTTTCTTTTGCAGACTGGTAGTTAAAGATAACGGGATTAAATTCAGCCTTACCATTTTTAGGAACAGGAAGGTAGGCAACTTGAGCAGAAACAAGCACATGAGAATCTCTTGCAGCAAGTAAGTTTCTTTCGATTTTTCTTGTCACCATATTTCCATCTTCATCTTCTTCTTCAACAGTTGTCACCCAACTCTTAACGTCTGTGAGGTACTGATCAAGATCAGCAAGGTATTCTGTCAATGTAACTTGCTTAAGAGGTAGGCCTTTTTCATTTCCAACACTCACATAAAACTTATCAGGACTAATATCAGCTGATTTATCATCAAAGTTTGGATAACGAACGATGGGCATCGAAACGGGAGTAATTTCTCCAGCTTGATTTACGGAATGGGCCTGAATCGTTACGTCAGAAATATTAGGACCGAGTGAAGAATTTTTTCCTCTTCCTGTATCTTCCCAACCAACATTTACTAAACTTAGGCCATATTGCTGAGCTAAATTTCTATTTTCAGCATTAGCTGTCATCGATTCCACGGTACGAACAGTTTTTTGATACCTAGCAAAGTCTGATACATTTGCCTGTGCTGACATCGCACCAAGTATTATTAGTATTGATAAAAATTTTGATTTCATGACTTCCTCCATTTTTGCCACAAGTCGTGGCATATTTAAAACAAGCATTGAATACCCAAACTTTTTTGAAAAAGGTAGCTCTCTTTTAAAGTCTGTAAATAAAACGTGGCAAGGCCGCCACATTGAAAAGATTAGAATTAGTACTTATTTGATTTCTGCCAATCAGGTTTTAGTATGGCCATAACCCACTCATCTAACCATTGGCCTCTTTTTTTAACAATCCCTCTTAATGTTCCTTCAAATGAAAAATCAAGTTTCTCAAACATTTTTCGTGATGCAAGATTTCCCACAAAGACTTTGCCAAAAACACGATAGGCTTGTCTGTTTTGAAATGCTTCATTCACAATGGCCCTAATGGCCTGTGTGCCGTAACTTTTCCCTTGAAAACGAGGGGCAATGGCAATTCCGACATCAATTATATTTGGGTCCCCGCCAACAGGTCTTAAACTACAACCACCAACATAATGAGAGTTTTCTTTATCGATCATAGCAAAATCAACAGCCTCTTCTAACGTACCAGAAGATTTTCTATTTCTATCCCAAAAGTCATATAAGTCTTGAACTGACTCCGGCCCTTCCCAAATAATAGTATCAAACATATTGGTACCAATAATATCGTTATAATATTGTTCAATTTGATTTTCATTTGGTCTTGTTAAAACGAGATCTTTTGTTTCTAACTTTAGGTTCATTTTTTTCTTTTATTTTAAGTTGTCACTGATAACAGCGGCAAAAACGGTTGGAAAGCCGATGATCAAAACTCTTTTTATAGCAATATAGGGAGTTTCAAAAACTGGAAATTTATCAATGAGAGACAAAATTAAAATAATGCTTGAGAGAGAAATCAAATAAGTTGCAAACACTCTTTTTATATACTCAATCACATTCCCTTTTATTTTATAACGATAAGTATTGAAATAAATAAAAAGTGCGGAGGTGATAAATGAGATGGCACCTAAAGCAAAGGCATTAATTTTTTTCAAGGAAATACTCAGCTGCCAGATTTCTTCAGTGAACGCTAGCGGTGAAGCAACCAGAAAAGCACCAACAAAAATTTGAAGAATATCTCTGGGCTTTAACTCAGTCATTAATGGATTTATAATCTGAGAGACGGGCTTCCCTGAAGAATCTATAAAAGTAACGACCTCTTTTAAATAACCATTAATTCTTTTAACTTCAGTTTCAATCTTTGTTTTCATAAAAAAAGGATAAACTTAATGAGGAACTACGGCAATGAGAAATAGTTAAGCTGACTTTTTTAAGTTTTGAGAATATTTATTGACCACATCTTCTAATTCTTCAAACTTTATTGGTTTGGCAACAAAATCAACCATACCAACACTCTTGCATTGCTCACGATCTTCTTTGAATACATTTGCCGTCATTGCGATAATAGGTGGATGATCTTCTCCGTGTAGACGCTTGATCTCTTTAGTGGCTTCAATACCATCCATGACTGGCATTTGAATATCCATAAAGATCAAATCAAAGCTTTGTTTATGTAAAAGATCTAAAGCTTCCTGACCTGTTCCCGCTATCATTATTTTAATGCCAAGCTTTTCAAACAATAACTTCACTAACATTTGATTTACGCTATTATCTTCAGCCACGAGTACTTTGAGGTGAGAAAGGTTTGAAACCTTTTGTCGAGAAATAGGTTCATTAACTGATTCCGCTTCACCTACTTTTAATGGAATTGAGAAACTAAATGTTGAACCAACACCGTAACGACTTTCAACATTAATCTCACCTTTCATACCTTCAACAAGTCTTTTACAAATATAAAGTCCAAGACCAGTTCCCCCAAACTTTCTCGTCGTTGAGGCATCAGCTTGAGAAAAAGCATTAAAGATTTTATTTAATTGCTCAGCATTTAAACCTATCCCTGTATCTTTTACTTTTATCGTAACGAGTCCTTTTAGACTTTCTATTTGTACTGATACTGATCCTTTTTCCGTAAACTTAACAGCGTTTGTGATGAGGTTTACTAAAACTTGTCTAATCCGCGTAACATCACCTCTAAACCAGAAGTCATTACTTTTTTTATTTTCAAATATAAGATTAATTCCATTTTGAGATGCCCTATAACTTGAAAGATGAATTGACTCCTCAACACATCGATATAAATCAAAATTCAGGTCTTCAAACTCCATATTACCTGATTCAATTTTAGAAATATCGAGTACATCATTTAAAATTGTTAATAAGCTATCGCCACATGAATCTATGGTTTCGATTAGTTTTAATTGCTTCTCATCTAATTGAGAGTCTTTTAAAACTTGGGCCATCCCCATAATTCCATTGAGCGGAGTTCTAATCTCATGAGACATATTGGCAAGAAACTCTGACTTAGACCTTTCTGCCATAATAGCCTTATCTCTTGCCTCAATCAATTCTACTTTGCTTCTATGAGCGATAATAATACTAGAAAAAATTTCAGAGCATGCTTCCAAAAACAAGACTTCTTGCTCTTTTCTTTGATGGCCATGAGGCAGATAGAGAACTATGACACCAATGACATTGTCTTGATATTTAATGGGAACATTATAGTGACCATGAGCTGAGATACCATCAAATGTAACTTCATGCCTCTCATCCACACAGCTAGCATGAATCGTTTCACTTTGCTCAAAAGCTCGACCACAAAGACAGCTTCCTTTTTCAACTTTATCACAGAGATTTTCTATTTTCTCACCAAGCTTATTTGATACGGTAAGTTTCAAATAATTTCCCTCAACAAGAAAAACTCCTCCTTTGTTTAGTAACTTTAACCAAGGAGTTTCAAATAATATATTTAGAGAATCTTTTAACTTTAAATTTAAATCTCGATTGTCAGAGTGATCGAGAAGAAGAAGCTTGTTTAGAACTTCAGTTTCCGTTTTTTGCTGAAGAATTATTTCTTGCTGATGCTTTCTTTCGGTGACTTCGTATCGAATAGAGATAAAGCCGATAATTTCTTTTTTCTCATTAAGTTTAGGAAAAATAGTTGAATCAACCCAATAAAACGAACCATCTTTCGCTTTATTTTTTATTTCACCACGCCAAATATTTCCCTTCTTTAACGTTTCCCACATTTCTTGAAAGAATGACTTCTCATGCTCACCAGAGTTTAATATTCGATGATCATTTCCAATTAATTCCTCTGAGCTATATTTAGATACTTTTTCAAAGATCTCATTAACGGACGTAATTTTTCCACTCACGTCCGTTTCAGAAATCAAAGCAGAAGAATAAAGAGCATTCTTTATTCCTAAAAGTTGAATTAGTTGACCATGATTTTTCTTATCGTCCATCAAGTACTTATCGGTACTTAGCGGTGAATATCTTAGACTAACCATTTCAGACAAAAATAGTTTTTTTATTTTAATTTTAGATACTTAGTGACTATTTTCTGTCATCTCATTCCATATTTCTCTAGAAGTCGGACCAAGAGGCCTCTCAGAATGTTTCATAATATGAATATCAAACGATATGGGTTCAACGATTTCACGAGGTACTTCGACTATATCTTTTTGCTTTTCAAACTGGAGTCTTGACAAACGCCCCCAACCAAAGCCAAGTAAAATAAGTTCCGTCTTTCGTGCATGACTATCCACATACCACTTTAAACCAGGAGTACTCGAAGTGTTGTCATCACTTTCTTGCTTCGTCTTAACAATAATATTCGGTAACCTTTGAAATAAACTTTTATCAACTTTTGATTTTGATATTAAGCTTTTATGAGCAACAGGAATTAATTCAAGATTACAGATTTTATGACTTTCCAATTGGGAGTTATCAATTTGAGGGTAATGTCCGATAGCAAGATCAACTTCTCCAGACATTAAACTATGAGCATTATCAAACAATACGCCTGAAGTTATAGAGAGAGCTGTTTTATATTCATGCTTTTTTAAAATGTTTAAAAGAGAAGAAAAACGATTTGCCATAACGATAGGGTCGATCGAAATATTGATCTCAGGTTCAATTCCTGTGCCCAACTCCGTCGCCAATTTATGAAGCTGACGATAGGAACTAAGAGTCGACTTTGCACTCTCATAAAAACGACGACCAATATCTGTAAGTACTGGTCTATAACCCGCTCTTGAAAAAAGTTGAATCGAGTAATACTCTTCAATTTTTTTAATCCCCATGCTTAAAGAGGGCTGGCTTTTATTGATTTTTTTGGCGGCTGCTTGATAGCTTCCCTCCTGGATAACGGCTTCAAGCATTTCAAGCTGATCTAAGGTCATGATTTCACTCATTTTTAATAATTTAAAACTATTAAGATTATCATAACTTAATATTATTAAATTATCAAAGAATAGCCGATTATAGGGTCATGAAAAGTAAAAACATAACAAGAAGAAAAATTATTGGTGGCATTCTTACTTTACTAACAACCCCTTTTATTAAAAGTGGCCACGCTAAAAAAGGAGAAACAAAAATGGAAACAGTCCTTCATACTTCAGATTCAAGAGGCGCAGCTGATCACGGTTGGCTAAAATCAAAACATAGTTTTAGTTTTGCTTCATACTATAACCCAAGCAGAATGGGCTTTGGTGTTCTTAGAGTTATTAATGACGATCAAATTGCTCCTTCATCGGGCTTTGGAACTCACCCTCACCAAAATATGGAAATCATCTCCATTCCCATTAGCGGTGCCTTAAAGCATAAGGACAGCGAAGGCAACGAAGCTGTTATTTCTCATGGCGAAGTACAGCTCATGTCTGCGGGAACAGGTGTCTATCATTCGGAGTACAATGCTTCTAACACTGAAGATGCTAACTTCTTACAAATATGGGTCATGCCAGAAAAAGAAAACATTACTCCAAGATACGATCAAAAAAAGTTCGATGTCGCTGCAAGAAAAAATAAATGGCAAACTGTTGTTAGCCCACTTGATAAAAATGATGAAGGAGTAAAGATTAATCAACAGGCTTGGTTTAACCTTGCAGACTTAGATGGCGGTCAAGGGCTTCACTATAAAATGAATAATGAGAAAAATGGAGTCTATTTCTTTTTACTCGAAGGAGAACTTGAAGTTGGTGAGCAAACATTAAATGCGAGAGATGCCATTGGAATTGTTGGCCCAACTGAAATAAATATAAAAGCAAAAACAAATGCAAAAATACTCGCAATGGAAGTACCACTTACCTAAGGAGATCGTATGAGTTCAATCGATTTAGTCATCAGACCTGAGAAAAAAGATCTCGGTGACAATTTTGTTGTTAGAAGAACACTTCCTGATGCAAAGAAAAGATCAGTTGGTCCCTTTATATTTTGGGACCATATGGGTCCAGCTCAAGTAACTCCCGAAAGCGGTATGAAAGTGCGGGCCCATCCTCATATTGGTCTTGCTACAATTACATGGTTGTTTAGCGGTGAAATTATGCATCGAGATAGCCTCGGCAACGAACAAGCTATCCGCCCTGGAGAAGTTAATTGGATGACAGCTGGTAAGGGTATCACGCATTCCGAAAGAAGTGAGCCTGTTGATCGAAGCTATGAATTAGAAGGAATTCAGCTTTGGTTGGCCCTTCCTAAAGAGCATGAAGAAGTTGATGCCAGCTTTTATCATTGTAAAGAAGCAGATGTTCCTCTTATAGAAAAAGAAAAGGTAAAGTTAAGACTTATCGCGGGCGAAGCCTTTGATAAAAAATCTCCCGTCCCCGTTTATTCAGACCTTTTTTATCTTAATGGCGAAGCGAAAAAAGATGCATCTTTAACCTTCCCTGTTCAGTCTCACCACGAGCTTGCTGTTTATATCATTCAAGGCTCGGTAGAAATTGATGGAGAGAACTTTAATCGATTTGATCTCATAACCCTTAAGAAAGGATCTGATTTAAAATTAACAGCTACTGAAGACTCTCATTTTATGATCTTTGGAGGAGAACCTTTCCCTGAAAAAAGATATTTGTGGTGGAATTTTGTTGCGACCTCTTCTGAAAAAATAGAGGAAGCAAAACGCCGCTGGCGTGAAGGACGTTTTCCAGAAGTCATCAACGAAAACGAAATCATTCCTCTTCCGGAGAATTAAATTGACACTACTTGCAACTATTTTACTTGGCTCACTTGTAGGTATATCCTCAGCATTACTAGGCTTGGGTGGTAATATCCTGATTGTTCCCATTTTGCCTTTAATAAGCGAACTCCCTCTTCAATCAGTTATTGCCACTGGTATTTTTACAGTATTTATTGTGACGCTAACGAATGTAATTAACTTTTATCGTCAAGGCTTACTAGACTTTAAAATTATCTTTTATCTTTTTATCCCCACATCTGTTTCAAGTTATATAAGTTCTCACTACGCGACCTTTGTGCCAGAAAATATTATCAAGATACTTTTTCTCTTTGTGATGATAGCGATGCTGATAAAACTATTCCTGCCAAAAAGAGAAAACAAAAAGCCGCAATCATTCAAACTTCTTCTTTTGATTGTAGGTTTTTTCAGTGGTTCGCTGGCCGGACTCACCGGAGTTGGTACCGGAATCCTTCTCGCTCCGTTATTGCTGTCGATGGGAATAACTGACGAAAAAAAAGTAAGTCCTACTATAAATTTTCTGATCATGGTTTCTTGTTTTTTCTCAAGTCTCAACTATTTATCTTTTGAAAATCTTCACTATCCAAACTCAGGACTGGTTAGAATTGACTATGCTTTGGCGATAGCACTCCCTGCTATTTTAAGTAGTATATTAGGTAGAAAAATGAATTCAAATATTTCTCCTAAGAAAAGAAGAATTATCGTAGGGTTAACACTCATTGCTTTAATTCTTAAAACAATCTAAAGGAATCTTATGCAAGAAAATTACAATATGGACTTTAATCAAAATATTACCATCAATACGACGGAAGAATCTTGGATCACATCACCTTCGAAAAATGTATTACGAATCCCTCTTGAAAGAGAGGCAAAAGAATCTGGTCACACTACATCAGTAGTAAAGTATAGTGAAGGAGCAAGCTTCCCTCATCACCCTCACCCAAAAGGAGAAGAAATTCTTGTGCTTGAAGGTGTTTTTTCAGATGAATCCGGTGATTATCCTGCTGGAACTTACCTTAGAAATCCTCCAGGAAGTGGACACTCTCCCTTTAGCAAAGAGGGTTGTAAAATATTTGTTAAACTCAATCAGTTTGACCACAATGATTTAGAAAAAGTCGTTATCGATACAAAGTCTACTCCCTGGCTGCAAGGTCAGGGAAACTTAAAGGTGATGCCACTTCATAGCTATGGAGCTGTATCGACAGCTCTTGTTAAGTGGCCCGCAGGTGAAAAGTTTCTTCCTCATAGACATTACGGAGGAGAAGAAATCTACGTCATGAGTGGAGAATTTAAAGATGAACATGGGAGCTACCCCGCTGGCACTTGGATTCGTAATAAGCATCTCTCAACGCACCACCCATTTGTAGAAGAAGAGACCATTATCCTCGTTAAAACCGGCCACCTGATATAGCTTTTTGCTATTATGAGACAAATCATATTCAATAGATCACTGAAAAGATAATTTAGAGAAAAAGGAGTCAATATGAGCTTAAATACAGGAATTGAAGAGAGTAAAAAAACAGAGATTGCCCAAACACTATCGAAGTTATTGGCAGAGACCTATACTCTCTATTTAAAAACCCACAAATACCATTGGAACGTAACAGGTCCTATGTTTCAAACTCTCCACTTAATGTTCGAGCAACACTATAACGATTTAGCTCTTGCCGTTGATGAAATTGCTGAAAGAATTAGAGTACTTGGAGTCAAAGCTCCAGGATCATATACAGAGTTTTCACAGCTTAGTAGCGTAAAAGATGACGCCTCAATGGATGCATCAGCTGAAGCAATGATCAAAAATCTTTTAAATGATCACGAGCAAGTGGCAAGAACGGCAAAAGACGTGCTTCCTCTTCTCGATGGAGCCAACGATGAAGGCACTAATAGCCTCCTCGGAGCACGAATTGAATATCATGAAAAAACAGCTTGGATGCTCAATAGTTTAATTGGATAAAATGAAAGGCACTACTTTTTTTAATGAAGGTAGTGCCATCCTTCTTCGTATTCTTCCTCGTCATCATCTTCTTCAACAACCTCTTCCCAGACTTCAAAAGAGCTTATTTTTTTATAATTCACGAGATAGTAGATAAACCCACAGAGAACTCCCAAAGCTAAGCCAACTCCATGAGCATAATAACTCACTTGAGGTTTAAACTCTGTTGGTACGAGAATAAAAATGCCCACAGCTGTTGCCTTCATAAACCTTCTACCAAGAGGAATATGTTTTTGAATAAAGATATAAAGAACTAGCCAAAAACCCCAAAGGTAATGAACAACACCTGATGCTCCTACTAAGCTCGCACGAGCGGGATAATCCCATATAACGATAAGATTGATAAAAATGCCCACAATAAAACCAAGAAGTGGATACATCGATGCTCCATAATGAGAGCACACAAAATAGCCCATAATAGAAAGCATCACTGAATTTGATAAAAGATGGGCCAAATCACCATGGATAAAAGATGATGTAAATAATCGCCAATACTGCTTCTTTTCAAAAACCATTTCCGGTGAAGCTGCTAAGTACTCACCAAAGGAGTGATTCCAGTATACCTGACTCATTCCTAAACATATCAAAAGAGTCATAAGACTCCACAACAGGGCATTATTGCTCAGTTTATGGTTAAGAAAGTTACGTACGAATCTTTTATTTACACGTTTCATTCGATCAAGATGGGAGTAAAAGTATTGATGTCAAGGTGCTTACATTTCCTTACTCTTTTGAAAGTTTTACTAACTTTTTAAATTATACTTGAAAAAAATTTCTCGAACTAAAAAAAACTTAAATCACTAAATTTTTAAGATAGAGATTTTTAATTTTTATGATAGATAAAGCACAACAATAGCGAGGAGGTCTTCTGAAACTATTTACTTTTTTTATTCTTCTTACTCTCTGTCACTCTTCTTTTTCTTTTAATCCTCACCTTCTTCCCTTTAATAATATCGATGAATATTTTAACCAACACAGAGTTGGTGATGAACTAAGAACTCATTCTCAGTTTGTCAGAAAATGTCGAGGTGGGAAAATGTTTGTAGCAAATCATAAAAATGTAAAACGAATCGCCGGCGGTATGAAAAAAGGTTATTACTATTATTTAGATGAATTACATAAAGATCATCTCGAAGTATTTGATGGTCGTGGTAACTTTTCTCATGTGCTTGATTTTGATGGCTACATTAACGAGAGGAAGTCAGAGCAAGCTTACAATCAAGGTAGAAATATAAAGAACTGCTTATAAAACTACTTATTAAAGTCTTCTTTGGAGTGACGTTCTTTCATTTGCTGGTCTTCTTCACCCCAGGTTTTATTTACTCGTCTTCCTCTTTGAACTGCTGGACGATCACATAACATCTTTGCCCAGCGGTTAACGTTTTTGTAGGTTTCTACTTCTAAAAACTCTGCAGCATTATAAAGTTCCCCAAGAACTAAAACTCCGTACCAAGGCCATATTGCCATATCGGCGATTGTATAATCATCACCGGCGACAAACTGATTCTTTTCTAGCTGCTTATCTAATACATCAAGCTGCCTTTTGGCCTCCATGGTAAAACGATCAATCGCATATTGTATCTTAACCGGAGCATAGGCATAGAAATGACCAAATCCTCCACCGAGATAGGGAGCACTACCCATCTGCCAAAAAAGCCAATTCATGGTCTCCGTTCTCTTTGCTAAATCGGTCGGTAAAAACTCATTAAACTTTTCCGCTAAATAATGAAGTATCGATGCTGACTCAAAGACTCTTATTGGTTGATCTCCACTGTAGTCAATCAACGCAGGAATTTTAGAGTTTGGATTGATATCAACAAATCCACTTGAAAACTGATCTCCTTCAAGGATGCTAATAGTCCAAGCATCGTACTCTGCATCTTCAAGACCTTTTTCAAGTAACTCTTCAAGCATAATTGTTACCTTAACTCCATTGGGAGTCGCTAATGAATGCAACTGAAGTGGGTGCTCGCCTCTAGGTAATTCTCTCTCAAAAGTTGATCCACTGATCGGTCTATTAATATTGGCAAACTTACCACCGCTATTTTGTTCCCATTTCCAAACTTTTGGAGGTGTATATTCAGTTGTCATGACTTCTCCCTTATCTTAACAAAAGATAATTTATTTAAATTTGTCTGTTTATTAAATAAAAAAACACATTTCATCTTAATATTGGGGCCTTATCCTGTCATGTAGGTTACAAGTGTCCAAGTTTATTAATAAGGATTACTCTTCATGCCAGTGTTTCAACGTTTCATGCATTCTGATTTAAAAATAGAGCTGCTATCAGGTCTAACCGTGGCCCTTGCTCTTGTTCCTGAAGCTGTGGCCTTTGCCTTTGTCGCTGGAGTTGAACCACTCGTTGGTCTCTATGCCGCCTTTATGGTTTGTCTCATCACTTCAATTTTTGGAGGAAGACCAGGTATGATCTCTGGGGCAACGGGAGCACTTGCCGTCGTTATGGTGAGCCTCGTCTCTGCTCATGGTGTTGAGTACCTTTTCAGTACCGTCATCCTAATGGGTATCTTACAAGTTCTTATGGGTGCATTAAAACTCGGTAAATTTATTAGGCTTGTTCCAGAACCCGTCATTCTAGGTTTTGTAAATGGTCTCGCTATCGTTATTTTTCTAGCTCAACTTGGTCAATTTAAATCATCAGAAACAGGAACATGGATTGATACGATTCCGCTTCTTTATATGCTTGGTTTAATCGCCTTAACGATGTTAATTATTTATTTTTTACCAAAGTTAACAAAAGCATTTCCCTCATCACTAGCTGCAATTTTAATTGTCTCTGCTATTGCGATACTTTTTAATATTCCAACAAAGTCTGTTGGAGATCTCGCTAGCATCAAAGGTGGGCTCCCTATCTTTTCTATTCCAAATGTCCCCTTCACAATGGAGACGTTAAAAATCATATTTCCTTATTCTCTCATTCTAGCGGGTATTGGTCTCATAGAGTCTCTTTTAACACTCACACTTGTGGATGAACTCACAGAAACGAGAGGCAATAGTAATAAGGAATGTATTGCTCAAGGCGCGGCCAATATTACCACAGGCTTTTTTGGTGGCATGGGCGGTTGTGCAATGATCGGTCAAAGTATTATCAATGTTACCAGTGGAGCTAGAGGTCGTGCATCAGGAATAACAGCTGGTATCTGTCTTCTTTCATTTATTCTTTTTGGATCAACCTTAATTGAGATGATTCCTGTAGCGGCCCTGGTAGGGGTTATGTTTATGGTCTGTATCGGTACATTTGAATGGACGAGTTTTAAATACCTCACAAGAATGCCTCTATCTGATTCAATTGTTTTAGTACTCGTCTCCGGCTTAACTGTCGTTTTTGATTTAGCGATAGCCGTTATTATTGGTGTGATTGTTTCCGCCCTCGTTTTTGCTTGGCAAAGCGCTACAAGAATTCGTGCTAGAAAATCAAATCTAGAAGATGGCTCAAAGCTTTACGAAATTTGGGGTCCCTTATTTTTTGCTTCTACTTCTGCTTTTCAAGAAAAGTTCACACCAGCAGATGACCCTAATGAAATTATTGTCGACTTTGCTGAATCAAGAATTGCCGACCATAGTGGAATTCAAGCCGTTCAAAAACTTACTCAACGTTATGCTAAACTTGGTAAACGAGTCAGATTAAGACACCTCAGTCCAGACTGCCGACGTTTATTAAAGAGAGCGGAAGCAATGATTGAAGTTAATATTCAAGAAGATCCGCACTATGGCGTAGCAACTGATCAAATTGAAACTACATAGCACTAATAAGAATTTTCTTTACAGTATCGAGTCCTAAATCTTGAGTTTCTGAAAGCGCAGTGAGACCCATTTTCTCCATATTTGATACAACATTATCGATACCTTTTTCATCAATATTATAATGAGAAAGCTTGGTAACGATTCCTAGAGAATTAAAAAAGCTCTCTGTCTTATCGATCGCCTGATCTATTCTTTCCTCTTCACTACCTTCAGTGATATCCCAAACTCTATGAGCGTATTGAAGTAACTTTTCTCGTTTTTGATTTTTTCTCTCACGAAGTAGATAAGGAAGAATAATCGCAAGAGTTCTTCCGTGTGCAATACCATATGAAGCCGTTAACTCGTGACCAATCATATGAGTTGCCCAGTCATGAGGAACACCAGCACCAATCAACCCATTCAGAGCTGTGGTTGCAGACCACATAAAGTTTTTTCGAGCGGCCATGTCTTCATTGTCTTGATAAGTAGTAGGTCCCACTTCCAATAAAGTTCTCATCACTCCTTCACTCATTCTATCTTGAACTCTAGCATCGACAGGATAAGTTAGATACTGCTCAACCACGTGAACAAAAGCATCTGCCACTCCATTCGCAACCTGCTCCTGTGGAAGTGTTTTTGTGAACTCTGGATCTAAAAAGGAAAACTGCGGAAAAGTTAGTGGAGATACCACAGGATATTTTTGATTATTATAGGTAACAACTCCAAACATATTTGACTCTGATCCGGTTGCCGGAAGAGTTACAACACAACCGAGAGGTGTTGCTTTTGTTGCCGGGACACCTTCAAAACCAAAAAATAAAATCTCGTGGGCCTCTTTTTCATAATGCATGGCCAATGAAATAAACTTTGTCCCATCCATGACAGAGCCACCACCGACAGCAAGGAGAAAATCGACATTCTCATTCTTAGCCATTTCAGTTGCTTTCATTAATGTATCAAACTGAGGATTCGGCTCAACACCAGAAAACTCTACCTTCGCTCTTTTTCCAAGTGATTCTTGAACTCTCCCAATTGTTCCGTACTTCTTAGCACTGCCACCACCATAAATAATCATCACTTTTGAATCTTGAGGAATCATTTGATCTAATTCGCTAAGTCTGTTTTGACCAAAGACAATTTGTGTTGGGTTATAAAAATTAAAATCTAACATTAATGACTCCTCTTAATTTAAGATATTATTTCTTTTTTGGTCCCTCACAATCGTGAGTATGACCTTCGGCTTGATGGTGGTTATGACCATTGTGTGCGTAGTCTATGTGATCACCATGTTTGGTAGCTTTGTGACCACACCCAGTCTTATGAACATGTTTATGACCATCATGGTGCTTATGGTGATGGCCGTGATGATCATGTGATGCATGGGTATTATGTGAGTTCTCATCATTATGGGTATGTGAGCTCTTCTTGTTCGAAGTCATTGAACAAGAAGAAATTAATAAAACTAGAACAAATAATGTTTTCATAGAAACCCCTTTAAATAATTGAAATATTTTTACATTTTTTATGCTCGTTGGGAAACTAAGCGCATCAATACAAAACGAAAAAAAGTGATGTACTTAAATGGATATGCTTCATTTTTGAAATAAAAACTATTTTTTAAAAACCTTAAAAAAACATCCTTGTTTTTCGACATTTAAAATGCTCCCGTCGTGGTCGCACCCACTTCGTGGGCCAGTTTTAAATATCTATCAACTTTAATCGTAGAGATGGCCAATACTTGCCCGTTAGGGTGAGGCCATGGATGGCCGAATATTGGTTATCACAAAACATGGAAGTTTTAATTTATATTTTGTAAGTAATTGGAACTTTGTAAATGTTACGAGTTTACGTTGAAAACTTATCTCCAATTAAAGGCATCAGCTTAAAAAGAATAATTAGATTTTACTGACAATTTTTTCAACGAGAGTAGAGAAAGTCTCAGTCACTTTCTTTGCTTGTTCTTTGACATCATCATGAGCAAGCACTTCATCTTTAATTCCTGCCGCCATATTGGTAACGCAAGAGATACCACCAACAATAAGTCCACAGTGATGAGCGGCGATGGCCTCAGGGACCGTACTCATGCCAACAAGATCTGCCCCAATTGTTTTAAACATACGGATTTCAGCTGGGGTTTCATAAGTTGGCCCGAGCACACCGACATAGACTCCCGATTTAATTTTAATTTCACATTCAGAAGCAGCAGAATTAATAATTTCTCTGAAGTCTTTATTATAAGCATTACTCATATCGGGAAAGCGAGGACCAAGTTCTTCAAGGTTTTCGCCAACGAGAGGGTTTTTTCCTGTCATATTGATATGATCTTTAATCACCACAAGATCACCCGGATTATAGTCGGTATTGATTCCACCAGCGGCGTTGGTTAATAATAAATATTTTACACCTAAGAACTTCATCACTCGTGCAGGAAAGACGATTTGATCTTGGTCATGACCTTCATAGGCATGATAACGTCCACTTAAACAAATCACAGGTGTCGATCCTATTTTTCCAAAAATAAGTTCTCCCGTATGACCGGCAACACTGGTTCTTTTAAACCCAATAATATTTTCATAGGGAATAGCTTTAATATCAGCCAGTCTCTTTTTAAATTCACCGAGACCGGAGCCCAAGGTAATGGCCATCTTGGGAGTTTCTGGTAATTCACTTTTAATAAAGTCGGCACTTTGTTTAATAAGATCTAACATGACATTTCTCCAGCTACTAAACTGATTTTGGTTTCTTCAATAAGAGACGGATAACTCGTTTTATTTTTATTCTTTATTATAATATCTTTTTGTAAAATCTGTGATTCAATTTCTGAAACAATTTCTTTTTGATTGTCGTTGAAATAAATCGTCGTCAAGACGTCACCTTTTTTGACTTTATCTCCTCTTTTTTTATGAAGATAGAGTCCGGTACCAAAATCAATTTTATCACTTGTTTTAACTCGACCGCCACCTAAGGCAACACAATGAAGACCAAAGTTTTTACATTCGATATGAGTGAGGTAACCTGATTTTGGCGCGAGGATTTCTTTTTTATTTTTTGCTAGAGGGAGTAAATCATACTGATCGACAACTTTTGCATCTCCCTTTTGATGAGCTATAAGCTTTTTTAGGCAGGCAAGTCCAGAGCCATCTTTAAGAGCTGCTTTGGCCTTTTTGATTCCGCCTTTATGGGTTTTACTTTTTCCTGCTAAATGGATCATGCCACCAGCAAGGTGTACGGAAAGCTCTTCTAAATCTTTAGGACCTTTTCCTTTTAGCGTTTCAAAACATTCGATTAATTCAAGAGAGTTTCCAATGGCATTCCCTAGAGGTTGGTTCATGTCGGTAATAGAAACCATCATATGACGATTAAAACTAAGCCCTGTTTGCACAATACTACGGGCCAGTTTTTTTGCTTGGCCTTTGGTCTCCATAAAAGCGCCATTACCCCATTTAATGTCCATCACAATTCCAGCAGCACCTTCTGCCAGTTTTTTACTCATTATAGAAGCGGTAATAAGGGGGATGCTTGAAATGGTGGCCGTCACATCTCTTAGAGCATAAAGTTTTTTATCGGCAGGGGCGAGATCTCCAGTTTGTCCCATCAAGACAACACCTTCTTTGATAAGGTGATCTTGAAAATCTTCTAGTGTTAATTGAGTTTGAAAACCTTTGATCGCTTCGATCTTATCAACTGTTCCGCCAGTGTGACCAAGTCCTCTTCCGGCAACCATGGGAACCTTTACTCCACATGCAGCGGCAAGGGGAGCGATAATAAAACTCGTTTTATCTCCCACTCCGCCAGTTGAATGCTTATCGATCACAGTCGGGTCATTAAAATTCATGGTCGCGCCAGAGAACATCATGGCCTTCGTGAGGGCAGCTGTTTCTTTTTTATTTAGCCCGTTGATATAAATCGCCATCAGAAGAGCGGCCGATTGATAATCTGTAATACTTCCGTCTGTAATTCCTTTTACAAACTGGGTGATTTGATTTTCTGAAAGTGTTCCACCATCTCTTTTTATCGCGATGATTTCTGGAGGATAAAACATGCTCACTTCCTTTACCCGACTGTATTCATCTCTTTATGAAATCTTGACTCATGCACTGTTATGATTCATTGTATAAGTAAGGCAAATGTCGAGAGTGCTGATCATAGTTTTTTTTTGGCATTTCGACAATCTGATGAGAATCAAGGATGTGTTTAAGGCCTATGAAAAGTTTTTTAAGATCATTAATCATTTCCGTATTTTTAATTACTTCTTCTAGCAATACTTTCGCCCAAAATGATGATCCTCTTTTGGATACCTCAATGCGAGACGCGTTAACGGTTGTAGCGATGGGTACAGTTGGGGCCGTCTTGGGTTTATCGACTCTCTCTTTTGTCGAAGAACCTAAAGAACATCTAAAAAATATCGTTGTTGGTGGTGCCATCGGTATCATTATCGGGGTTGGGATTGTTGCGTGGGGTCAGGCATCTAAAAGTCGTGATTCTTACCAGCAGACTTTTGATGATGGTGGCGAGGCCAGTCTTACTCCCAGTGAATACCCAACATATGCAAGAAGAATCTGGCATCACGAGGCCCATTCAGGGCAAGTTCACAGCTTAAGAATTAATAAACAATTGACCGGACAGCTTGGCAGTTATACGTTTTCTTTCTAATTTTTAATTGGAAAGTTTATGATGGAACGACTCATGTCTGTAGTGGGCCTATTTTCTATGTTGGCCTTGGCCTATACCTTTAGTACTCACCGTAAAAAAATAAATTGGAAAATGGTTGGTAAAGGAGTGGGGATACAAATTATCTTTGCCCTTCTTATTTTAAAAACAGATGCCGGGATGTCTGTTTTTGAAGGAGCTCGTTTCTTTTTCAATGAACTTTTAAATTTTTCAAATGAAGGATCAAAATTTATTTTTGGTGAACTGGCCAACGATAAACGTTTTGGTTTTATTTTTGTCACCATGGTTCTTCCGACCATTATTTTTATGTCTTCTCTGATGAGTGTTTTATATCACCTAGGTGTTGCTCAATACCTTATTAAAGGTGTGGCCGTTGTGATGGTTAAAGTTTTAGGAACATCAGGAGCAGAATCTCTTTCAGCTGCGGCCAATATTTTTGTGGGGCAAACTGAAGCTCCATTGGTGATTAAACCTTATATTGATAAGATGACCAGATCAGAAGTCATGGCCTTAATGACTGGAGGAATGGCAACTGTTGCTGGAGGTGTCTTTGCCGCTTATGTTGGTATGGGAATTAATGCTGGACATTTACTTGCCGCTTCTGTGATGTCCGCACCTGCAGCATTGATTATCGGAAAAATTCTTGTGCCTGAAACAGAAGTGTCATCAACTTATGGTGAAGTAAAAATGAAAGTCGAAAAGACGACGGTGAATATTATCGATGCCGCTGCCGGAGGAGCTGCTGAAGGTTTAAAGTTATCACTGAATGTTGCGGGAATGTTATTGGCCTTTATCGCTTTGATTGCACTGTTAAATGGAATGCTCTCTATTGTGGGAGGCTGGATAGGTTATCCTAGCCTTTCTCTTGAGTTGATTACCGGGTATCTATTTGCCCCTTTTGCTCTTTTATTAGGTGTCCCTTTTTCTGATGCTATGGCCGTGGGAACGTTACTTGGAAAAAAAATTATCATCAATGAGTTTGTGGCCTATCTCGATCTTCAAACTCTTAAATCAACACTATCTGAAAGAAGTGTTGTCATCTCAACATATGCTCTTTGTGGCTTTGCTAACTTTAGCTCGATAGCCATTCAAATTGGTGGGATTGGAACTCTCGCTCCGGGGCGAAGATCTGAGCTTGCTGAGCTTGGAATCAAGTCTTTGATCGGGGGAACTCTGGCCTGTTTTATGACGGCTTGTATTGCGGGAATACTTCTCTAATTGACCATAAAACTGGTCAAAAAGGCTTTTTTCGATAGATTTTACACCTCTGAAACTTGTAAGTCCCCGAACTTATAAAGAGCTGACCTCCGCCACGTTCTGAAATTTATCAAGTGATAGAATAGTTTATTGTTTTTAAATCACCTCGTGGGTGGAGAAACAAAGATGCTAGATAAACAAATAAATATTCTTCTGGTCGACGATGAGCTCGAGATTCGAACCATCCTTTATGAGATGCTTCAATTGGAAGGATTCAATAATATCATTCGTGCTAAAGACGGCGAAGAAGCGATAGAAAAAATTAAAGATAATAATATCGATTTGGTGATTTCAGATATCAAAATGCCTCGTATGGATGGGATTGAACTTTTAAATTATGTTCATGATCATTTAGAAAAAATTCCTTTTATTTTTATCTCAGGCTTTTGTGAAATGATCGATCCAAAAGAAGCATTTAGTAAAGGTGTCGTCGCCTTTATTAAAAAACCTTTTAGCCTTGGTGTTGTTCTCGAAGAGATGGATAAGGTCTATGCAAAAATTGAAGGAAAAAGGGAAGAGCAGATTGAGCTTCATCCTTTTCCTCTCGATGAAATTCATGTCCTAAGACATTTTGATATCGCGATCTTTTTAAAACTTGAAAATGATAAAATTATAGAATTTGCTGATAACGCTTCGTTAATAAATGAAGAAAAAATTCAAACATTACAAGAGAAGGGAATTGATCATCTTTTTATCGAGACTGATGACTATCATATGGTGTTAAAGTCTCTGAATGCGCAGAAGGCAAACTAATTTTAAAACATCCATGTTTTATGATAACCAATATCGGGTCATCCTTGACCCGACCCTCCGGGCAAGTATTGGCCATCTTTCTATTAACTTTAAAAGATATTTTAAAATAGCCCACGAAGTGGGGGCGACCAGGATGGGAGCATTTTAAATATCAAAAAACATGGACGTTTTTAAAGAAGGACCAATTTAAAAATTAAAGTAGTTGACCGTTTTAAATACTCAGATAAATTTTTCCACTAAAGAAACTTAAGACTAAGTTATCTAAAAAATGTTAAAATTCCCCCATGACAAAGAAAATTTATATCAATCAAACAGTGAATGAATGTCGAGCAGCGCTCGTCGAAAATGAAGAAATATTAGACTTCTTAATGGAGAGAAGTGCGGGGCAAAAGGGAAACCACCCTTCCGTTGGTAATATTTATAAAGGGAAGGTCCTTCGTGTTCTCCCTGGTATGCAATCTGCTTTTGTCGATATCGGTTATGAGAAAGCCGCTTTTTTATATGTTGATGATGCGTATATTCCTACGATCGAAGAGCAACGAGAAATTGCTGAGCGGACTAAAAAAGAAATGGAAAAACAGCAAAAAGCTGGAGAGGTCATTCCCGATGAACTTTCAACTCTCTCAGATCAAATCAATATGCGCTTTCGTCCTGAAGTTGGAATTGAAGACTTTCTCAAAGAGGGTCAAGAAATTCTCGTACAAGTGGCAAAAGAACCGATCTCAACTAAAGGTCCTCGGATAACAAGACATATTACTCTGGCAGGACGTCATGTGGTCTTTATGCCTTTCATTGAACACTCTGGTGTTTCTAGAAGAATTGAAAATGAACAAGAACGTGATCGTTTAAAAGATATTCTCTATTCCATCCGCTCCGAAGGTCGAGGAATAATTGCGAGAACTGTTGCCGAAGGGCAGTCCTATAAAGTTCTAAAAAACGACTACAATATGATGGTCAAAATTTGGAAAGACGTTGAGAAAAAAGGGGAGAAAGCAAAAGCACCTTCACTTTGTTATCAGGATCTCAATTTCGTTCAGCGAGTTCTTAGAGATATTACTGATGAAGATATCGATACTATTTATATTGACGATAAAGATAATCAAAAAGAAGCTGAAAAATTTATCAGTAAATATCTTCCCAACATAAAAGGTAAAGTTGAATTTTACGAGGATGATATCCCGCTCTTTGAAAAACATGGCATCGACATGGAGATTGAAAGAGGGATTGATAATAAAGTTTTTCTTCGCTCAGGCGGGTCATTAAATATAGATCAAACGGAAGCGTTGGTTTCAATTGATGTGAACACCGGTAAGTTTGTCGGAAGAAAAACTCTTGAAGAAACAATTTTAAGAACGAATCTCGAAGCCGTTAAAGAAATTGCTTATCAATTGAGACTAAGAAACTGTGGTGGAATTATTATTGTTGATTTTATCGACATGGAAAAAGAAGAGCACCGTGAACAAGTTTATACCGCTTTTGTCGAGGCCTTAAAAAAAGACCGCGCCAAAACAAATGTGCTTCCCATTTCTGGACTTGGCCTGGTTGAAATGACTCGTAAGAGAACCAGAGACACCCTCACTCGAATCATGTGTCGAAGCTGTCCATACTGTGAAGGCACAGGAAAAGTGAAGTCTACACTAACAGTTTGTTATGAGCTGGTAAGAGAGCTCACAAAAACGCTTAAGAAAAGTAAAGGCGCTAAAGTTTATATTTACGCTCATCCCGAAGTGACGGATCATTTGTGCAGTGAAGATCTCGACATGATTGAAATGCTCGAGGAAACCTTTGGCCGCTCTCTCATTATTCGCTCTGAAAATAATTATCATGTAGAGCAATACGAGATTTTACCTCAAGAGTATTAATTCCTCGTTTAGCCTTATGAGTGAAAACAAGTCACAACAGTTTGCCAAAAAACTCTTATCGATTCTTGGTGAAAATAAATGGAGACAAGAGGCGCGCTGGGTTCTTCTCATTATTATTTTAGTTGCGTTTATTTTTTTGATTAAACCAGAGTTGATTAGTCGTAAGCCGAGTATAAAGAACTTTCAACAGCAATCAAATTAGTGATTCATAATTTCAATTTGTTTTTTGACGGAAGTTTCATGAATGAGGTTATAGATATCGTGGGCCAAGTCTTCTGAGAGTCCCATCTCTTTAGCCTGATAAACTCTTTCTTTTAACATTTGATCGAGCCTTTGCAGTTGAAGTGCTGTAATTCCAATTCTCTTTTTTTCAAGTCCAATCTTCTCGACAATTTTCATCCTAGCGGCAAGGGCATCCAAAATTTCTTTGTCGATAATATCGATAGAGTTTCTCCACTTTTCAATCTCATTATCAAATTGAACATTTTTAATATGTTCTTTTGAGTAAGTTAAATTATTTACAATTTCAGAGAGACTTTCCGGGGTAATCTGTTGAGCGGCATCACTCCAAGCCTGTTCGGGAGTAGGGTGAACTTCCATCATCAGACCATCAAAATTTAAATTCACAGCTTTTTGGCAAAGTTCACTCACAAGTTTTCTATTGCCAGAGATATGGCTAGGATCACAAATTAAAGGGAGCTCTTGTCTTCTTCTTTTGAGTTCAACAGGAATTCTCCAAATCGGTTTATTTCTAAACCGAGAATCAGTTTCGTAAGTACTAAAACCTCTGAAGATAGCACTAACATTTTTAATCCCTACCATCTCAAGACGTTCAATCGCCCCTAACCATAGTGCCAAATCTGGGTTGGTTGGGTTCTTAACCATAACGGGAATATCGACACCTTTTAAAGCATCACAAATTTCTTGTACGGAAAAAGGATTGGCCGTGGTTCTTGCTCCAATCCAAAGGACATCGACATCATATTTTAAAACTTCTTCTACGTGGCTTGCTCTCGCGACTTCAGTACAAGTTTTTAAACGTGTTTTTTCTTTAACTTCTTTTAACCAAGGAAGACCAATTGGCCCAATACCTTCAAACGACCCCGGTCGTGTTCGAGGTTTCCAGATACCAGAACGAAAGAGATGAACTTCCGGAATTTTTTCCAGCGCTAACGCTGTTGATAAGACCTGCTCTCGTGACTCTGCACTACAAGGACCTGCAATTATAAATGGACTTTTTTCACCCATGCTCATATTGCGACATGTTATACATGAATTCGCTTTTTGAAAAGAGAATTTTTAAGCGTTTATCGAGATTCTCGACGTTTAAACCAGCACTTAGGTCGTTGTCCAAGACCATCATAACAAGATTGGGCCATCGCCTCTTGCTCTGCCGCTTTTGAGCTTTGACCTTTTGGATGAGCAAGACCTGGGATCTCAAGTCCCGTTCTGCTAGTGTTACAAAGTGAACCAGCAAAGAAAGTGTCGAGACGACATTGTGTTTTTGGGTAGGCCCAATTGATGGTGTAATTTGAAACATGAGGATCGGGAGTTTCGAGCGCCACTTGTGTTTGACTGATTTCACTTAATAAATCTTTTAAATTATCAAGAGCAACAGCAATTCGATAACAAAGTTCCTTTTCGTTATCATTTTCCCAAGCTTGATCACATTTTGTTTTAGCATACGTTAAAACTTGATTTTTATACTCACGATTATCTTCATTTTGCCAAAGTTCTCGCGCGCATACTTGAGTGGCGTAATAATCGGCTTGTCCTTCTGAGGCACTGGGGAACTCTCTCTCCGCCATCATATCATCGAAAAAGGGGTAGCCCCCTAGGAAGTGACCCATTTCATGACAAATGAGAAGTGTCACAGCATCTTCACTTAATGAAACGGTATTTTGTAAAAGCCCCGCGGAGAGTTTCATTTTCCATGACTTCGACGAAATAGTTGTATTGGTTTGAGTGATATCGTGTTCATTTGATAAATAATCAATAGTGAGGTTTTTTTGGTGATAGTGAGCGTGTTGATCGAAGTGAGTGAGAAAGTGCTCAATTAAATGAGAGTAACCCCAAGAGTTCCAATAGATGAGAGAAAATATCAATACTTTTAAAGTCGTCTTCACACGGTCTTAATATCCCAAAGAGATAACCTGACGCAATTATAAAAATATAACAGTCCATGACATTTAATAGTGTAATGAATCTGATACGTTAGGCTTATGAATGTCGGATTTATCTTAACATCTCATACTTACGACGGAACTCAGGGCCTAAATATAAGTTTCATGGGGACTTCTGATGAGGGAGCTTTTGAATTACGGTTTGAACAAGAAAAAGCCGTTTTCTTTGTCAACTCAGATAGTGAATTTAATCTTCCCGTAAAACATGAAAGAAAACCACTCGCTCTAAGTGATTTTAATCGTAAAAATGTTGATGCCCTTTATTTTTCTCGCTTGAGTGATCTCTATGATGCTCGCGAATTTCTCAATGAAAAAGGAGTTCGAACTTTTGAAGCGGATGTAAGGCCTGCGGAACGTTTTTTAATGGAACGTTTTATTAAGGGCTCTGTTGAGTTTCAAAGCGAACAAGTTATCGTGGAAAAGGGCGTGCGTGTTTTTAAAAATCCTCAGATAAGACCGACGTTTTATAACCCATCTCTTTCAACGTTATCTGTCGATATCGAAACTTCCCGAGGTAATGATCTTTATTCTATTGGCCTACATTATCGTGACCGTCATAGAGAAGTTAAGCAGATTTTTATGGTGGGAGAAAACCAAGGCCCTCTTGAACAAGGAGAGTTAAGTTATTATCCCGATGAAAAATCTTGTTATCTTGCTTTCGAACAATCGTTTAAAAAGCTAGATCCCGATTTAGTCTTAGGTTGGCATGTGGTCGGATTTGATTTGTTATTTTTAGAGAGAAAATGCCGAAGCTGGGGAATGAGATTAAATTTAGGTAGAAAGGGTAGAGAGGTTTATCTAAGAGAAAATTCAAATAATCGTGGATGGAATGCTGATATCTATGGACGTTGTGTACTTGATGGACCTCCTGTTTTAAGGGGAGCTTTTTTTAGTTTTGAGAATTTTAAACTCGATACTGTCGCAGCGGAAGTTTTGGGGCGAAAAAAAATAATCAATCAAACGGGCATGGAAAAAGTTAAAGAAATTGAACATCGCTTTCGTGAAGATAAGGTGGCGCTGGCCCACTATAATTTAGAAGACTGTGTTCTGGTGACAGATATTTTAAAAGAAACAGATCTCATCAATCTCATCACTCAAAGAGTTTTTCTAACAGGGCTTCTTATCGATCGTGTTGGTTTTTCAACATCAGCATTTGATTATTTCATGTTACCTCTTATTCATCGAAAGGGAATGGTCGCTCCCAATATACTAGATATGAATAGAACGGAGCAAACAGCTGGAGGTTTGGTGTTAGAGCCTGACGCCGGAATGCATGAGGGGGTTTTCGTTCTCGATTTTAAAAGTCTTTATCCCACTATTATTAGAACATTTAAAATTGATCCCTATTCAAGGCTTAATGCCGACATCGATACGGTAACGACCCCAACGAATCATCAGTTTTCAGGTAGTGAACATTTACTTCCCGAGTTTTTAAAAGAATTAATGGAAAGAAGAGCAGAGGCAAAGAAAAATGATAATGGTCCTTTGTCTCAGGCGATTAAAATATTAATGAACAGTTTGTATGGAGTGATGGGAACCACGCGAAGTCGTTTTTATCATGCTGACTTACCAAGTGCGATTACGGGAACTGGTCAGTGGCTTTTAAAAGAGACGATAAGTTTTTTAAACGCTGAAGGACATCAGGTGGTTTATGGTGATACGGATTCTGTTTTTGTAAAGGCCAATCTTTTAAAGAGTGAAGGCCGTGCGCTCGCTGAAAATATAAATCAAAAAATTAATCAAATGATTCGTGAGAAGTTTAAAGTGGAATCATTTTTAGAATTGGAGTTTGAAAAATATTTTAATCGAATTTATCTTCCCAAACTTCGAGGCTCAGATGTGGGAGCGAAGAAAAAATATGTCGGTCTTTTAGAAAATAGAGATGGCGAACTTGAAGTCTACTTCTCTGGAATGGAATACGTCAGAAGTGATTGGACTAAGCTGGCTAAAAATTTTCAATTGAAGTTGTATCAGAAGTTTATGAAAGGAGAAGATGTCGAAGAGTTTATCAAGGAAACGATAAATGATTTAGGCTCGGGTATCTATGACTCTGATCTCGTTTATCAAAAAAGAATGAGTAAAAAACTTGAGGAATACACAAAATCTAAGCCTCCCCATGTTCGAGCGGCGCAAATACTCAAAGAAAACCAAATGGAAGTTCCTGGCACCATTGAATATGTTGTAACTCAAAATGGTCCGATGCCAATTGAGCTAAACCCAACCCAATATGATTACGAACATTATCGAGAAAAACAAATCCGTCCGCTAGCGGAAGTGGTTTTAGAGCATCTAGGCGTGAAATTTGATGATCTCTTTGGTGGAGGTCAGCTCGATCTTTTCTAAGACTATCGCTGCAAAGCATAATGTCACCAAGTCAGAGTCAGGTAAAATAGTCTTGTGAAAAAAATAATTCTTTTTATTTTATTTTCGACCAAGGTTATGGCGACGGACATCATCGTTGAGCCTTATTTTGGTTACCAATTGGGAAAACTAACCACAGGCGATTCATCAGACTCACAAGATGTTTCAGGTATGGGCCTTGGGGCGCGTTTTGTATATTTTTCTCATGGAATTTATGGCGGCCTTGATATTCATCACTCATCTTTAAATGTCAGTGGTGGTGGCGATTTAAATCAAAAGCAAAATCAAATTGGAATCACCGGAGGCTTTTCTTTTGCCATTATTCCAATACGGGCCTGGATGACTTATGTACCTTCCGATAGTTTAAAAGAAGAGGGAGGCAACAAATATACCGGAAATGGCGTTAAATTGGCCGTGGGTTTTGACCCTGTTCCACTTCTTAGCTTTAACGTTGAATTCAAAACATCTACCTATGATGAAAAAGATGATCTTCCTATCAATGACAAACGAAAAGTAAGCTCAATCTTTTTTAATATCGGACTACTCTTTGGTACAGACCTTTAAATCGCTTCTCAATTGGCCTTGGCTTGCTTTTAAACTCTACTCAAGCAGAAAGGTGAGTACACTCGCTGCTGCGGCAAGTTTTTATCTTATTTTAACAATTGTTCCTACGTCCTTATTACTCATCACCATTTTAGGTGAGGCGATGGGAGATCTTTTAGAAATAAAAAAATGGGTATTTTCTTTTGGTGCTAATTTTATCCCTGAAGCAGGAAAGATCTTTTTTGATCGTCTTCAAGCCTTTTTAGATGGACCACTTTTAAATAATTCAAAATTTACGATGGTGAATATTTTATTTCTCTCTTTTTCAGGGATTTCTTTTATAAATACGATTCATAACGGTCTCTTTCTCATTAGTAATGATCGAACTCATATCTCATGGACACGTTACTTAAGAGGAATGGTTCTCATTGGCTCTTCTATTCTATTTTTAATTATCCTTTTAAGTCTCGATCCTTTAATTGTTTTCGCCCTTGGTATTTTAAAAAATAACTTTCTTACCAACTTACTCCTTTCATTGTTTGAAGGTCTTAAGCCGCTGGTTGATATTTTGACTCAAATTGAAAATAGTCGAGGCTTTCTTTTAAAATCTAGCGCATTCTACTTCTTGGGACTAGGGCTCTACTTTGCTTTTGTCTACCGTTGGTTTTTTAACTGGAAAATTTCTTTAAAAAGAACGCTCATGGCTTCAAGTGTTTTTGTCTTTTTACTTCTTATTGGAAAAAATCTTTTCTGGGTTTATATGGCCTATGGTAGGCAGTCTTTGATGAAAAGTTATGGTGACTTTTACACCGTGATTATCGTTTTTCTATGGCTGTATCTCTTGATGAGTTTCTTTTATTTTGGGGCCTGTCTTTGTGTAATTGATCCAAAAGGAGCAGAGAAAGAACTGACAGAAGTTAAGGAAAAAGGTATAAAAGAACAATGATACGTACAATATTAGATTTATATATTTTAGTTTTAATCGTAGACGTTATTATTAGTTATATTCCCTCTGTGAAATATCAACCTTGGGCTAAAACAATACACAAGGTAAGTGAGTTTACTTGTAAACCTGTCAGACAAATTCTTCCTCCCGATCTTCCGATGGATCCTTCACCCATGATTGTGATCATTGGAATAAATCTGCTGAAACTTCTTTGGTAACTTGCCATAGTGTGTAAGTATCTTTAGCATAATTAATGAGTCCCTTTTCAAGGATGAAAAAAGGAAACGCTCATGGATTTGAACTTAGATATTCTCGCACAAGAAACAATTGATCTTTCTAAAACATTAGATGAAAAATTTCCTCGTCAGTTTGATGGCCTTCAATTAGACCTACTTGATTTAGATCATCACGAACAAGAAGAGGGAGAGCTCATTGATGAACGGGAATACCATGAGCCGCAAGGACCTGGGCTTGCTTTTCGAATCGAAAAAGGTGCTCAAACCTTTTGTATTAGAGCGGCTTTGGTCGATCAAATAGAATACTTGCCAAACGATTTAGAGCAAGGTGATAGAAGGCTTTATCAGGCCCTAAGAATTGATGAATTAAAGCAATTGCGAGATGTTTATACTTTTGAAACCGAGACCATTGAGTTAGCGGAAGTTATTATCGATCAATTTTGTAATCGAAGATTTCCTTATCACGAAGAAGACCTTTTTAATATTAGCGATCCTGGTTTTAGTTGGTGGTTAGATGAAAAGCCTGGTGCCTTTCAAATAATTTTTCAGTCTCCTGGAATGAATGGTCGTTATCAAACACTTGGCCCTCTCGGTGATAGCACAATTGCAGCGAGAAGATTTCAAACTGTTTTTCAAAACCTTGCGGAAAGGGAAACTCTAGAGGAAATGGTCGCGACAAATCGTTTGATTAGTTTAAAGCACGGAGCGAATAAACACGATGGTTATACTCAGCTATTGAGACTTATCAAAGAAGGTTTAGATATTTCGAGTCATCTTAAATTTAATGAAAGCTTTAAAGAGACCCGTGAGCATAAAACTATTCTCTTTTTTCTCAAAGAATTTTCTTATCTCCGACAGTTTTGGTTGTCTATGGAAGAGCGTCTTTAAGACTTTTTCAATTTAATGATTGAAAAGTTACATCTTTGTTCTAAACTCTGATAAAATAAAATTACCCAAGAAAAACAGGAAGTTAGATTGGAATATCAACCACACTCCATTGGAAGCGATAGATTAAGAAAGGCCATTGAGAGAAATCGGGCCAAGCAAGTCAAAAGAAGCCAGAGAACATCGCCACCACCAAGACCAACAATTACCAGAAATACCAGAAGTACAAGAACAGCGACGAGTGCTGTTTCGCGAAGAACGGTGGCGAAGCCAGAAACAGTTGAGTTTGGTCCCATCAATAGATCGAAAACAAGTAAGGCGCTAACAAGTGTTACTTATAGAAAAACTCCAACCAAAAGAGCGAGAAAAGCTCCGGTTAAAATCACGGTTTCCGAGAAGTGGCAAAGTATCTTCACCAAAGTAATGTGGGCCATTTGTGGGGTGTTGCTGGTGAGGCTCATTTTTTCAAATGGGGGAGTCATGGACTATTACTCAAGAGTGAGCTCGTTTGAACAAAAACAAAGTGAATATAATAAAATCATCAGCCAGAACAAAGCAATTATTGCAGAGATAAAAAAAATTAAAACCAATAAGAGTTATCAAAAAAAGCTTGTTAGGGATAACTTAGGTTTGATTGCTACTGACGAGTACCTCGTAGTATTTCCGTAACAGACTTTTTTCCCATCCATTTAAACTGAGTTCCAACTTTAATCTGCTTACTTAATTCAGAGTTTGCATGAATTTCAAGTACGTGATGAGCGAATGTTGGAGAGAGCCTGGGGACAGGTTCATTATAACTGGGGTGATGTTGGGCATTGCGATCGATTTTTAAAACTTTGAAGTTTTGATCGAGGTAAATAATATCGAGATTAAAAAAAGTATTGGGCATCCAAAAGCTTCTGATTCCATGATTTTTGTAGAGAAATAACATCCCTTGATCTTGAGCGAGTTGTGTTGGTTTCCAACCGGAGAGACCGTCATTTTGCTCTTTATCAGTTACCGCCAAAAAGACAGAAATCATCCGTCCGTTCATCATGGCCAGCTTAGATTTTTGAAGTTTGTCTGGAGTGACAGTCCAAGTTTCAAAACAAAGAAAAAATATCAGTAAAAAACCTTTTAACATGCAACAGTATTTTACATAAATCGTACGCCTAGGTATATACTTTCTAGGAAAAAGAATTGGGAGGATTCATGGCGTTACCTGGATTAATGCGAACTCATCATTGTGGAGAATTAAGAAAAGAGCACGTAGGAAGTGAAGTTATTCTATGTGGATGGGTAAATAAGTATCGCGATCTTGGAGGACTTCATTTTATTGATCTTCGTGACAAGTTTGGTCTCACTCAACTTAGTTTTGTTTCCTTTGAAGGAAATATTGGTCTTCTCAAAAAATGCCATCTAGAATCAACCATTATGGCAAAAGGAATGGTTAAAGAGAGACCAAGTGAAGCAACAAATGCGGATATGCTTACTGGTGAAGTTGAAGTTCATGTAACTCAATTAACAATTCTCTCTGAAAATAATATCGACTCGATTCCTTTTTTACCTTATGGGGCAACTGAGGCTTCAGAAGAATTAAAACTTAAATATCGTTACCTCGATTTAAGAACAAAAAGACTACAGGATATTTTATCTCTTCGCTCTAAAACAACCTTTAAGGCGAGAGAAGTTCTAAATGGTGAAGGTTTTATTGAAGTTGAAACACCCATTCTTTATAAATCAACACCAGAAGGAGCAAGAGATTATTTAGTTCCTAGTCGTAATTATCCCGGATCTGTATACGCTCTTCCTCAATCACCTCAGACATTAAAACAATTATTAATGATTGGGGGGACTGATAAATATTTTCAAATTTGTCGATGTTTTCGAGACGAAGACTTTAGGGCCGATCGGCAACCAGAGTTTTCACAAATAGATATTGAAGTATCCTTCGCTACCCAAGACTATATTAAAAAGCTAGCAGAAAAATTGGTGATTAACCTCTTTGGTTTTGATGATGACTTTGAAGTGCCAAGGATGAGTTTTGATGAGGCCATGAGAAGGTATGGAAGTGATAAGCCTGATGTTCGTTTTGGTCTTGAACATCAAATTGTAACGGAATACTTTAAAGAAAGTGACTTCAAGGTCTTTAGTGGGCCCGCAAATAATGATGGCATGATCAAAGCAATTTTTGTCGAAGAGAAATGTGGAGATATGTCACGTAAAGAGCTCGATGCTCTAACGGAAGTCGTAAAACCGCACGGTGGAAAAGGTGTCGCCTTTTTCAAAGTAAAAGATGGCACCCCCTCGGGCGGTGTCTCTAAATTTATCAACGAAGATATTCTAACGAAACTCGGTCGTGAAAACGGAATATGGCTATTTTGTGCCGACAACGATCAAGATGTGGTTCACTCGAGTGCCGATGCTTTAAGACGGCACCTCGGTCAACACTTCAATTTGATTGAAGATGCTTATAAATTTCTTTGGGTTTATGATTTTCCTCTTCTTGAATGGAGTGCCGAAGAAAAAAGGTATGCGGCCAGACACCATCCTTTTACTAGCCCTAAATTAAATTGTGTTGCCGATTTTTTAAATGGCGAAAATCTCGCCACTATGCCGGCCGAAGCTTACGACCTTGTTTGTAATGGTTATGAAATTGGTGGTGGATCGATTCGAATCTATCAAAACCATGTTCAATCCAAAATGTTTGAAGTCCTTGGGATGAGTGAAGAGGAAGCAAAATATCAATTTGGCTTTTTCCTTGAGGCCTTAAAATATGGTGTTCCTCCCCATGGGGGAATAGCCTTTGGTCTTGATCGAATTATCATGCTGCTCGCGGGAACTGATTCCATTAGAGATGTGATTGCCTTTCCTAAAACGACTTCAGCAGCTGACGTTATGGCCGGTTGCCCTTCTAAGCCGGCAACTCATCAGCTTGATGATCTCAATATGAGATTTAAAGATTAGTTACTGTTGAGCTTAATTGTTTAGTTATATTAAGTAATTCTTAATAGCTTCAAAGTTCAAATCAAAACATCCTTGTTTTGAGATAACCAATATCGGTCCATCCTTGGACCGACCCTGAGGGCAAGTATTGGTCATCTTTTGATTTTTAACGTCGTTTAATAGTTTATGGATGCTCTGAACTAGCCCACGTAGTGGGTGCGACCAGGATGGGAGCATTCTGAGTATCAAAAAACATGGATGTTTTTTAGCCCATCATTCTTTAAGAATGGATACGCTTTTTTAGTCGAAATAAAATAAGGCTCACAACAAAAATAATAACTAGTGAAAGAGCATAGTAGTACTCACTTCTCATCTCACACTCAATAAACGAGCGTAGATAACCAAACCCAGATTCTTTCATCGAGTCCATACATGTTATACTCTTTGGTGAACCCTGAATCATTGGATGATCGATAGCCCTTGAAAGAATGACTTCATATTCTGAACTCCTTCAAAAACAATTTCGACACGTCTATTTTTAGCACGGGCCTGTGCTGTTTTCTCGTTGATGAGTGGCTTCTTTGGTCCGAACCAACGAATACGAGTTCTTTTTTTATCGAGACCTTTTTCTACCATAAGGCTACGAATCTTTTCCGCCCTTCTTTTAGAAAGTTGCATATTATAAGAAAGTTTACCGACATCATCCGTATGTCCTTGAACTTCGACTTTTTCCCATTCTTTTGAATACTTATTGAGATAGAAAACCAGTCGGTCTAGGTACTCAACCATTTCTTTATTTGGTTCATCACTTCCTGTCGCAAAGTAAAATCCACTATCTTGATCGAAGGTGGCCTTCATACGGTTTTCACTTAATTTAATAAGCCTAGGAATATATTTACGTTTAACGATGACTTTTTCTACGACTTTCGTTTTCTTTTCACTATCCCAAAAAGGAATACCAAACTGAAGTCCCACAAGCACGAGAGTGACGTCTCTTTCTGAAATCGTCATATCGCGATAGGCGGTGAGGTTTAATCTTAATTTGTTAGTTTGAAAAACATCTGGCTCGTAATCAAGCCTAAGTCCGACAAAAGTTTCAGTACTGTTTACCCCAACATTGGCCTCAAAAGTATTATCATTATCAACTGCTGTCATGAGGATAGGACCGAAATTCCATTTTGGATTAAAGCGATAACGAAGTGATCCTTCAAAAAACGTTGACTCGGTAAAGGTATTCACTCTTTCGTTATCCACTTCGTTATAAAACCAACCAATACCAAGATCAAAAATAAAAGAACTTTTATAATAGGAAACGTCGGCCTTGATCTCAGCATGGATTCCCTGACGATCAAGAGAGGTGTTATCCTCGGCCACATCAGCATAACCAAAACCAACACCACCAAAAGCGTAGAGCCCCTCGTCACTGGCGAAGCTAAGAGTTGGAAAATAAAGAAGTGATAATAATACGATGATCCTCATGATCTCTCCAAAATATGTAATTTCCTCTATTGTTAGGAAATTTAACGACTCTGTAAATAATCGTAAGTATTTGAATCTATTGGTTTTTGTCAATGTCTACACTTAAGTCTTATCACCCGTCAAAGATTATAAGAAGAGAAGGAGGACGTATGAAAAATTTATTTAAAATCTCTCTTGCATTACTTTTAAGTGACGCTAGTCAAGCTTTTACAACAGACGGAAAAGAAAAAATTGTTTTAACTTATCCAGCTTATCGTTGCCAGGATGTAAAAATCGAAAAAACGATTTATCTTGATGAGTTGATTGAGAAAAAAGTAGGCTTTCGAACAATTAAAAAGATAGTTAAAGTTCCCAAGACGATTATGGTAGATCAATCACTTTGGTATCTAAAGGAAAGTGGTAAAAAATCTGCCAGACTATTTGATAAAACTTGTAGATCCTATGGTCCAATCGCAGAGAGATTTGGTGTTGTCCCAAGTATCGCTCACTACGGTTGGGTTTGTGTTGGTTCTCAAGATCTAAAGAACCAATCCTATTGGTATACTAAGCAAGAAGGTATTGAAAATGGTAAAATTTACGATAGTAACTGTTTTGAGTGGGCAAATAAATATGGTGATGAGTATTACACTTTGGAAAACTACGAAAAAGCCATACGAGTTAAGACGTCAGAGGGTTCTTCTTTAAAAGGTATCTACGATAAGACGGATAAAGGTGCCCCTTCAGTTGCTTTTAAAGGAGTTCCTTTTGCAAAAGCACCAGTTGGGAAACTAAGGTGGAAACTACCAAAACCAATTGATAACCTTGGACAATTTAATGCAGATAAGTTTGGGCCTGCATGTCCGCAACCTCTAGGAAAAGATGAGTATATTAAACAAGTTGGAGTGAGTGAAGATTGCCTTCACTTGAATGTTTGGAAGCCCGTTGTAACAAATGCTAGTAGCAATCTACCTGTTATCGTTTGGATTCATGGTGGTGGTTTAAACTCTGGTGTTAGTCATAAAACATCATATAGAGGAGCAAGTATGGCTGCTAAAGGCTCTATTTTTGTCAGTATGAATTATCGACTTGGACATTTAGGTTTTTTTGCACACTCTGCTCAAAATAAAAATGAGCCAAGAGGAAACTATGGCCTATATGACCAAATTGAAGCTTTACGTTGGGTAAAACGAAATATTAAGAACTTTGGAGGTAATCCAAATAATATTACAATTATAGGAGAGTCAGCTGGTGCTAGTAGTGTTCTCTATCATTTAACTTCAGATAAAACAAAAGGTCTTTTTCACAAAGCGATCATGCAAAGTACTCCTGTCTTGATAAATCACCCACCTGTCGATGGAAAAAATGAAAGTTCTCCTTATGCATTAACTGCCGTTCAGACTTCGAGCCTCTTGGCCAATAAGCTTGGGTGTAAGAATAATGACTCTAAAGTAGAGTTAGATTGTTTAAAAAAATTTCCGGCAAGAAAACTACCTGAACTTGGTAAAACTTTACGTGCAGGGTTTTTTATAGATGATTATCTCCATAAAAAGACACCTAGAATTATTGCAACAGAAGAAGGGGGACTCAGACAAATTCCTATTATGATCGGATCAAATGAGGACGAATATACTTTCTTTGGTAAAGTTCCTCATAAAAGTACAAATGAGTTTCAAAAGTTCTTTATTGACAGTTTTGGTTACGAACTGGCACAAGATCTCCTTGATTTGTATCCCTCAAGAAATATGACTGAAATGCGAGAGTCTTATATCGATTTTCATACAGACTATATGTTTGGTGTGGATGCAATGTATACGGCATCAACAAATGTAATGATGGGTAATAAAAATATCTATCATTACCATTTTTCAAGAGTTGCTCCTGGAGCAGAAAGAATCGGTTTAGATGCAGCTCATGGTTTGGAAATACCTTATTTCTTTGACAATATTCCTGTCGATGATGTTCACGATTTTTATAGTCAAATTGATCATGATATCGCCAGTGATATGTCTCTAAGAATCTTAAATTTTTCCAAAACTGGAAGCCCAAATACTTTTAAAAGAAGAGATATAAAATGGAACGCTTATACTCCACTTGGAGAAAGTCTCAAGATCGGAGATGATATTACAACCATGTCAGGACACTTAGATAAAGAAGCAAGAACACTAATTGAGGCTAAGAAAGTAACCTTGCCGCTTAATGTTCCCCCAATACTGGATAGGTTATTTGAAAGGACTTCAAAATAATCGGCATTTAATAGAAGCTTTAAGAGATTAATAAAGTTCTTTAATAACCGATTAATAAAAGGAGAGTTCCCCAAAAAGGGAACTCTTTTTTTATGAGTATAAGAGCTAAGAGTTTATAATTTATATGCTTTTAACTTCGTCTTTATACTTTGCTCAAGAGTTCTATTATAAGAAAAATAATCTTTCTTAGCTTAATTCTCAAAACTACACTGGAATCAGTGAATATTGTCCAAAAAAAGGTGATGGAAAAATCGATTATGAGGATTTCAATAAGAGTAGAAAGACTGATTTAAGTCTCTTAATAATAGAACATAGCATAGCTTATTAAGAGTAATTCTGAATTAAAGTTGGTTCGAAAATAAAAAGTTCAACATTAATTGCTCTTGCTCTTTGGGCCAAATTAAATGATTTAATTTGGCTCTTTGTTGGTCACAAATAAAATCATTTTTTTCTCCCATTAAAGCTTTTCTTCCTTGAAACGCACCAATTTTCTTTGAAAAACCTTGATTACTCGATTGTCCATTTTGCTGCATTCTTTGAAATATTTTTCTTCGATTTTTAAATTCTTCATTATGCTGCATTCTTTGAAACATTTTCATTTTGTTGTCATCTTTATCAGACTTGCCCATTTTTTCTCTCATTTTTCTAAAACGTTGAAATCGTTCCATGCGATTTTGTTTTGTTTGGTCACCTTGAGTGGCTATAAAACTGGGTTTTTTGTTTGTTTGAGTAGTCTCCATACAATGTTGAGTAATTTGATTTCCCTGAACGATGAGTCTTTTAACTGATCTATTAGAAAGCTGATTTTTTAAAATATTTTCCCAGCGTTCAATTGAAATAGTATCGGATTTTAGATTGAAATGAGAGGATTGTTGCTCATTGCATGCGAGAATGTCACAACTATGTCCGACAAGCATGATGGGTAAATTCGATCTAAAATTTAATGTTGGTTTACATGCTTGGCCATTCTCATAGCTACGATGGAAAGGACTACTTGCACTAAAAGAAACGACTCCAGCAATTCGATGGCCTGCAGGAGAGGGATATTTTTCTCTAATCATCCCATAAAGTTGAGAGAAGAAACCTCCTTCAGACCAACCCATCATATAGATCCTTTTAGTATCAACTGAACCTTTGGCAACAATAGTTTGAATTAATTTATCCATATCAGCGATATCTGGATTACTGGAATGAATATTAAAATCCCACCAGTAGGAATCAATATGTCGTCCATCATGATAACCACCAAAAGGCATTTTTACGTTCCTTGCCTGCAAGGCAATTAAATGAAACCTTTGTGATCTCGCTTTTGTTGCTAATGAAGTACTACGATAAAGATTTTTAACGTCGCCACCCCCCCCATGTAACCAAATGACAAGCGGAAGTTTATCAGTGTTACCAACTGGTGGATTGTATTCACAATAATAACGTTTTTCAGCTTTAGAGTTTAAAAAAAATTTTGCTTCTCCGTCTTGATAACAAGACTCTGGTTTATCAGAAGGTTCATGGATTTTGGACCCGTTTCTATCGTGGCATTGAATTGAGGGGCCGCAGCTTGCCAGTGGAACAGAAGCACAAATTTTATCTACTTCTTTAGCTTGCAGGGAAATTATTAAAATCAAGTTGAATAAAAAAATCATAAAGTCATCTCCAAATTAATTTTATTTTAACCTAATTTATTAATTAACTTAATTGTGGCAGGAGTTGTTTTATAATTTAATTATAATAAAGCTAAAAACCGACTTATAAGTTCTAGTAGGTAATCTCATTATTATTTTATTCTACGAGCAGAAATATCCTCTAGTTCCCTTTTCGTTTCTTTAAAAAACGAAAATACTCTTGAAATTATGCGTATTTCCTTTAAAAAACAGTTACTTACAATCATACAAAAATAAACTTTTTTGCCTACAAGTCAGATGTTTAAAACGTCAAAGAAGTATGAAAGTTCACTCAAAAGGGAGGGATAATGAAAAAGCTATTTTGGTTAATTTTCTTATTGTTTAATATTGATAGTATGGCGCTTCCGGCATTGTGTAATGATCCTAGCATTGTTTGTAAAGATGCCAATCATTGGAATTCTGATCCAACTACTCCTATAACTTCTGCAGATGTAAAAAGAGCGATTATAGATGCAAGAGATGGTTTTGCTAACGTTGCTAACATAGATAACAACGTTAGTTTTGATTATCTGTATTTTCCAGCTCCTTCAGGTCCAATAAATTATCCATTAGATGAAAGGGTTAGATTTACAGGCCAATTGAAAATGATAGGTGACCCCGATGTTACCTTGTGGGCAAGTCCTGTTAACCATACTGAATCTGATGAGTTGAAAAAATATATTGATGTTAAAGCACCAAATAATGAAATTGATATTCGTAATTTAAGGTTTGAAAACTTATCATTACGAATTGATGGACGCATAGACGAAGAAGATACAACTCGTGTCACATCAATCCATTTTGAAAATAATCATTTTAAGAATCAAGAAACTAGAGCTTTGATACCTCAAAGTTCATATAGTTCGGGTATATGGGATCATCATGTCACGATATACCATGCCTCAAAAGTAACGATTAGAAATAATGAGTTTGTTAGAGATATAAGCTCTTTTGGTCGAGGAGTCTTCTTACAAAGTGTATATAATGTCGATATTTCTAATAATGACTTTAAAGGCTACTATGTTACTGCAATGAATATAATTGGTATATATGACAATGGTTTATACTCCTCCCAAAATATTAATATAGTAAATAATAATATTCACCGTCATGACGGGGCTAGTTTCCCCGAAGACCATGGATTGTACGCTTGGGGATATTATAATCTTTTAGTAGAAAATAATAATTTCTCTGGGTGGAGTAGTACGGCTTGTGGAATGGCAATTAACGCTAAAAATGCCAAAAGAACAATTATAAAAAATAATAAAATTACAGACTCTGGGATTTTGGTTGCGGTTGATGCTTCTAAAGAACCACAATTACTAGAAAATACATATATTCATGGAAATATAATTGGTTTGAATGGCAGAACTATTCTTCATGATCTTAGCTATTGTGGAGATAATTACCAAAATTTATCTATTTATTATTCTTCAGACTCAGGTGTTCAAGCTAATAACCTTTATGTCTACGACAATATTATTTCAGATAGAATTGTTGATACTGCAAACAATAATAGTATTACTCAATGGAATAATCTAAAGTATGTTATCGTTGACACTAGTCCTGATTGGAGGTGTGCGACTATATCAGCCACACAGAGTATATGGTATCAAGTCGATGCCGGTATCTCTACAGCTAGTATATTTAATGGTACATGCCAAAACTATGGTAAGGTTATTGGCCCTAGACTCTATAGTCGTCCTAGTTATCCCGGTTGGGCGTGCTTTAATTATTTAAATGAAAATAAAAGTTTTTGGTTTCAGAGTTCTTCACTTCCTCTTTTAAGTAATCATGAAGGTGATGTGAACTTTCCAGGCAGTGATTATTTAAATGGTTCAAGTTTTAATGGTAAATGTACAGATTATTGATTTAAAAAATCTTGTGGACGATTTTGAATAAAGCTAATAATAGCCCTTGTATGCATACACAGGGCCTTTTTTATATGCTCGGTAGATAAATGTGGTTGATTTTTACATTTCTCTTTCATTGTAGGAGTACAAGAACAAAGCCCAAGATGAACAATATTGGAAAAAATCATACGCACGGCCCAGTCTCTCGCCTCTAGTGGGATCGATTCACCAACCGTTTGAGTAATCTTTTTCATAAAAGCTTTGTGACCAGGAGGGCCCATTTCTTCTTCCTCTTGGCACATCATCTCAGGTGGAATAGTAACCTCGTCACTTAGAAAGATCTTAAAGGTATTCATCATGGCCGGACCATTTTCTATAAAAAACTGAAAGACTTTCGCCGTTAGCTCTTCAAGAGAAAGGGATTCTTCTTTGGCCAGGGCTTCAATATTAGATGCCAACCAGTCGTGATTGTGAGCGAAGACTTGGAGGTAAAGATTATCTTTATTATCAAAATGGTAATTAATGGCTGAGAGGTTTACTTCGGCTTGCCTAGCTATTTCTCTAACAGAAGTACCACTAAAACCGTGACGTGCAAAAAGTCTTGCGGCCACTTCGATAATTTTTTCTTTTGTATCTTTTTGTTCTCTCATTTCTTTAGGAGACATGACTTTTCTCCTTTAAGTTAATATTATTTTTTGATTTTAAAAACAATCTTTCAGTTAAACTACTGACATCTTCTAATATCGCATAGGCACAAGGGACCCAAACAAGGGTAAGAATTGTTCCACTCGTTAAACCCCAGGCCATGGCCAACGTCATAGGAATTAAAATGGCATCACTTCCGCCAATTCCATAGGCCGTTGGAATAAGACCAGAAATGGTCGTTAATGAGGTAACCATAACAGCACGTAGTCTTAAACCTGAAGCGCGAGCAAGAATCTGGTTAAAGGGAAGTTTTCCTTCCTCTCGCATCTGGTCGATAAAACTAATGAGTACAATTCCAGAGTTTACAATAATACCACCAAGACCGATGATTCCAATCAGCGCCATAAAACTAATAGGTCTGCCGTGAAAGAAAAAGGCGACACTAAAACCTAAGAGCCCTAAGGGAATTGTCGTCATGATAATCATTGGACGAATAAAACTTTTAAAAAGAAAAACAAGCAGGGCAAAAATGCCAATTAATGATAAAACTAAGGCCTGATAGAGACTATCCATCGATTCTTTCGTACTCTCAGCGGCCCCTCCAAAAACTAAACTCACCCCGGGAAACTCTGATCGATACTGATTATAGAGATCACTCAACTTAGCGTTAACGACTACGGGAGTGGTAATATCCTCATTCACATCTCCCGTGAGCGTTTTTGAGCGTTTGAAATCAAATCTTTTAATTTGAGGGCTTCCTTCATTAATAGAAAAGGTGGCAAAGCTATTGAGTGGAACGAGGTTTCCTCTCCCATCAAGAATGGAAATACTTCCTAGATCATCGAGATTTTTTCTTTGTCCTTCTTTAAAGCGAACGATGAGATCCACATCTTTGTTATTGAGAGTGACTGTAGAAATTCTTCGACCACTAATCGCGGCCCTTACTGTCGAGCCAATATTATTAATATCGAGACCGAGGCGATCTGCTTTTTGGTAGTCAATATTGACAAATATTTCATCATCTCCAATCACATCATCAATTCTTAAATCACTTACCCCATTTATTTTTGAAAGCTCAGCGCTAATTTTATTAATCAGTCCATAGAGTTTTGACTTATCATTTGATCTAAAGGTCGCTTCGATATCATTTCCAACGGGAGGGCCATTTACCATGGCCTCAAAAGAAAGTGAGGTGACTTCTTGTGGGGGAGTGATGGTTCTGAGTTTTTCAATCATCTCAGTATGGGGAATATTAAATTTAGCATAATCATTAACATAAATTGAAATCATGCCAACATTATTACCTTCTTTTCCTTTGGGATCATTCATATCCATTCTGGCGACACCGGCCCTGGCGACAAGGTGAGTAACTTGATCACCAAGTAGAGTTTTGATATCTTGACTGATTTTTTCAATTGTTTGATCGGAGCTTTTAAGACGATAGCCTTTTTTCATTTCCACTCTCGCCACATACATTTCTGTTTGATCAGGGGGAAATAAAATGAACTTATTAGCAAAGCCCATCATATAAAAACTAAAAACAATGATGCCACTAAAAACTATAGTGATCCAATAACGTTTTTGCACAATAAAAGACATGAACTTTTCAAAACGCGCTTCAAAGTGAGAAAACCAATCAGACTTTCCATCTTCTTTTACCGCTTTTACATTTCCACCAGCAAGTTTCAATCTCATGGGAAGAAAAAAGAAACTTTCAAAGAGAGAAAGTACCAGAGATAGGGAAACCACAATGGGAATCCATTTAATAAATTTACCCATCACTCCTTTTGTTACAAGCATAGGCATAAAGGCAGCAATGGTTGTAAAAGCCGTGGCGGTAATGGGGAGCCAAAGTTGAGCAATCGATGTTCTGGCCGCTTCCATGGGATCCATTCCCTCTCGCCTTAAGCGAGTGAAATTTTCACTAATGACAACGGAGTTATCGACGAGCATCCCAAGGGCAATCACCAAGGCCAAAATGGTAATGGTATCAATATTCATACCGTAATAGGGCATCAACCCTAATGTTCCAAAAATGGCAATCGGTAAGGACATGGAGGCCACAAGACCAATTTTTCCCGGAAGAAAAATGAAAAGAAAAAGAATAACCAGAAGAAGTCCACTTATAGCATTACTAAAAAGCACATCAACACGATTTTTAACTTTTAAACTTTCATTATTATAAATTTTAAAAGCATATTCTGGATATTCACTTCGAAAATACTCGAGTTTTTGATCGACCTCATCAACCATGGCAATCGTATCGGCACCTGCTTTTTTGGTGACCACGAGAAGAGTTGCCTCATTTCCATTATGACGAGCGAGAGTGGTGATTTCTTCTTCGTCATCTTTTACCTCGGCAATATCTTTCAAAAGAACCGTTTGACCAGAGAAGTTTGAACGTATAACCACGTTGTCGAGTTCTTCTTTATTCTTAATTTTCCCTTCAACACGCACAAGCCTTTGAGTTTCAGGCTCACGAACGGCACCACCTGGAGTGTTGGTATTTCGAGAATTGATTTTTCTTAACACTTCGTCCATGGAAATATGCTGTGTTTGCATTTTTTTTAGATCGAGCTCTATTTGAAAGGCCCGTTCAGCATAACCGACAAGCCTTACTTCTTTTATTCGTTTATCGTCTTCTAATTCTTCTTTTAAAAGATCTGAAATAAGATCTCTTTTTCTGTTTGTATTAACGCCCTCTACGGCAATTTCAATAACAGGAAATTCTTCACTTTTCATTTCCGTAAATTTTGGAGGATCAACGAGATCAGCGGGAAGATCATTGGTTCGATCTACGGCCTTTTGAATTTCATCCATGGTATCTTTAACGATGACTTTAGGATCATCAATATCAACTCTGACAATAATAGTAGAAAGGCCAGCTTGAGAAATCGATCTTGTATCTTTTAGGCCAGTCACACCTCTTATTTCATCTTCGATTGGCTTGGTGATTTTTGTTTCAATATCTTCAGCTGTGGCGCCATCATAAGAAGTGACGATGGTGGCGACACCCATCTCAACGGCAGGGAAGCTTTCCACATTCATTCTCTTAAGGCCCATAAACCCCATGATCACCACACCAATGGTAAGAACGAGAGTGAACTTATAATTCTTTATAAAAAATTCGCTAAGAGCTTGCATAATTAAATCCTATTGATGTCACAAGGGGTTTTTTGATAAACGCTAAAATAATCTAAAAGAGTATGCATCGCCGTTAGATTAGTTTGAATTTCATCGAGTTTACTTTGAAAATAACTTTCTTCTTCTTGAATAATATCAGTCGCCGAAAGTCTCGCTTGGCGATATTTCTTACGGCTAACTTTTAAAGATTTTTCTAAAAAACTGGAGTTAAGTTTTTGTGTTTTAAGAGCCTCAAAAAGATGTCCTATCGTATACTTAATTTGATGATGATAAGTTTTAATCTTTGCCATTTGTTCTTTTCTGGTGGCCTCAGACATAATCCGATTTATTTCACCTTGAATTTTTTCATTTTTCTTTTTTTGACTACCGAGCGGAATGTTGAGTTGGAGACCAACAGTATAACGACGTTGACGATTATCTTGAAAATCATCAAAGGCAGGTGAGCTTCCCCCAACACCTCTTCCTAATGCTTCATAACTTCCCACGAGTTTAACATCAGCTCCGCTATGGGCCCCAATGATTCGGTTTCTAAGGGATTCTTCTTTATTGATAGCAGCGATCATTTCATCATAATAAGTGTTTTCAAAAGGGGACTCTTTGGTTTGATTGATGACCAAACTACAGGCGTAGACTTTTTGAATCGTTTTATCGATATCATAGGGAGCGAGAGTTAAGTTCTCTTCAGCAAGACTGGGGACTAATTCCTTTAGTGACGTATAAAGAGCATCTTTTCGATACTCTAAACTAATAAGAGATGACTTTCGACTGGCCACCAAGGCTTGGTAACGAGCAACTTCACCGCTATCGGCAACTTTATTTTTAAAGCGACGATTCACTTCGGCCAGTGACTTTTTCGCTGACTCTAAAAGTATGTTGGTAATATTGCGAGACTCATTATTGGCCACTAGACTCCAATAAAGTTTACGAAGAGTATTTCTAAAACTAGCAACGTGAATTTTCTTTTGATAATTAGCTCGATCAGAAGTGGACTCACTTAATTTAAGTTGATTGTGATCAATCCTTCCCAAAAAATTTCGATTAAGATCCATACTTAAATTAAAACCAGCTCCTTGTGTGGTGGCACTATCTAAAAAATCGTTGGTAAAATTCTCCATAAAAACTTCACCTCCTAACTCAATACCTTTAGATAGTGCTTTTTTCACACCGAGCTTGTAGGCGTTTGCTCTTTGAGTAGTGGGCATAAAACTGATAAACGATTTTTCGTCAGAATTGGTATGAGTTCCTTGTCCATAAAGAGTGGGAATAAACTTTTCTTTGTAAGACTCATACTCCAAGCGAGATTGTAGTTGCGAGGCCTCAATTTTTTGCAAACCAGGTAATTGCTCTACTTTGAGCTGAATCAGCGACTCCTCAGTTATTTCAAGAGAATAGACCATACTCGAAAAGAGAAATAACGCTAAGGTGTTGATAATATTAGTTTTCATACGATTGTCCTATTCAAACGTTTGTTTGAATTTAGACTAGACTTTGAATGATTACAAGTAATTTTTGAAAATTTCTTTTTGTCTAAGTCAATGAAAAAACATCCCTGTTTTTAGACTCTCAGAATGCTCCCATCGTGGTCGCACCCACTGCGTGGGCAAGTTCTGAGTATCGATCAATCTTTAAACATTAATAGAAGTCTGAGATGGCCAAAACTTGCCCGTAGGGTCGGTCCAAGGATGGACCGATATTGGTTATCTCAAAACATGGATGTTTTATTTTTTTTGATTAAGCGCTTAACTTTTGATCTTCACTCGATTCAACAGGTCTATGATACTTCTCTTTCGAGTCACTAAAGTGAAGAACCACCGTTTGTGAAATCATATCCGCGAGACTTTTTCTTTCGGTATTAAAAAGGGGAAAGGACATGGGAAGAATCAATAAATAGCTTACCGTCGAAACAGTTGCTCTGGTAATACTTTGCCAAATGCAAGGAGCTCCCTCATCACTAGGAGAATATACCTCAAGGCCCATGACCATCTTGCCAAGTGTTTTTCCTGAAGTCGCATAAATACTAATAAAAAAATATGACCAAAAACTGAGTAGCATCAGAGGTAGTTCCACGGAGCGAATATTAGATTTCAACATAAATTGCGCGCTATCAGACAGCGAAAATAAATAGGCATTCACAAAACCTAGGTAGCTTATAATAAGTGCTTTTTGAATGAGAGCGATAGCAAAGAGGTCGATGCCAAAGGCATAAAACCTCGCGCGAAGTTGATTAATCTTTAAGCTTAATTTCATCGAGATCCACTTCCTCTTCTAGTGTGACAGGAAGAATATTAGTGATATGGCATGGACCTTTCTTTTTTTCTTCAACAAGGTAAGCATAAAGATAGGGGTCACCATTTTTTCTAGTTTTAACGAGGTAAACATAAACGGGTTTTTTATGATTACTCCAAACCATAGAATTTAAAATCATTTTATCTTTACCGTTTATAAGTGCTTCAGGAATTCTTTTGATCTTTTCAACGTCGTGATAGATATGTCCTTTTTTGGCCACCATATCCACATGCTGCTGGCATTTGGCATTCGACTTAACGGAAGCGAGTGATCGCTCAGATTTTTTTCTTGCATAGGGAGAACTTTCAGGGCGAGAGCAAGAATTACCTAGTAAAAGCGTGCAAACACCTGAAATCATCACAATTAATTTTGTATAATCACTCATGCTGATCCTATCGGCAGTGGACCAAAGACTTTTAGCACTTTATTTAACTCCTTGAAATAATGGCACTTGACTGAAAAACAGGGCAGTGGACTCAAGTATGAAAAAGACTAATTTGGGATGTTTGAGTGCATTTTCAGTGATTTGAATGATTTTTATTTGCTTCACTTAATATAAGACACCTACCTGACGAGAAGTAGAGGTATAATATTAGCTAAGTAATTAGTTGTACGTTGGAGGAATTGTGAAAACGTCAAACCGTCTCTTTAAGAGACTTCGAAACTCACATGGTTTTTCAATGGCCGAGGTCATGGTCGCTGCCGGTATGCTCGGTATCGTCTCTTTAGGTCTGATGAAAATGACAGAACAATCGACACAACAGCAAAAGAAAATCAAAACTGATTTTAATGTGACTTCTGTTTTTTATCGATTAAACCAGGTGAATAAAAGTACTGACTCCTGTGAAAACACCTTAGGTGGTTTAAATATTACAGGGCTCGATGCAACTCCAACTCCAATCAATATTGTTCTTCGAGATAAAGACAATAATCCACTGATCTCTAACGGTGATACCGTTGGTTCGGGAAGTGGTGGTGCTGTTACCATTACCAATGTTCAAATCGTCGACTCAAATCCAGACGTGGTGACCAGTGGGGGAGTTAATCCTTACGAACTAACCATTAGAGTTTTTATGACCTATGGAAAAGGCGCCAACTTAAAAAATCTCAATAAAGATTTAACAATGAACGTTTACGATAACGACGGAAACGGTATTATCAACTTCGCAACTGATAGTTGTGAAACCACGGCCGTAAATAAAGCCGCCAGTTGTGATATCTTAGGTGGTCGTTTAGAAACAGATCCGTTTGGAGTTGAACGTTGTACTAATATTGACGTCGCCAACGTGATCGGTGGTGTCGGTGTCGGTGAAAACCGTCATTTTGGTATCATGTCTCGTGGTGGAATTGGGATCACTGAAGATGCGGCCAACCACTACGATACTCCGGCCATCTATTGGAGTATGACTCCGACCAATGCGTCTCCTTCAATTTTACAGGTGAAGGTTGACGATGATCGAAATCCTAATTCGAATGCCACAACAATAATGGAGATCGGTGCAAATCCTTCAGATGGGTCTAACTCAACCTTTACAACTTATGCCGACACTCAAACTTTTGCTAACAATGCAGGTGCGACTCGTTTAACAATTGATAGCAGTGGAAACATAGGGGTTGGGACGTCGACACCGACCGAGCCGATTCACCTATTGGGAACCAGTGGTAATACCAGAGTATTATTTTCTGACTTGCAAGCTAATTCTATAGTTGCAACCCATTATCAAAATGATGCTAGGCAGTGGACAACAGGTGTTAGGGGTGATCTTAGTGATGCTTACTCAATTACAGACAGTACTTTGTCACAGCACCGCCTTGTTATAAATAGCAGTGGGAATGTTGGTATTGGTACAACAAATCCGAATCGAAAGCTTTATGTGGATCAAGATGCTTCAGGATCAAATATCGCGATGTTCTCTGGCGATGCTACATGGGGCTCTACAATTCAACTACATAACTCAACATCTGCATCAACTTGGAATATTATTACAGGGGGATCTGGATATCCAAACTCAGGTGGACTAAACTTTCATAATGGAGCGAATAGGGTATCGATCACCCCAAGTGGGAGTGTCGGTATCGGAACAACTTCTCCTAATGGCGCTTTAGAAATTATTGGTGGTCATGCTTTTCTTGTAAGAACAGCTGATCAAATTGGACGTGCGACTACTGCAGATTGTACAGCTGCTGGGCAAGGTGCTTGTCGGTTAGTAAATAGAGCTTGGGTCTATCGTACTCTTGCAGGAGCTATGAGTGATCAGTTAAATGCGGCACAAAGACAAAATATTGTAGAACATATCTTAAATACAACAACTACTGGTGACTGGGCCAGTTTAAAAACTGATGTCAAAAATGATTTTTCTGTAACTCATAGCCCAGGTGAAGCCGGCTATACAGCTCCAGGTGGAACTACAAGGTGTCCTTCAGGCCAGTTTGTCGATAGAATATTATATAATGGTTCAGGTCAGATTATTTATAGTTGTACAGCTCCAGCAACTTGTGACTCTAAAGAAAGCTGTGCCAACGTTTACGCAGGCTCTGGTGGACTCGGGAAGTTATGTGCAAGAACTGCTGCTGGGGTTTGGAAATGTGTTTCGGCTAACCAGAATACGTGGCCTACCAGTTGTACAACAATTGTTTCTTCGGGAAGTGTGGCAACAGGTTGGAATTCTCTTTGTGATGGAAACCGAATGGTTCGTGGGGTGAATACGTACTCAAATGGACGAATTGAAATTCGTTGTTGTGTAAACAGAATTATGACCAACGAATAAGACGATTTTTTAAAATTAAAGTATCATGGATGATAGACTGATAAAAATATTAAAAGAGGGGTCGCTTTCAGCGGCCCTTTCTAAAATTCTTACCTGCCTTTTTCTACTTTATATTCTTTTGACAACCTTTTCTTATTTTGAGCCGCAGCTATTTCAAGATTGGTATACTAAAAGCCTCAAATCTTTTGGGCTCATGAACCTCTCTGTAGAAAATGCCTATCTCTATAGTGTTGATCCTGTGAGAAATGTGGTGATGAGAATGTTTAAGCTCGATTGGGTTTACGGTATGTGGAGTTTTAATATTTCACTTTATCTGTTGGTGGGCATTCTCGTCTTTTTCATTTTTAGAAGAAAAGTACTATCTCATCAAAGTATATTAGATCAATTCACATTCACGTTTCTCATTCTATTAAATATTAGTTTTATTCGTTTAAACCATGGCAGCCAAAATGTCTCGGTATTGCTAGGAGTGGCGTTTTTTTTAGCTTGGCAAACTCTAGTGCTTTATTTTCCGAATTATAAAAAAATCTTTTCAGCTCTTTTAATTATGCCCTCTCTTTGTAATCTCTTACTTTTTCCCCTGTCTCTTTATGGCGCTCTTACTTATTATAAAAGAGAAGGAAGTCTTTTAGATAAAGCTCTTTCTGGGTTACTGATTTTAGGTTCTTTATTTCTTCCTTTTTGGCATAAAAGCTTTCTTCTCTCAAAAGACTATTTTTATTTTCTCGGTAATCCGGTAGAGCTAAGCTCTTATTTGAATTTTTCTGAATCTGCATTAAGTTTAAAATATAATGTGATTGGTCTTATTGGTGCTATGGGAAAAGTGGTCTTTCCTGTTGGGATGAGACAATTTTATCTCAATTTATCGACACCCGATATTTTAGGTTTATGTTTTGTTCTGATATTGATTTTTTATCCTTGTTATAAATTATACCGAGATAAGGAAACTCAAAAGTCTCAAATTATTTTGCTTTTATTTTTGATAGTCACCAGTTTGATTTGGCCTCTCGTTTATCGAAATATTTATGTTCATGATAAAATCTCTAGTTTTCATACCACGGCAACCGTTTTTTATCAGGGGATGAATAGTGATGATCTTATCGCTTTTTATATTCTTTCTTTTTTTCCGCTATTTTTTTATGCTTCCAAGTTAAAGACACTGTCGAGATTGATCACTCTATTCTTTCTGGTGGCTCAAGTTTATTTTGTCGGTTCTATGGCCCCCCATCTTTTTAAAACAGAGTCTTATCTAAAATCACAGCTGACTTATGAACGTGATCATGAAGTTTTAAACTTGGCTTATCTTTTTTATGCCAATGAAAGTAAAGATAGTGAGCGAATTAATCAAAATAGAACTTATAAATACAAAGTGATAACGGATCGAAGTAAAAATGAAAAAATCAGAATGCTAGGCATTTTTCTTTTTGGCAGCCTTCTTCCTAAAGATCATCCGCTTAATCATTACCAACTTGAGGTGAAATACTTAGAGGATGCCGGTTTTCATCCCTGGCTGATGTTAGATATCTATTTATATTATCAGCATTATACCAAGCTAAAAGATGCTGAGTACCGCTTTATTAATAATGAAAAAATGAGCAGTTTTTTAAGAACAAAAGCCAAAGATTTTGCGTTAATTAAAAAAAATCATACCTATTGGGAGTCTCTTTTCTTTTTAGGTGAGGAGAGTATGCTGAAAAAAGAAAAAGACGATGCGATCAATTTCTTTATTTTATCGTTTTATTACGCTCAAAATAAAAAGCAGAAAAACAAGTCTCTTAGAAGTTTAGCATTATTAACGGAGATTCCCATTGAAGATCTGGTGAAAAGTAAACTGGGGAATAATGAATAAGTTTTTTAAATTAAAAAATATTCAACTAAAAAGTCAGTTTTATGATTATATTACCTTTATTATAGTGTTAGGCTTTTCTCTTTATGCGATGACCATTCATTACGACTGGTTTATTTTTGATGATTCTCTTCATATCTTAGATAACGATAATATTAAAGATATAAGTTTCTCAGGCTTTCTTCATTTTTGGACAGACGCCTCTTCAAAAATCCCTATTACGTATCACGTGTGGCAAATCCTGACGGCCATTTTTGGTCACGCCGATCCCGCTCCTTTTCGTTTTGTTAATATCTTATTTCATTGTTTTAATACTATTTTACTTTATTATTTTATTCAAAAGCTTTGGAGTATTCTTAAAAAGGAAAACTCACTTGAGAAAATTTACCTTCCAGCTTTTTTTGGTTCTCTATTTTTTTTGATTCATCCGGTTCAGGTTGAAAGTGTCGTTTGGATATCATCTCTTAAAGGTGTACTGAGCACTTTCTTTTCTCTGGTCTCCCTTTGTCTCTATCTCAAAACAATTGAAAGACCCAAAAGGCTTATTCTTTATTTATCATTGATAACATTGTCTTTAGGGCTTGCCGTTTTAAGTAAACCTTCAGCGGTAACCTTACCGCTCCTTTATATCCTTTTGGATCTCTATTTATTTAAGGTGCCTTTGAAGTTCTCACTACTTAAAAATACTCATCTCGCTTTTATTGGGCTGATCTTTGCTGTACTGCAAATTGTTGAATACACCTCAGGACGCTCTGGTATTGACCATGCTTGGTATAAACAGCTTGTGATGATTCCTTCAAGTATTTCAAAATATCTTCAGTTGGTCTTTTATCCTGTGAATTTAAAATTTAATTATGGTTATAACTACGATTGGATTACAGAGATTTTAAAAACAGATCACTTTACTCTTCGAGTTCATCTTATCTTTGCTCTTCTTTTTTTCTGGCTGATTATTTTGTTTACCTTTTTGAAAAAGGGCAGGTTTAAACTTATTGGTTTCTCGCTTCTCTTTTTTATTATTTCGATTTCTGTTAATGTTGGTTTTGTCTATTACGGTTTTATGAATATCTCAACTGTGGCCGATCGTTATTTATACTTTCCCATCATTGGCTTTTCAATTCTAGTTGCCTTCATGGTTGATTATATAAAGCCTCTTTTTCATAAGTACTATTATATGTTGATGAGTGGTCTTTTTGCCGTTTTAGTATTTTTTACCATAAACCAAAACAAGAGCTGGAATAAGCAAGAGAGAATTAGTAATGCCACGATTCAAGAATTTGGTAATGTTCATATTTCACTAGTGGAGCCTCTGATTGGTGATTTGATAAATAATAATGAAATAAAAAAAGCGTTTGAGCTCTTTGTTTCTTCTCATAAAAAATTACCTGACCAAGGTGAAAACTTTGCTCGAGAATTACTCGATGTTTTTGCTGAAAAAAAATTAGTAGAAATGGGAGATGCTCTTATCGATATTGCAGGCATTAATTTCATTAAATTAGAGAGTCGAGATATCGTCGATTTCTATATCGAGTCGGGGCAGTTTTTAAAGGCCAGACATTATATTGAAAAAAATAAAGAGGACTTTGCTAGAATCGATTATAAGAATTTTAATGATCGATTAAAACATCAATGGTTCGAGACTCGTTTTATGGCCGCAAAAACCTATATTCAAATCTTGAGTGAGTATAATCAATTAGAGATCGCCTTGAAATTTTTGGAAAAAGAAGAGCTCTTTTATCTCGATCATCATTTTAATGAATGGTCGTTAGGGCAACTGCGTCAACTTAAAGATGAGACCATTAAAAAAGAAAAACTCCGTTCTGCCCTGAAAGAAGCGCTGAAAAACCCCAGTAAAGTTGACAAGGTTGAGGCGTTACTGAAATCCTATCAATAGAAAATCCTCTTTAGTGATGCATTATGGACTCAGTCAAATCTTATCTTTTTACCAGAGAAAATCCTTCTGATTGGGTTAGCTGTCAAAGTATCACCAAAAACCTCGTCGAGGCTTATCAGAAAAACCTTTCATCACTATCTCTAAAGAATTTACCGAATGAACTCGATCCCTATTTTATTGAACAATGTGTCCAAGAAATAAATGAAAAGCAAATTAAAAGGATCATTTTTGTCGACCACTTTCCCTGCCCAGGACCTATCATTGCAAAACTAGATCATGATTTAGAAATTATCGTGCATCTTTTTGGCGATTTTATGCTTCAACTTGAAAAATGGCGCAGCGTTGGTGAAAAGTCGAATTTAAAATTTATTGCCGCTTCTCATAAGCAAGCAAAACTCGTCAAAAACTTTATCAAAGACGAGTGTCGAGTTGATGTCTTGGCGTTTCCTCTTGAAGAAGAGTTTTTTTCTTTTGAAAGTGAGACTCATGAAAAAAATCTCGTGAACTTTATTTATGCGGGAAGACTGAATCACCAAAAAAATGTGCTTGAATTGATAGAAGGTTTTATCAATTTTAAACAAAATTTCAACTCAGCAGCGAAACTAAAAATAGTAGGACTAAGTGATAATTTAGGCATTCCTTATCTGGGAAAAGAAATATTACCGGGAACGTTTGCCCATCAGTATCATCAACTGATCAATACAACTCATGTTAAAGACGATATTGAATATATTGGCCCTCTTGAAAGAGACCAGCTAAGAAATCTTTACTTACAATCCGACTGCTTTATTTCCATGAGTACCTATAACGATGAAGATTATGGTATGGCCGTGGCGGAAGCTCTCGCTTGTGGATTAACATGCTTATTAAGTGATTGGGGTGGGTATTCCAATTTCAAAACGATTGCTCCAGAGTACGTAGAACTTATCAAAATTGATGAGCAATCACTTAAGCCTGACCTTACTCAATTATGTAAGACTCTTTTTAAGATGGAGCAAAATCTCTCAAAAGGAGTTGATCGCCAAAAAATCTCTCAGCAGGCGTACCGAGAATTATCTGTTTCTGCTATTAGTGAAAAAATTAAAAGTGAAGTTTTAAGTCGTGAAAGTTTATTTACAGGGTGGAACTCAACTCTCGACGAAGTCATAGGACAATTTGCCCTTATGCCAAGAGCACCTTTTAGTAATGGAAAAGGTGAGTATTCAAAACTTTACCGTCAGTTATATCGCTGTTACTGGGAGCAGACATGAGCTCTCTTTTGGAAAATATTCATAGTCATTTTATCAAAGGCTTAAAAAACGATTCGGATACGGGTATGTTTTTTAAAAAGGCCCTTTGGAATAATGAAGATTATTTTGATATTAAATATAATCGTATTTTAGATCCTCATATTAAAGATTATTTTGGCCCCCTAAATCCAGGCTTTCTCTACCAAATAAAAGATGCGGCCGTTTTAACGAATTTTAGTGTTTTTATGGCAAGAGATGGGTTAGCGGGACT
>JAUHVL010000018.1 GCA_030425045.1 bacterium
AATCAACCATTTATAGGCAAGATTACTGTTAAGAGCTCTCACTCCCTCGCTTTATCGAGAGAGCAACTGGGAGTTGTCTTTAGCAATCCATAAAAAAGAAAAAAAGGAAGGTGAAAAATTAAGGAAAATATTTTTCACCTTCCAATATAATTTTAATCAGAGTAAACTAAGACAATAGAAACCTTTAACTCGAGCGAATGTTCGGTGACACAAGAAAACGAAAATAATCATTTATCTCCCTCTGAACAAATTAAGAACATTAGTTACTGTGCTTTTGATCTTGAAACCACTGGCGGTAATCACCGTAACGATAAAATTATCGAAATAGGTTTAGTAAAAATAGAGAATTTGGAGATTGTTGCAGAGAAAGACTTTCTGATTCAACCTGGGATCAAAATACCTGAGTTTATCCAAAAACTAACTAATATTAGTGAAGACGATGTTGCAACCGCACCCTTGATTGAAGATGTCATTGATGAAATACTTGAGTTCATGGGTGACTCTATTTTAGTTGCCCATAATACTTCTTTTGATGTTCCCTTTTTCAACTCCGTATTAAGAAGGCTTAAAAAACCTGAGCTGACCAATCGAAGTATCTGTACTAATCTAATGACGAAATACCTTATTCCAAACTTACTCAATACCAATCTTAATTATATGAGTAAGATATTTTCAATCAAACACCATAAAGCACACCGTGCCCTCGATGATGCCTATGCCGCGGCAGAGCTCTTGATAAGATATCTTCATATTTTTATCGATAAAGATATTCAAAAGATTAACCATCTTTATTACCCAAGAAATCGTTATGAGCTTGATCGTATTCATTTTAAATCAAAAGAAACCGATCTCGATCGAATTGAGCAGTACTTAGAAAAAATTAATACTCCATTTCTTGCGACAATTAAGGGTGAAAATGGCGTAATTCAATTTGCTCTTCCTTGTGAAAACTTTAAAGATGAAAAAGACTTTATTTTAAAGAAAATTAATCAATGTTCATGGGAAACTGTAACATTAAAGCTCTTTGGCTCTTTTGTAGAATCAATGGTCCATTTCAATGGACTCTTTTCAAAGATGGAGTCTTCTGCCAGAGTTGAAATCATCAATTTTATGTGGAAAAACCACCTACCAAATGTAAAACGGCAGAAGCACCAAGACGAAGACACAAGTTTTATGTCTCCGCTAAGTAAAGATTTTGGTGATTTTATTATTTCACCTCATTTGGTTCCAGAGCAGCTTATTATCTTTCCTGTAAAATCTCTCAACTTAAAAAACCAATTAATCTTTCGCTACCCTGGCCATCAAAAGAAGCTCTTGCAGTTTATCAATTCGAAGTCCTCAAGAATTTCAAACGATAAACTAAAAGAAGGGCATTACCACCCACTCTTTAAAGATTTCTTGCATAATTATCTTATCAATCAAAAAGAGATGAATTCGAAGAACTCACTTATCTTTAAGAAATCTCTTCCCCAAGGGAATGCGAGTGAATTTTATAAGAGTATAGAAGACTTTTTAGCGAAAAATGCCAATACCTATCGCTATCCCAAAAACTATATTTAAAAATAAAATTAAGAGCCCTTCTTTTATATTTCCTGTTTTAAAGCTATTAACAACTTCTAGCGAAAAAGTGGAAAATGTTGTTAATCCTCCAAGAAGTCCTACTTTTAAAAGAACATTATTCATTTCATTTTCAAAAAACTTAAACTTCATCCCCAAGAAAATAAAAAAACAACCAATTAAGTTAACAAGTAAAGTTCCAACCCATGCTTTTAAGTTTTGATTCACAACTAATAAAGTCGATAAGAAGCGAAAAGAAGCTCCTAGTCCGCCTCCAACAAAAACATATAAAAAAGTTTGCATATGACTCACGTAAGTTTCCACTCTGTAATGACAATAGCGTTTTCTGTGATTTCGACATTTAGGTTTTCGGTATCTATCAAATAACGTAGGAGTTTAGATTCCAAGAGATCTTTTTGATATGAAATGGAATCTTCAAATAAAATCGCAGCAGAAGACGAGGTCTCTTGATACTTAGCCTTGATTAACTTATTGGAGCGAGGGGCAATCAGCATACCATGATGAACGGCCGTGAGAACCTCTCCGAAAATAAGATAAAACAACATTGTCGAAGTTGAGAAATTTACATCGAGATCAAGGCTTTCTTCAATTTCATAAGTTAGTTCAAACCGAAGATTCGATTCAATCATTCTAAAGCGAAGCATATTCAACGATTGCTTAATGGCCTCTTCTAGCGAACAAGTCTTCGAGGCATTTTTTGAACCTTTTGAAAAACCTAAAAAGATTTCAATTAAGTCTCGACAACGTTTCGCACTTTCTTTCATATCCGCAAGATGTTGCCTATTTTCTTCACTCCACGTGTCTAATTCGAGAAGTGATATGGCCGCCATGACTCCCCCAAGAGGGTTGTTTAACTCATGGGCGATAGAACTTGAGATAATGCCAAGTTCTTTTGACGAAATTTTTTGGATACGACCAGAATCTAAACTTTCTGAGTCATTACTTATGGCACGAAAGAAATAAAGAGAGACATGATCCTCTCTATCAAAAACTTTATCATTTAAATTAAACCGATCTAAAAAATAAGAGATATTCTCTAATTGTACCTTCTCACCTGTTTTCATGTTTAAACATTCTGAAGGAAGAAGATGTAAATCGACAAACTGCTTATTATGAAGCAGAATTTCACCACTATCTGAAATAAGCGCCATAGGAAGAGGAATCGTGGAGAAAATTTTCTCCCATAGCGTATTTCCACTACTGCCTTTATCACATTCTCTGGTTAAAAGAAGAAAACGATTGATCCAATAATAAATCATCGACTTAAGGAAAATTTCTTCATATTCATCTATTTTTTTAAGTTCAAGATTTAGAACAAATATTTTCTTTCCAACAAAAAGGGGAAAATGAAGTTCATTCACTTCATCGAGATCTTCAAGCTCTTGAAGTTGTAAACTCTTTATCTTTTTCCCAAAAACTTTTTTTATATTAGATATTAATTCTTCCGTATCGACAGCATAGAACACAGAGGGATCGGACTCGAGGTATTGAGAAATAATTTTCTGATTAATTTTTTCAATATTTTCTCTTTTTAAAAGGTGAGTCAGCTTTTTTTCATTTTTTAATAATTCTTCAAGGTTTTGCTGAAGCAAATCTAGGTTTTTTTTGTTTCTTGTAAGTTTATTAGCAGTCGTTAAAAACTCAATATAATTATTATTATTTAAAGGAGAGAAAAAACAATGAGGATTGTCTTTTTCAATTTTCTTAATCTCTGTCTCTTCCTCCCCATGATAAAAATAAACAACTCCCTCATTTTGAGGTAATCCTGAAATATCAATGGGAGTAAAATTAATTTCAAACTCTTTTAGGTCATCGCTTGAATAAAGCGTAGAACAATAAGGCCTTACATAGGGAAACATTTCATTGGTATGTTTAATTAATTGTTCCATCATTTTTTATCAACAAATTCACGGCTTGCTGAGATAAGAGAATGACCCTCTACGGCCATCTCATTTACCTTCACACCCCAGTGCAAATGTGGCCCTGTCACTCGACCTGTCGCTCCTGCTAGACCTATAACTTGGCCTTTTAAAACACGGTCGCCTTCGTTGACCATTAATTCTGAAAGGTGAGCATAAATTGTGAAAATTTCTAAACCATGATCAATGATAATAGTTCCTCCTGTATAAAAGAGGTCTCGAGAGGCTATAATTTTTCCCGAATTGGCCGCTCTAATAGGCGTCCCAACGGCGGCCCTGAAGTCCGTTCCAAGATGCTGACTTCTTTTTTTCTTATTATAGATTCGTTGTGAACCATAGATACTCGTTTCAATTGAATCAATCGGAAGTTCAAATGCTTCATCAAAAAGTGGATAAGTACTTCCCGCTGCATATATCTTCTTTTTAAACTCTCTTTCTTTATTGACTCTTTTTTGATCTTTCTTATTTAAGAAGACTCGTCTTTTGTTAACCGTTAATCTTTCTTTAGGAAAATCTTTTTTTACAACGGTGATCTTGGCCACTTCAATCTTAGCTTGACCTGATTTCCAAACACATTGATAAGGCTTAAACTTACTGAAATATGTTTCAGAGATAAATGCTCGCAATCTATTTTCAATTATATTAAAAGGTGTATCTTTCCCATCACAAAATAATTTCCCTTCCAGCTTACTTAGTGGAAGTCTATAAACAATTGAACGGGTCTCACCAGGCATAATCGTGACGGCAAGAGCTGGCTCATAAACAACAACTTTACTTTTTTCTTTAATTGCAGATTTATTTTTTGCAGCTTTATCTTTTGTTGCGCAAGAAGATAATAACAATAGAATTATTAACAACCTCATCATAATTTTTTCATCTCCCCAATTCCATCTTTGAAGTGCGCATAAATTTTATCTTTACTTGCAAGCATTTTAAAGGATGCCATGTCACTAATCACTTTGTGATCATCATCTTCTAAAAAGGCATATCCTCGATTTAAGACATTTTTAGGGTTTATGGCCTTAAGAAGCTCGTTTTGCTTATCTAATTTATATTTCAGCTCTACTACTCTCTGCGGCAAAATATTTTTAATACTGTTTAACATCTCTTCTAATCTCATCACTTTATCGTGATAACCGGTATATTCATAAGGCCTATTAATAAGATCCATTTGAGACAAAGTTCTTTGATAGTGAGCAATTTTATTTTGAATGATCGTTAAATTTTGATACGGACCTAAGGTTTGTAGCTTTTCTCGATTTTGATAAACAAGTTCACTGCCAAAATTGGCGAGACTTGATTTTAAATGACGGAGAGACTCTTTAATTTTTTTCTGAGGAGCAGTCAGTAACTCTGCTGCTGCCGATGGAGTTTCTGCTCTTAAATCTGCAACCATATCACTAATACTAAAATCAACTTCATGGCCAACAGCACTGATTAAAGGAATCGGACAATTAAAAATCTCCCAAGCAAGGGCCTCATCATTAAAGGCCCATAAGTCTTCTAAGCTCCCTCCTCCTCTTGTCATCACGATCACATCGACCTTTTGCTCCTCAGTCGCATGGTTTAGTTGAAAATCAATAATATTATAAAGAGCATTACGAAGAGATTTAGGTGCAGTATCACCTTGAACAAGTGCTGGAACTAATAAAATATCCATCCATACACTTCTTCGATCAAAAATATTAATAAAGTCTTGAAAGGCAGCACCATCTGGTGAGGTGATCACCGCCACTCTTTTAGGGTACTGGGGGATGGCCTTCTTTTGGTCTAAATCAAATAGTCCTTGAGCTGCTAGGTTTTTCTTCAGTTTTTCAAATTGCTCTTTTAAGTCACCAGCACCCACCTTTGTGATATGCTTTACAATGACTTGAAATGTCCCTCTTTTTCCATAAACACCAAGCCCACCGATCACTTTAACCTGATCGCCATTTTTCATCATTTTGGCGAATTGATTGCGAAAGGCATCCATTTTAAAAAGAGCACAATTTATCATGCTCTCACTATCTCTCAATGAAAAATAGATATGACCTGTATTACTTCGTGAAAGGTTCGTGATCTCCCCTTCAATCACGAGATTTCGAAACTGGCCTTCAAGGCTGCTTTTAATTAAATAAATTGTCTCAGTAACACTAGCAGCTTTCACTTAATTAATGATATTTTTAATCCGAGGTAGGGCCTCTAAGTAATTGACTGCTTGATAGACTTGGTAATCAGAGTCTGGCTTGAAACTTTTCTTTTTATTTTTATTTTTTCTAGCATTACGCTGTCTTTTTAATTCTTCGGCTCTTAAACGTCGTTCTTCTTTCTCTTCTTTTTCTCTAAGTTTCTTTTCTTCTTCTGTTTCAATAGTTGCCGTTAAGTGATTTGCTAAATCTTTTTCACGCATAAACTGCTTTAACTTTTTATTGTCATCGGTCCACTCTTGTTCATATTCATCAACAAAAATATCTGGTTTGATTCCAATGGCCTGAATCTTTTTTCCAGAAGGAGTCATATACTGGGCAACGGTCAACTTCACACCTTTATCTTTATCGATATTAATCACGGATTGAACAGAACCTTTACCAAAAGAAGGTGTTCCCATAATGATGGCACGGCTTGAATCCTGTAAAGCCCCCGCAACAATTTCTGAAGCGGATGCCGATGCTCCATTGATGAGGACAACGACGGGAATATCGAGTTCTTTGTGACCTATTTTTTTAACGTAATGAATTTCTTTATGTTTTGGATCTCGATACTCCGTTGAAACGACAATTCCATCTTTTAAAAAGATTGAAGATACATTAACAGCTTCCTGTAGGAGACCACCAGGATTATACCTAAGGTCGAGAACAATACCTTTTAGATTTTTATTTCTCGCACTTTTTCTCAGATTTTTAATGGCCTTTACAATTTGCTTTGATCCTTTCTCTTGAAATTGTGTTAAGCGAATATAGGCATAATGGCTTTTTAATAATTTACTTTTAACGGCCGAGACTTTAATCACTTTTCTCGTTAAGGTGTATTGCTTAACTCCATCGACTCCATCTCTGGCAATTCCAATGGTGACCTTAGTACCGGCTTTTCCTTTCATTTTCTGAGTGGCTTCTTCTAACGGTAAGCCAATAGCATTTTCTCCCTCAATCTCAACAATCTTATCTCCGGGCATTAATCCCGCTTTATCGGCAGGCGTGTCTTCAATTGGCGTTGTGATCACAATAATGCCATCTTTCTGAGTAACTTCGATTCCAAGCCCCGCAAACTCACCTTTCGTGTCTTCTTGAATTCTTTGATAGAGGTCAGGATCGAGATAAGCAGAATGGGGATCGAGAGTATTCATCATTCCCTTAATCGCTCCTTGTATAAGTTTTCCTTCATCGACTTGTCTGTAATATTGATTCTCAATAAGGTAAATAACTTTGTTAAAAAGTTCTAGTTTTTCAAATCGTGATTTATCGGCAATTTCTTTTTTAGCGTGGGCAAAAGGAAGACCAACAGCCAAGAGAACAATTAATATAATCGGTTTTAGTTTCATGATTTTTCCTGAAAAAGCCTAGATTCGTTTTGCAAAAAGCTTTGCTGTATCTTGGGCCTTATTTTTATACCATATTCCAAAATTTATTACGTTTAATTTTGTACCATTCCTAGGAGTCTGGCCAATGATTTGGCCTTTCTTAACCTTGTCACCTTTGGCCACTTTAGTCGTAAAGGGACCGAAGATTACAGATCTGGTTTCGTTACCATGATCTAACATTAAGACATGCCCAAATGTGGATAAATCACCTATATAGATGACTTTACCATCTCTTGTTGCCTTAATCGGTTTAATACCTTTTAGACTAATATTAATCCCTTTTCTGTGTTTCTTAACCTTTGAATAGTTTTCCACAGGAAAAATAAAATCTTTAATATTGAGAAATGATTTCGTCTTAGTAATTTTTCTTTTATTTGATTTTAACTTTTTAAACTTTTTGTTGAGTTGTTTGAATTTTCTTCTTTTTTCTCTATAGTCTGTTAATTCTTCTAGTTTTTTTCGTTCTAGCTCTTCAATAAGGGCCAGCAAACTGGTTTCGATACCATAATACTCTTCAATTTTTTCTTCTAAAAATTTTGTCTTTTTTTGCAGATCCTCAACAGAGTCTAGGTTTTGCTGATAATTTGAAAGTTTCTTTTTTAAATGCTTTCTTAATACAATTCTCGCCAGCATATCAGCAGAATCTTCTTTTTCATTCAAACTTTGAATCAAGTTCTTAGCGAGTAACTTCTTGATACCTTTAATTTCATTTTTTAAAAACCTTGCACGCTCAAGAATCTCTAGGTTTAACTCTCTCGTTTTCAATTCTAAGAACTTTCTTTTTTCAATTAGTTCAATATATCTTTTATTTTTCTTTCCAAGAGTGTGATCGAGTTTATTGATATCTTTTTCTAAAGTCTTAAGCTCTGATTGAAATTCAGTGATTTTCTTAAAGGGAGCAGGTCTTCCCCAAACAAGAGAAGACAAAACAATCAACGAAATAAGAAATGTTTTTTTTAAATCCATTTTTTTGTATTAAAAAGAATCGTCATCAAAAACATACTAAGAGCGAAAACTCCTAAAGAGATGAGATCAACTGTACCTTTAATCATAAGTTGAGGAAGAACAATTATCAGAGATAATGAACAAACGAGAATCAAGCAACTTTTCTCGGCCACGTAATTTGTCCTCTTAAATTTTTCGATCACTTTAGACTCAAAGAATACTCGATAAACAAATTGAGACGTGAGCATCAACCAAAAAACAGAAAGACTCACTAAGACAAAGAGGTATCCCCAGCCTCTAATCCACTTTGAAGTGGTGGAATCCTGACGATTTGAAGAGAGAACGGGACCCAAAATAACATTATCTTCCCCCACAAGACGAACGAGATAATTTCTAAGAAGAGTTTGTCCTTTATTTCTTATCTCGGGATCAAAAATAATTTTTAAACCGGAATAGCTTAATTTCATATCATCGTAACTTAGGCTTTCATCTAAGCCTGAAATAATCGATGAAACTTTAGCTTTAATCTTTGTATCATCAACAGTTGAAACTCCTGCTATTCCAGGTAGCCCAACTAATTTTCTTCTTACCGCTTGAACATTTACTTTATTATCGATCAAGCCAAAAAAATGCGGCTTAGCAATCTTACTCGCAACAAAATGATTGATCTTACTTTCAATATCAGTTCTAAACGCGAGGTAATTAAATAAGAACATTGTGGTGATCATAAAAGCTAAGCTTAAAAAAATCGTTCTTTTTAGAATATTAATTATATGCTCTACATAAAACATGACTGACCCGAATGAATAATACGACCGTTATCGAGATGAATGATTTTACCTGAAAACTTATTTATAAGATCTCTATTATGGGTGGCCCAAATGACTGTAAGACCTCTTTTTACATTTAAAAGATTTAAAATATCATACATCTTTCTAGCATTATCATAGTCAAGTGACGCCGTTAATTCATCGGCGATAAGAACATCGGGCCTTGTTAAAAGAGCTCTCAAAAAAGCTGTTTTATGCCTTAAGCCCCCGTTGGCAAGGCTTACTTTTAAATCCATTCTATTTTGCATGGCCAAAAGATGTGTAAGCTCTTTTACTTCACTCGCGAAATACTTTTTTGTTCCATAAATCTTTTTATCATAGGCACACCATAAATTTTCTTCGACAGTTTGATTTTCTAGAAGTTTTAAATCCTGATAAACCGGAGCAACAAAAAGTTTATCCGGGCCATGAAAAGAAAGTTTTCCCGATGTTTGTTTAATATCTTTGGTTAATAATTTTAAGAGGGTTGTTTTTCCCGAGCCCGATGGACCAGTGAGAAAAATCATCTCGCCTTTTGATATCTTGAGGTTGATTTCAGATAACGCTTTAATACGGCCATAAGTTACAGAAATATTTTCCAAGCTAAAAAGCGGTGGCTTAGCAAGTCCATTTCCTGTCATTGATCTTTTGGTTCTAATTTTATTATTCGAATACATCTGCTGCACGATCCTGTTCCTTAGATCTGGGGAGCTTACCCCTTCCTGGGCCCCAAGATTCTTACACTATTTTAGCGCTAATTGAGCAAATCAGTAAAGCTACTGTGAATAAATGAAATGATACCCAAGCACCAAACTCGGGTATCTAAAGGCTGTTTTTACAGCTATTTATGCTTTAGGTTAAGAATCATCTGATTCCCTTTTCTTAATGAGAGAGGAAGATAAGGTGTACAGTTGACCTTACTCTTGTCTCGCCATGAGTTATCTTTGGCGCTACAGATTCTTATCTTCGTCTCACTATTTAAGTTGGGCTTTTTTCCATTATAACAAGCACCATTGAAAACAAGAGAATTTTTAGTCTTTAAAATTCCAGAGTGCACACAAGGAGCAATCGTTTTAACATCGTTTTCCTCGTCAAGATAACGAATATCAAATGAATACGTATGAGTCGTTCCCTTATTCCACGAAACATTTAAATTATTTATAACAGGATGAAGCCATTGATCTACAAAGCTTTCTGTGTTTGAAGTAATCGCCCTTGCAGGTTTTCCTTTTCCAAAATAATTTGCCGGAATCACCCCTCTTAGAACGCTCGCTGATTGCATCGGCTGTCTACGCGTATCATGTTGCATAGCTAAGTGACCATGGCGCTCAAGGGCCGTTAGGTTGAGCTCGTTATTAGGATTAAGATCATCACTAACATGACAAGATAAACAAAAATGATTTTTGGTAAAGCTTGGTCTTGGTTGGTTATAAACTAGTTTATTTTTAATCTTTAAAACATCTTCTCTCACCGAGACAAAGCCAGTAGGCATATTTTTTAAATTTGCATGATAATCAGAGTTAAGCTCATCTCCCACCTTAGCTCCCCCGTAATATCTGGTGAAGCAAACATATTTATCAGGTGAAGATTCAGGTTTTCCGATAATTTTTGAAATTGTTCTATGAGTTCCCATGGGATAAGAGTTTGCAACACCTAACCAATAGGAATTCTGAGCGGGATCAATTTGAGCAAGAGTACCACGAGAGTAATTACAACGCTCTTCAAGTGTAGGGTTTCTTGCGATTAATTTAAAATCATCAATCCAACCATTAACCCCAGCAGTAGAAATCCCACTTCTTTGACCAACGACAATTTGGCTTCCACTATCGAGAGAGAAAATTTGAGCAAGTCTTGTTTTATATTCAGCTTTTGAAGGTCTTGCTGCACCAGCATACATTCCATCAATATAAATATAAGGTCCAGAATTACCATTGAAACTCACACCAATATTACGCCATCTTTTATTTTTAATTTTTAGACCATCTGGAAGGTGAAAATAACCAATAACTTTTGTTCCCTCTCGAAAAACGAGACGATCAAAGAGATAAGGCCCATCTTTCACCTTCCTAAGAGCAATACTCTGGCTGTTCCAAGAAACAAGATTACGAAGATCACTTGCACTGGTTTTATCTCGAGCATCTAAAAAGAGACTCATATACCAATTTTTATTTGTTGTGATATCAAACTTAGCATCGACGGCGGTGCTCGTCTGACTTGGAATGGAGAAAGTCACTCCAGAGTTTGAATCTAACCAAAGACCTTTCCCATGAATACCACCTTTAGCGATGGGCTCAATTCTCGCATTCCCATGAAGTTTTCCATAATGAGGTGGCGTTAAAAACTCTGGTGGTGCCGTCGATGCGTTTTGAATTAAAGCAGGAGTAGAAAGAGGAACTTGCGGAAAGCCAGAAAAGTCATTACTTTGAGCAACAGATCTTTCAAATCCATCGTAATGTTTCATACGATGCCCAAGTTCATAACCAACTGGCGCTGTCATCTCTGCATTGATAACCATAAAAGGATTCATATAATCATCAAAGGCCACTTCTTCAGTGTAACGAGTTGAACCAAAAAGCCAGACCACATCTCGAGGAGTCACAGGTTTCATGCCTTTATGATAATTAAGTCTATTTTCAACCGATCCCATAAATGTTGAATTAGGAGTTAAGTCTTTGTGATACTCTCTAATAATTAAAGGTGTATCACCAAGTTCTCTCATCGCACCAACGTCTTCATAGGCTTTTCCAGCAGGAGTCGCACTATAAAGTTCAAGTTTTCGATTAACCTTTACTCTTGTTCCATCAGCTCGAACTCTATCGGCAATAGTAAAAGCATAGTCTGTATTATTTAACTGCCCATCGAGTAAAACACTTTTACCATGAGTCCAAAAGCCGGCCATAGTAATACCAACGGTTTCGGAACCTCTTACTTCATAAAGATTAGCTTCAGCTGCAAAAGCTCTAAAACCTTTATAACTAAAGTCATAGGGAGAGACATAGTCTCCATCATCTTTTTCTTGAAATGGTGAAACGACGTTTCCACTTACGAAATTATAAAAATGATCAGCTCCAAAGGCCGTATAAAATAAATTGACGGCATCTTTATCCATCCAAGGATAACTTCCACCTAACTCTCTTCCCGGCTCGACAATTTGACCAAGAGAATCTCTTAATGGATAACGAGCAAATTTATAACGATCTTTCATATTATTATATGTATCAGCATAAGCATATGAGATAGGCTTGAAGTTATTCCATTTAGTGACGTCACATTGAGCTTCATCTTCAGAATAAACAGAATAGACGATATTAATATCATTTTCTTTGGCATTAAAAACTTTCGTCACCCCATCTCTACTTCCACCGAGAGTAAATCTTTTTCCTCGATGAACACGAGTCACCAGTAAACGATTATCTCCAGCAATAACGGGCTCTGCTAACTTTGGAAAAGTTAAAACCGGACCAACTTTAAAACTCGACTGATCAAAAGTAACGGATGAAATTCGTGCACTAGCCGTCTTAGGATTTGATACTTTAATGGTGGCATCGATTGCCGCTAATCTAATTTTTTTATAATTTACATCAGCGATTTTAGTACTTAAATCTTTTTGAAAACGAGTTACCAGAGTAACCTTATAACAATCTTTATTCCCGTCACAAACATAAGGATTTTCTCGCTCTTCGAATTTTTCACATACAATGGTTCGGTGAGGACTTAACATCACATTATTTGAATCGATAGTTGCCGTTACTTTTTTTCTATTGGCCAAACTGATATGACGTCCGGGTCGATAACGAAAGCCTTCTTCATCCATCAATCCACCACCCATCAGTTCATTTTGGGGATGCTTAAAATGCGCCTTTACTTTTTCAGGCTTTAATAAATAAAGAGGAGCTCCTCCTCTTGCTGAACCCTCTATATAGGTTCGGTAACCATCAGATCTTTTAATACCGATCCTTCCATCTCGAGTCATATCCAAGATAGGAAGATGATTACTGGTTGGTTCCAAAATTCCATCATCATTTTTTTGAATAACGACAGTATTCATATTTCGAGATGGATACTTAGGAAGTGGATCAGCTGAAGCTGAGAATAAAAAAGATAGACTAAAAACTACGTTCAAATAGCGCATACGTCCCCCGACATTTTAATACTTTACATTATCGGTTGGTTAATGAATTTCAAGGAGGAAAAAGAAGAGGAATCTCTATAATTATAGCAACTTAGATTATTTAAATACTGATAAAATGGCGTTTCAAGCGACTCTAAAAATGGGCGAAATAAGCTCTTAAACTAATCCCTTTAATTCGAGATAAGTATTCAACGTAAACTCGTATCATTTATAAAGTTCCAAATACTTACAAAAGAATTAAAACTTCCATGTTTTGCGATAACCAATATCGGGACATCCTTGTCCCGACCCTTCGGGCAAGTATTGGTCATCTCCTAATTCAAAAAAATAAGAGGTATTTAAAACTTGCCCACGAAGTGGGTGCGACCACGACGGGAGCATTTTAAATGTCTAAAAACAGGGACGTTTTTATAGGATTATCAAAAATAGTTTCAGTTTCAAAAATGAAACATATCCATTTAAGAGCATCATTTCACTAAGCTCTACAAACTAGCGTCACTTCCATTTTTTGAAAGATCATGAATCATACCAGAGTCCACTAAGAGTTTATAAGCTCCAAGTGAAACAAAAACATTGGGGATATAATTATTGGTATTATTTAACCGAGAGATAATGGAATTATCGAGTTCTGCGAGTAACTTCACACTACCATCGTCACAGCTAATCTTGACGGGGTCTCTTTCTAGTAAAATATTTTCTTCGGTTTTATTTTCGATGATGCTCTTAGGTGATTTAACAAAGCTGATTTCTTTTTTCGGAAGATCAGAGATAATCCAGTCTTCAGAGCTTCCTTTTTCTTTCAAGAAAGCTTCTATTTCTTCAACCTTCTTCTCAATTTTTTTGAATAGTTTTTGGTTAGAAACTTCATCATCTTTATTAAGAAGGATTTTTTGCAACTCATTAGTTTGAATATGCCTAGCATCTCCAGCAAATATCAGGGTCTGGGCCATATTTTTGATCTTGGGGTATTTATCAAAGCCACCATTCATATACTGAGTGTGAACGAGGTTGATAAAATAACTATCATTAAAGCCCCAAAAACGCTCGGGCTCATTTGTGATCATTTCAAGTAAATCGCTATAACGATAAATTAAATTCTTCTCTAATAAGAAAAAACATATATGTTCTGCAATGGCATCATACTTAGCACCTCGTGGAGAACGAACAACTTGAGAGTACCAAGCAAAGCGAGACATTAAAAAATCTTCAATACAGTTGAGAGCGTTTTGTTTAATAGTGAGAATATCATGGTTACCAACTCTTCTTGGCTTAAAGTGATGAAGAAGATAATCACGATCATAAGAGCCATACTTAAGCCCTGTATAATGGGCATCACGTAGGAGATAATCCATTCGATCACAATCGATTTCGGAATGAAGAATCTGATTGGCCATAATAGAAGGATCCGTTCCTTTTACGAGGTCAGAGATAATCTGTGGATCATATCCATATTTTTTTAAAATATAAGTAACTCCTCCCGGATAATCTGTATTTTTAATAATAAAAGATCCCAGATTTTCATGGTCATCTTTTAAAACGGAGTTTTTACTTTTCTTTTTTGTCTCACCAAAATCAATATATGCTCCCTCAGTGGTATGAGAGAAACAAAATGTTCCAAGGTCGTGCATCAAAGCACCGAGGCGGATTTGCTGGTGGTATTTTTTCTCTGGCGTCAGGTCACTGGGATCCATTAACTGTTCGTCGGTGACGGCGCGACCACAAGATTGAATAATTCGATGCCCATTCTCCATCACTCCAATCGAGTGACCGTAACGGGAATGCTCTGCTCCTGGAAAAACATAACTAGAAAACCCCAGTTGTTTAATCCAACGAAGTCTCTGATAAAATGGGCTGAAAATAATTTCTCTTTCGACTGGTGTTAAGTGAATAAAACCATAAAGAGGATCGTATACTGTCGCAGTTTTGTAACCAACATCCATGTTGAAAAAGTCTTATTGTAATTTAGTTTTAGAACTACGAGATTTTGACTTTGAAAGTTGAGGACACTTATCAATCACATGTTTAAAAACAAGAAGAGCTTCTCTTCTCATATTATTTTCGTGAATAAAACGATAGCAATTTTCCAAGTCAGCAGAACTTTTGAAACTCTTCATTGGACTTAACTTTTCTGTTTTTGTTGCTGCTTCTTTAGATGTATTGGTCATTTCCTCTCCTTAACTTAAAGACATATCTTATTACATGGTAAGTCATTCGTAAATATACTCGTGATGTTCATTTAAAATTAAACAGGATTTTCTTTAGAGAAAATCCTGTTACTGCACCGTTTTATTGATTTTTTTCTGCGATAACACCGTAGCTATGCAGCTTGTTATAAAGTGTTTTAACAGTAATCCCTAGAGACTTAGCTGTTTTTGTCTTGTTACCACCAAGATGCTCTAGCGTGTTACAGATATGATGCTTCTCTAATTCATCGAGAGTCATATTTGTAAAATTGATAATGTTATTTGTTTCTTCTTCTTTTTCCTCTGCAACTTTTTCATTTAAAAGGTGCTCTGAAAGATGACTTTTTTCAACAACCATTCCATCAGAAAGAATATAGGCCCTCTCAACAACATTATGTAACTCTCTAACGTTTCCAGGCCAGCTGTATGACTTAAGAGCTTCAATTGCTCCAGGAGAGAGAGTTTTCTGCTGATTTAAATCTTTATCTAGATTTAAAAAATGTGTCGCCAATTCTTCAATATCATCTTTTCTATCTTTTAAATCAGGGAAGTTTAACTTTACCGTTGTGAGCGATAAGTATAATTCATCTCTATATTCACCTTGGCTTACAACTTCATCTAAGTTCTTTGCCGTGGTTGAAATAATTCTCACATTACTTTTATAAGGAACTGATCCATTAACTCTAAATGCTAATTTCTCATTTAAAAAAGCACTTAACTTCACTTGAGCAGAAGGAGATAAACGATCGATCTCTTCGATTAAAAGTGTCCCACCGTTCGCTTTTTCAAGAAGTCCAATCTTCACAGACGTATCGAGAGAATTGATATTTTCTTCACCAAATAGCTCTCTTTCTAATTGTTCTTCAGACATACTAGAGCAATCGATACTAAAAAATGGTCCCTCTTTTCTAATACCACGACAGTGAATTTTTTGAGCGAGAGTTGCTTTACCAACACCTTTAGAACCTGTTATCATCACACTTACATGTGACTGACATACCTTGCCAGCAACACCGAGGACATCTTTCATAATTTGAGAGTTTGCAACCATTGGTTTATCACTAACTTGAGAGTAATAAGCTGTCTGGGCAACATTTGATGTCGTTGTTTCTTTTTCTTTTAATTCAATTTGTTTTAATAATGATTCATTTAAAAGCTTCGCTGATAAATACATCTTCATATTAACGAGCGGCGCTTGAAGGGCCTTAAGAACCTCATTAATTTTATTAACGTCTTCTCTAGAGAAGTTATCTTCAGATTTAATTTGACGAAAATGCATCGTCGCCATCACGATACCTTCTTGAGTCACAGGAATAACAAGCTCTGCTCTCACTCCGTTTTTAACACTTTCACTAAAAAGAGGGTCACTTTCTACAGAGTTTGAAAAATAAGGTCTTCTGGTTCTCACAACATGACCGGCGGCTCCAGCTCCTTTCTCTTCAATTTTTCCATTTTTGATATACTCACCGTTTAAAGCGATGGCCTGACAAGAGTCGTCCTCTCTCACAAACTTGATCAAAACTTGGTCAACATTAAATTCACCTAAAAAGAATTCTCCCAATTTAGGAAAAAATACCTTTTCATCTAATGTAGAAAGTAGGAAAGAAGATAAGTCTTCTAATTTCGATGGGTTAAGTGCTTGGCTGTCTAACATTCGTGCTCTCCTGATTATTGCTAAGATCGACACATACAAATATTTCTAAGCCAATAATACACCGCGTCAGAAATTTTTACAAGACTAAAATACTCTGTTGTTTATTTTTTATGCAATATGTTATAAGAATCGGTTACTTAGACCATCTAGGAGTTATACAGTTTCCGAAATTGTTGGTGATCGACTTCAAAATACGCCCTTCCCTCGTCATTATGTATATATTTTGAACGGCCTTTGAGCGTGAAATCACTCTTTGTGAGCTAAAAGCAATAAACTGTCCATCATTTGAATAGGTAGGGTCTTCATTTGATCCGAAATCCTTGGTTAACCTGACTAAATTTCCGCCATCGTGATCAATTCGAAAAATATCAAAACGATTATCTAACCATGAAGAAAAAGCGATCTCTCTCCCATCGGGAGAAAACCTTGGAGTGGCATTAAACTGACCAACAAAACTAACTCTCTTTACTGATCTTTCCGTTCCCCTAGGATCTGCAATATAAATCATTGGCTTACCAGGCCTTGCCGATAAAAAGGCCATCTTATCGCCAGTAAAATTAATACTAGGATCAACATCGGGAGTGTAATGCTTTGTCACCTGCCTTAAGCTTTTTGAAGATAAATTCATCGCATAGATTTCAGCATTTCCCTTATGACTTAACGTAAGAAGAATCTCTCTATCTCCAGGCATAAAGACAGCACCCGAATTTATCCCTCCTCTTTTAGAGATGAGAGAGCTTTTACCTGTGGCCAAGTCATAGACGTAAAGGTTTACATTCCTTTTAGTTTTTCCACCGGTAATAAGACTATATAAAACCTTTTTACCGCTGTAGGAAATCGCAGGGGAGATCACGGTTCCTCTATGTCTTGTCAGTTGAAATATATTTCCCCCGTCAAAGTCCATCTGATAAAGTTCTTTGATCGGTCTTCTTTTGGTACTTCCCCTATCTGAGACAAAAATAATTTTGGAAAGAAAAATAGATTTCTTTCTGGTAATCGACGAATAAACCTTGTCCGCAACTTCGTGAGCACTTGTTCTTAACTTAGCTTTCAATGTCGTAATATTTAATGTTTCACTAGGAATAATATTGCTTGGATTGAGACTATCTTTAATATCGACTCTCGTCTGAAACGTCATGGATGCTGTTTTCACAAAAGTGATACTTACTTGATAACGGCCATTACCAGTTCTTCCAATTTCAAATTTATCTGAATAGTATGAGAAATCATTTTCTATAATCTGCTGAATACTTCTTAAAGACGATGCATCTGACCCTGCTGCCCCATTGGCCGAATACTTAAAAACAATTTTGTCTTTCGCAATATTGGCATCTCCGACAGCAACAATTGATAAGTCGCTTTGGGCAAATAGAGAAAGTGAAATAAGGAGTGAAAAGAAAATACCTAATAACTTCATACTAGCTCCGACTATAAGGGAAAACCTAAAAGAATAGAGCCATCACGAATGGCCTTACTTATTTTTTTAGGAGGAATAGGAAAACTTGTTTTTTTAACGGCTTCGAGTGCCCTTAAATCATACTCTTGATTACCACTGGACTCGTGAATCGACGCTTTGGTCAGTCTTCCTGAATTGTTTATAAAGATTCTTATTCGACATTGTAGTTCTTGCTCAGCTAAATAACTGGGGATACTCCAGTTTTCTCTCACCAAATCCGGCAAGACCGAAGCGTATTTTTCAAATTCTGTGGTCTCCGTAACAGACTTACCTCCGACGAGACTCTCACCCTTAGATAATTTATTTCCCGCAAGAACTAAGTTCTTTAGCTTTGATGTATTAAAATTGTCTTTTGCCTTATATTTACTCTCATCAATTTTTTTTGCCTTAGCAATTTTGTTATCAACTTTTTTTGAATACTGCTTAAGCATATCTTGGAAACTACTTTTTTTCTTTTCAACTTTATAGCTATCTTCTGTAATTTCTTCTTTTTTCTCTTCAATAACTCTCGTGGTTTCAGTACTCTCTTGTTGGGCCGCCCCCATTTGTCCTTGTAAACTTTTGAGTTCTTGGACAGACATCTCTGGCATGGCCACGACATCAACTTTGACTGACGACTGTACGAGCTTGAGGTTATAATCTCTCACTTTATCCATCTGATTTTTAAAAAAGAATCCCATCGCCACAAAGGCACCAAAGAGTAAGACGTGAGCAAAAGTCGAGCCTTTATAATAATAGTTCAATGACTTAAAAGGGTGGTTTTCAAGCTTCATGATTTCTTTTTTTCAATCTCTGTCACCAAAGCAATATTTGAAATGCCGTTATGTTTTAAAAAGGACATGATCGAAGCAACTTTGCCATAATCTAGCTTGAAATCGGCCCTCAAATAAACGGTTTCTGTTCTATTCTTTTTTTGTAAACTCTTTATTTCTTCGATCAATTCTGTTTTTAAAACTTTATCTTTCCCCACAAAAAGCTCTCCAGAGAGAGTAATACTAAGAACAATTTGACTTGTGGTTAAGTTCAACGGACTCACTTCTTGAGTCTTTGGCAAATTCATTTGAATGCCATTGAGCATAAGTGGCGCTGTCACCATGAAGATAATCAGAAGAACAAGCATCACATCTACGAGGGGGGTCACATTAATATCACTAATACGACCTTTTTTAGATGTATTCATTCCCATAACTACAGAGTCCTTTCAAAATTATTTAACAACTCTTGTTCAAATGACTCCATTCGAGCATCAAGCTCATCCCCAGAGTTTTGAAATTGATTATAAAACCAAGTTGCAGGGATAGCGGCAGCGAGACCGACCGCTGTGGCGACCAAGGCCTCAGCAATACCAGGAGCTACAGCATCTAGGGTTCCTCCTCCAGAAGCAAGACCTGTAAAAGAGTTGATGATTCCCCAGACTGTTCCAAAAAGACCAATAAATGGAGAGACGGAACTAATACTTGCTAATGTGGAAAGTTGTTTTGAGACAATTGTCCTTGCTTCAACAACACCTTTTTTAATGGCCCTTTCAACAAAATGGAATCCAAACTTTTGCATATACTCACGATTGGACATATTTGAAACAGATGCCTCTTGCCCAATGCGTGTCACTTCATCAAATCCATATTCAAACATTGATTTAAATGGTGAGTATGGCAAGCTTCCCATTTTCTCTTTAACTTCTGTTAGATCAGAACATTGCTCAAACAAGGCCATAAAGTTCTCATCATTTGTTTGTAAAACTCTAAAATGATTTTTTTTATAAAAGACGATGGCCCAAGAAGCGATTGAAGCAAAAATTAAAATTAATAAAACTGCTTTAACAACCGGACCCGATTCTAGAATAATCGCCAAGATATCCATTTCACTTTGTCCCAACATATCCTCCATGAGTTTTTATAGGCTAATAAATTTTAAATCCTTTTGAAGATAATGTGAAATTTAACGAACTGTTTAATTTGATGAACGAGATAGGTCTAATTTACTTCGGGCCTTCCATTTCCAATAGCTAATCACAATTGCTATTAAAACCGTCATATTAACCCAGTTTAACCGCACTTGTGGCTCAAGTATTGAAAAGCCACTCTCCCACACTGGATCTAGTCCCAAAATAGCAACTGCTGGAGCAGTCAGACATAAATTGAAAAAGATTAAACTCTTAATTGATTTCTTTACGAGGACAAAATAAAAATTAAAAAAATGAACAATCAGAATAAAAGGCAGATAATCTAGCTCACTACCAAACTGAAAATAATTGAGAGCACCAAATAAAAGACTATAGATTACAAGTGAGGTCGACTTTTCAAAGTCTGAATGGGGAAAAATTCTTTCTAAAAAATAAACAAGTACAGAATCCAAAGAAAATAGAAAAAAAGAACTAAAAAAAGCAATAAGAACTTTTGAGATAAGGATGATTCGGCCATCTTCGAACTCTGGTTTAACAATAACAAGTGTTAAAAAGAGCAGAGTTAGAACTCCCACGATGTCTTGAGTCTTAATTCTTTTATTATTTTTAAGAACATTGAAAAAACCTACCCCCGCAGGAAGTTTAACCGAAATAAATTGATACAAACAAAAGAGAGTCAGAATTTTAATCATTAAAAATATTGTCCAGCTCTTATCAAAAACCCATGCTTCTATATCCATCATCGAGTGATCGATAAGAAAGTGAAAAAAAGCTATTCCAGAAATAAAGATGACGTAGAAGAGACAACTTATAAAAATATAAGAAAACAAATACAGAAGTCTTTTTGTATAAAGAGAGCTTAGCCAGTTCATCTGAGCTTATTATCTCTTGGTGGACTTAACCAATTGAGTTGCATTTCCGGAGAGGGATAGACTTTAAGATGCTTTTGATACATGACATTTGTTTTGACCAGCTCATCAATCTTTTTCAAAAGCCTAAAATAAGAATTCCATAATTTTTGATCTGACTTTAAAAGGCCATCCATTTTCTTTGTAATTGAAAACTGTTGCTTAAAAGTAAAACCCTTATCATAAATTTGTAAATCAAACTTCTTTAACAAGTCGTCTAAAAGCTTTGGATCCAAGGTTTTCCCATGAAAGTTTTTTCCAAACATATTTTTAATTTCAGTATAATCAATATTTTGTAGGAAAAGCTTTTCATCAACTCTTAAAAGGTCTTCTAAAAGCATGAGAGAGATTTCTAACTTACTCAAATCCATGGTTCTAATAAAAGGAAGAGATACAACAAAGATATACTCATTCGCGTTACTAGGTAATGCATAGTGAGTGACATTGGGAGTGTTAATATACAGAACTTTAATTTTCTTCTCATAAAGTCCTAATGTCTCAAGTAAAATAGTAAAGGCTTTTACGACACCATAGTCAGGCTTTCGAAAATCCCATTTTAAAACAGTGGCATTTTTAACAAGCCAATACTCCGAGAAGAAACTCCAAAAATCTTCTTCAGCGGGAAAATTATAATACTTTTTAGTTTTACTTTCACTTTCAGTAACTTGTTTTTGCTCACTCTCTTTTTTCTCATTTTCGATTTGTAAGAGACCATCATTTTTTAAGACTTGGCGGATATTATCAAAATTAACGACATCTTTTTTTTCATTAGCTGAAAGATTCATCGTTAAAAATAAAATAACAATTGTTATGACTTTCATTTAATTTTTGATTTTCCTTGATTATAGAGGTCGTAGAGTTTCCCCCAATAATACATTTCAGTGAGGCTTGGGTTTACGTAATCAAAAAAACGTGGGTATTTATTTTGATAACACTTATTTCTCTTTTTAGAGATATCTCCTTTTTTGAGATAACCTTTATAGGGCCCCACATTGACGTGGTAGAATCCACTTTTCATTGTTGGGTTTCCCTTTTTACCTAAAACTTTTATGGGGTGATTACATCCTATTGTTGATAAAGATTGTGAGTACCGAGAAGGGTTTTTATGAATATGTCCAAATAAGTTTTTATAATAACCAATAAAAGCAACATTTCTGTATTTTTTCTTTGCAGAAAGATTCGGAGAAAAAAGAATGGTGAAGATGAGTAAATACTTAATTATACCTTCCATCTAAATTTAATTGTTTCCCACTCATAACACTGAGGACAACGCCAAAAAATTTCATCAGAGTTATAACCACAGTTACTACAAAAGTGTTTTGTTAACGACTGGTGCATATGATCGAGTAATTTATCCATCCTTTCGATGGCCTCATCACTGCGCTTCAACTCGATTAATAACTTTATATACTCAATGACAACGGCTTCACTTGGACGTTCATTCTTACTTAAAAATTCCTTAATCAAATTATAAGCTTTATCGACTTCACCTCTTTGCTTAAGAAGTCGTACTTTAGTCAAAATGAATGAAGGTAAGATCAAAAGCTCTGTATCTTTTAACCCAAGAAAGAAATTATTCAAAATCTCTAACCTGGTATTATACTCTTTCTTTACTTGTCCATCTCCTTTGAAGTTCTCATGAAGAGATTCAAAAATAAAAGAAACGTACATGGGGTGTTCTTTCAAAAGCTCAACTAGAAGATCTTTTGATTTTTCGATATCACCAGAGGTTAAAAATAACCGCAACCTTAAGATTTTAGCTGATACACTTGGTGCAAAACGAAAGGCATCTTCTAAATCCTCATGACATTTTACAAAATCACCCTTTTCAAAATAGTTCTTAGCTTTTTGAACGAGAATATGAGAGATGGTCTCTGCTTGATTCTCATGTCCAACTTTTGAAAGCATAATTCTATAGTTATAAGCCTGATCCCAATCTTCTATATCTTCAAAGATTCGACACAGAGATTGAATAACTTCATACTCATCACGGTTGATTTTTAATACGTCTTTATAAGTCTCAATGGCTTTTTCAACAAAACCACCCTTATCAAAATCGATGGCCAACTCTTTTAGAGAACGAAGTCGATCAGATTCCGTGATATTTTCTCTTGCGATAAGACTTCGATGAATACTGATCGCCTTTTCAATTTCACCATTACTTCTAAAAAGTCCACCAAGTGCAAAATAGGTTTCGATGGTTTCACGGTTTATATCTACAGCATTAAGAAATTCCTTAATGGCCAAGTCTCGGTTTCCAGAAATAAGGTATTGAGTTGCATTTAAAAATACTTTTGATTGGGCTTCAAAAATAGAATTACGATATCTCTTTGAAAGCTTTACACCAGTGTCTCTTTCTATAAGGTAGTGATAAATCAAAACCAACGTTATCACGACAGCGATAATGGCCAGTAGATGCTCTTGAAACCAATATTGATCTAATTGCAAAAAGCGTCCCTTAGTTTAGTTGATAATAGAAAGAGCCATGTCCTTCAGCTTTTTGTTGTTTAATAAGACCTAGAACATTACTTGAAACTTCTTCCATATCTTCTAATATTTTCCAAATTCCAGAAGGCTTCTTTTTCTTAATAAATTTGAGGTTGAGTTCACCTTCTAATTTTAATTCTTTGTGAATCGATCTACCCGCATCCCAAAGTCCTGCGAGCTCATCGACAAGGCCGTAGTCAAAGGCTTGCTTGCCAGAAAATATTTGTCCTTGAGCAAGCTCGTTAATATCTTTTTTAACTCTGTCTTTTCTCTTTTTCATAATATCGTCCATAAACTGTTGATGGACACCACCGATCACACTCTCCAGAATATCTCGCTCCTCTTGAGTCATCTCTCTTCCTGGATCTCCAATATCTTTATACCGACCAGCTGTAATATTGTTTTGCTTAACTTTTGCCCATTCAAATAATCGTGACAGGTTAACAAATTTCATAATAACCCCAATCGATCCCGTTAGAGTTCCCGGGTTACTAAAAATCTTTCTCGCAGCACTTGCGATATAATAGCCACCACTGGCCGCAACAGTTCCAAAGGAAGCGTAAACAGGTTTACCTTTTTCTCCCTTACTTTGATCATACTCGTTATCAATTCTTGCCATTTCTTGATAGATCTCTTGACTTGGCCCAACGGCACCACCGGGTGAATTAATTCTTACAATGATGGCCTTAACTGATTTCTCTTTTTCAGCTCTATGTAATAACTCGACAACAACTTTAGATTCCATGATCACGCCATTAACTTCAATGACACCAATAGCATCTTTTCCAAGTCCTGAACGATCAAGGCCAAACTTCTCACCATCTCTAATCGACTTCATGGTATATGATGCAAATATCATCAATATTAAAAAGAAGATGAAAACCAACATTAAAATACCCAAGATAGAACGGTTAGAACCTTTCACTCGAAACTCCCCTAATCCAAGACAGCATAATTCAACATATATAGTCCCAAAATATTGATTCTACGTAAACGTCTTTTCAAATACCGGACTAAAAAACTCCGCTAACGAGCAACTTTAAAGAACCGTGTAGTTTACACCGATAAAGAATTATAGGAGGAGTAATGAAAGCAATCATTCTTGCCATTAGTCTATATTTTGTCGTTTCTCAAATTCAGGCGAAATCTCCTGTGGTCGATGATACTGCCACGGGTGGTCAACAATTTGATCAGTTTCAAGAGAATAATTATCGAGTACGCAGTTTAAGTTCTGAAAACTCTGACTTAAAGCAAATAAGAAATCCTTCTTCTGACAAAGATGAAGTGAAAGCTAAAAAAGAAGTCGTTGATCCGGCTCCAGAACCTTGGCCTTATTCAGAATAATTAAGAAGTAGCTGTATCGAGTTTACTTTTCAGTTGTCCACAAGCCGCCAGGATATCATCACCCTTGGTGATTCTTACAGTACAAGTATAGCCATTATCTAATAAGCTCTTTTGAAACCATTTGATTTTTTCTTCACTAGGCTTTTTAAATTTTGATTCGGGATATTCATTAAAGGGAATGAGATTAACTTTCGATTTATCTTTATCTAATAAATTCATCAGTCCTTTAATATCATCCTCACCATCATTGAGATCTTTTATTAGAATATATTCGTAAGTAATTCTTCTTCTGGCCTTGAGGGGAATTTTTTTGATGGCCTCAAATAATCTTTTCAGATCATAAGCCTTATTAATGGGCATAAGCTCAGAGCGAATATTATCGTGAGCAGCGTGAAGCGAAATAGCGATATTGACAGGTGGAAAGTCGAATAGCTTTTCAATTTGAGGAACTAACCCTGAAGTCGATAATGTAATTTTTCTCTGAGAGAGGTTGAGACCTTTATCTTCCATAAAGACTTTAGTTGCTCTTTTCACAGGCTCATAATTATGGAGAGGTTCCCCTTGTCCCATATAGACAATATTTGTGAGTTTTTGCTCACGCTCTTTAAGAAATTGGGCCACCACAATCAACTGCCCAACAATTTCACCGTCAGACATATGCCGCTTAAGTCCCATCGTTCCTGTATGGCAAAAGGTACAACCAATTGCACAGCCTACTTGAGTCGAAAGGCACTGAGTGAGACGATTTGAAACGGCAGGTATCACAACCGTCTCAACCGTCTGGCCATCATATAACTGTAAAAGAAATTTTAATGTTCCATCTCTCGACTCTCCCTTCCAGACAATCTTTGGAAGTTCGAGCGAAAAGTTTTCTGTGAGAAAGTTTTTTACCTTATTAGAAACATTACTCCAGTTATCTGGATTGGTTTCTAACTTGCGGTAGATCCAATCGTATACTTGGTCACTAGCATATGGAGCGAGCCCGGCCTCTTTAAGAGAGGACCTCATTTGCGCTAAGGTTAGACCATAAAGTGAGCTCATCAATATTCATTCTTACCAGTGAAAGAAACGACAACGAATACGGGGAACAACTCTTACAAAGGGATTGTAGTTATTGGTGTAAACGTAAAGATTGGCGTACTGACCTGGATAAAGAACAAGCCCTCTAGCGTAAGAAAACGCTTTAATTCCAGAACTTGTAAGACCAACCACTTTTCCATTACAAACGATCGGGTTGTAATTCCAGTTATGAACAATTACGTTTCCGTAAGTTCTATCCATATAAACTTCTGTTTGAGCTGGAAAAGTCCCTACATAGTTTTGAACATTATGATGAGGTCCAACATAAGAAAAAGCCTGTCCGGCCATTATTAAAGTAACTGCTAACAAAATGCCTTTCAACATAATCAGTCTCCCATTAAAAAATTAATACATTGCAAAATGGGTAATAACACGTTCTATTAAGGAATTCTAGTTGAAAATCCGACCCCAAAGACCAGACTGCTTTGAGCTCTCAATCGGTATGATTTCACCACCCTGATTCATTTTTTCTTTAAATTCAGAGATATCATTAACTTCTGAAAGAATAGCATTAAGACCTGGCGCAGCATGAATATTGAGCTGATCCACCCCCAATCTTTCGGCCAATTCAAAACTATAAAGTCTGAGTTCTTCTAAGTTGTTGAAAACCCCAACTCTTCCCCGGTCGAGCAGGTTGGGGTCACGGCTAAACTTCTCTCGAAATAGCTCAAGCTTAAGATCAAGGTCTACTTGAAACTTGTTGCTGCAACAAACAGTAATCAGATGCCCCACGTCTCCATGGAGAGAAGGAGTGCTTTCAGTGTGGACTATCCATAAAATTGACTTCATGAATACACTCCAAAATCCATTGAGACTTTCCCCTCGGGTAAGAATTCAACTTCGACGAGATTATGAGTGGTATTAAATTTTACATTTTTATCGTCTAAGATTTTTAATAAATTAAACCCTGTTTTTAAATCCAGTCGTAACTTCTTTTTGTAGTTAGTTGGATTATAAATACTCAGTCTTCTAATTTCTTCGTATTCAAGTTCTTTATAATCAGATGGTCTTGAACGCCAATTACAATGAAGTCCTTCGATATAATTAACGGGTAAATGTTTTACCACAAAAGTAGATATCAGTTTTTGCCAAAACTTCGACATATCTTCAACAGTACAATCCGCCAGTTCATCCCCATCGATAACAACAAGACGACCTTCACCAAGAACGACATTGTGAACAGTACATTGTGACTTTATTTTTTCTACATTGAGGGAGTTTTCTAAAAAAAATGTTTCTAATCTTTTTAGTAAAGTCGCCTCTAGTCCCGAGCGATTAAAAATAATTTTCCCCCCGGCCATAAAAGTTCTTAAAACATTATTAAATAACTTTTTGGTCATTCCCATTCCATGGAAAAAGAAGATCGTGTTTTCATAATCTAGACTTTCGTTGAAAACGTATTCTTCATTTCCTTTGTCTGCAAAGCACCAATTAAACTTGTGTTGCAAAAAGTCCCAAAGACCGAGATCGGCCCACATTATGGACTCAGGGTAAATAAGATCATCGATATCGTAGACTTCAAAAAATCGAAGGGGGTAAAAGAAACCAGCTCCATCATCTTCATAAATTTCTTTACTTAATTTTTGCTCTAACATGGACTTCGTTACAAGATCTTCCAGCATTGTTTGAACAATACCGGACTTGCGCGAAGGTTTAATTAAAGTAGAAGAAGAAAGCACATCAAAAGTTACACACTCCATGATGTCGAAGCTATAATGTGATTTGCTATCGACTTCACAAACGCGATCAAAATTATCAACCTGACCTCCGCCAAGAAAACTAACCTTAAACATGCCTTCCCAATTAGCAGAAAGATTTTTACTGGCACAGTCATTATAGAGAGTCCAGATGGTTTGATAAAAATCATGATGATTTTGAAACTCAGTAAGATCGGCAGACTCTTCATTAGCATGCAAAAAATTTTGAAAAGCAGAAGTATAAGCCTCTGAGCGATCATAAAAAAAGCTTCTAAAACTTCCCGAATTCAAACTTCCACAATCAATCCCCCAAACATCACAGTTCACTCCCTTTGCGGAGAGATATTGACCAAGCTCTTTAGTAAAACGAGAAAAGCCTTTGAAGATTCTTTGATCAAAAAAGCTAAACATTTTATTGATTTCGCCACTGGCACCGAGGGCCCATATGGGCATTTTTTCTTCATCAACAGAAGGAATTCTCGCTAAGAAGGAAGGTACTCCTCCATTGGGAAGAAAAGGTGCTGGCGTTAGCGGTAATAAAAGAACAGGCGTTCTATTGTGCTCATTGACCTGAGACACTAAGCGAAAAATATCGGTTTCAGGTCTTAAAGTTCCAAAGTCATAATCATCACCCGTTTCCGAATGAAAACTCCAGTTAATCGGAATAATAATTTTTTCATAAGCAGGAACTTGCCCAATTTTATCTTTCCACAATGATGCGGATGTTTTCCAATAGTAGAACCAGTTTTCACCGGGAAAAACTAAGTCAGAATCAGGGGTTATGGCGGGATTTGCCTTCAATCATACCTCAAAAAGAAATCTTACTTTATTTTAGTCATGCTGCAAAAATCTTGTCCAGCGGAATCCTATATTAAAGACAATAGTACCCAATACAGACAAATATTGATATAGTCTGCCGCTAATAAATATCAAAGCGTACTTAAAGGATTATCCATGTGGTATTTCAGCGATGAAGAGAAAGAACTTCAAAGATTGTGCCGAGACTTTGCAGAAAAAGAAATCGCACCCTTTGCCGAAAAACATGACACAGAAGAATCATTCAACCTTGCAGCTTTTAAAAAAATGGGGGAGCTGGGAATTCTTGGTATTACTGCTGACCCCGAATATGGTGGTGCCGGTATGGGCTGTGTGGCCGCGACCATCGTTATGGAAGAATTTGGAAAAGCCTGTCCTGGCCTTACGCTAAGTTATCTTGCCCACTCCATCTTGGCCGTTAATAATATTCAAAATAACGCAAGCGTTGAGCAGAAACAAAAATATCTCCCTAAACTGATTTCTGGTGAACATATTGGTTGCATGGGAATGTCAGAACCAGAGTATGGATCCGACGCTATTGGTATGCAGACTCAAGCAAAACAAAACGGTGACGACTATATATTAAATGGTACCAAGATGTGGATTACGAACGCAGCTTATGCTGACATCGCCTATGTCTATGCCAGAACGGGAAAAGAGAAGAAAAATCTTTCTACATTTATTTTAGAAAAAGAAAAAAATCATTTCACAACAGGTAACCCCATTCACAAAATGGGTATGCGCTCTTCACCAACGGGTGAACTTATTTTTGAAGACGTAAATGTGGCCGCCGAACATCGTGTAGGAGAAGAAGGAAGTTCTGTTTCCCATATGATGGCCAACCTCGATATTGAAAGAATTACGATTGCAGGAATCTCTCTTGGGGTCGCCCAAGCTTGTCTCGATCATTCCGTAAAATATGCGGGAGAGAGAAAGCAGTTTGGAAAGGCCATCGGTCAATTTCAAATGATCCAACGAATGATTGCAGAGATGGCCACAAAGACCTCCATGATGAGAAACACTCTCTATAATATTGCTTATCAATACGACCAAGGAGAGAGAGATAGTATCCATGCGGCCATAGCAAAACTTGGAATTCCTCAAATGGCAACAGAGGTGGCGTTAGATGCCATACAAGTTCATGGTGGCTATGGTTATAGTCGAGAGTTCCCTGTGGAAAGACTGATGAGGGATAATAAACTCAATGAAATCGGAGCCGGTACAAACGAGGTCATGGTTCTCATTATCGCTAAAAATTTGTTAGGAAAATTTAAACAATGAATGAACTACAAAAAGAATTAGTCGAACAAATCAATAAATTTAATGCTGAAAAAATTGAACCCTTCTTGGAAGAGGATGATCGCGAAGAAACTTTCAGAATGGAAATTTATCGAGGTCTTGGGGAACTAGGCCTTGCTGGAATTCCCCTGCCAGAGGATGTGGGAGGAGCTGACTTAGGTTACGAAGATCTTTGTATCGTTCTCGAAGAAATATCAAAATCTTCTGCTCCTTACGCCGTCACTCTTTCTGTCTCGACTATGGTTCAATCTATCATCAATGAATTCGCCACAGATTGGCAGCGAAAAACATTTTTACCTGCCCTCACTTCAGGAGAAGAGATCGCAGCTTTTTGTTTAAGTGAGTCTAGCTCTGGTAGTGATGCTGGAAGTTTAAAAACTACGGCCAAAAAGGTTGATGATGGTTATATTTTAAATGGAAATAAAATGTGGATCACCTCTGCAGGTGTGGCTTCTACTTATCTCGTTATGGCGAGAACAGGTGGAGAAGGAACCTCAGGTGTTAGCGCTTTTATCGTTAAAGACGGAACTGATGGTCTCAAATTTGGGAAGAAAGAAAGAAAAATGGGGTGGAGAACTTCTCCAACTCGTGAAGTATATTTTGAAAACTGTAAAATTCCTCACAACCATCTTCTAGGAAATGAAGGAGAAGGTTTTAAGCTCGCCATGAAAGCTCTCAATGCTGGAAGAATTACCATTGGGGCTTGTGCTCTGGGGTTAGCAAGAAGAGCGCTTAAAGAAGCTGTTACGTATGCTCTTGGAAGAGAACAATTTAACCAAGCTCTTTTTGAATTCCAAGGTCTACAATTTATGTTAGCTGATATGGCGGCAGAAATTGAAAGCTCTGCTTTACTAGTTGAAAAAGCTAGTAAGATGCATGATGCTGGAGGTTGCGGTAAGTTGCTTGCATCGACTTGTAAATTAAAATGTACTGATATGGCGATGAAAGTTACAACTGATGCTGTACAGGTTCTTGGTGGTGTTGGCTACACTAGTGAATATCCTGTAGAGCGTTTGATGAGAGATGCAAAAGTTTTTCAAATCGTCGAAGGAACAAATCAAATTCAAAAAGTCGTTATAGCGAGAGAATTAAAAAAACAATTTCAATCATAGGTTCATCATGGAAGTCATTTTTAAAGGTGTAGAACGAATCTACCAAAGCCCCATCGCCTCTTTTTTCGAAGAAAAAAAGAACGCACTCAACTCTTGTTACGAAAATCCAAACTATGGTTTTCTAAAAATGGAAAATGTCATCGAAAGTGCCATTACTGATTGTCATGAAATCCATAAGAAGTTTTCTCATAAGACTCAGTTTATCCAAGTTGGAATTGGTGGAAGTGCTCTCGGCCCCGAAATGCTGATTTCGTCCTTAAAGAAATCGGACACTCAATTTACTTTTGTTAATAATATTGACCCCGATAGACTTTTTGAACAACTGAAAGACTTAAAACCAGAGAGTTCTCTCTTTTACATTGTTTCAAAGTCAGGTTCTACGGCCGAAACCATGGCCAACTTTTCAATTATCTGCCAATGGCTTTTTGATCATGGAGTAAAGAAAGAAGATATTAATCAATACTTTGTTTTTGCAACAGATCCAGTAAAAGGTGACCTAAGAGAGTTGGCCCAATTGTTTAAAGTTGAATGTCTTGATATTCCTGAAAATATTGGTGGTCGTTATAGTGTTTTAACTTCTGTTGGTTTACTGCCAGCACTTTTTGGCGGGTTAAATTTAAATGAACTTTTTGATGGATATAAACAAGCTAAAAAAGTAATTTTTGAGAGTGCAGAGAACTCTCTTTTTCAAAGCTGCTTTTACTTAGAAAAAGCTTTTGAAAAAGGCATCAACCAAACGGTGATCATGCCCTACTCTTCAAAACTTAGACAGCTATCAGACTGGTTTGTCCAACTTTGGGCCGAGAGTCTTGGGAAGCAGCTCGACCTTAACAATAAAATCGTAGAAACGGGCTTAACCCCAATTGCCTCTTATGGTGCAACTGATCAACATTCTCAAGTCCAATTATTCATGGAAGGACCTCGCGATAAGATAATCCTGATCATTGAAGTAGAAAGCTTTAACCATGACTTTAAATTGGAAAATAATTTCGACCAAAAAGCTCTTTCAAAGCTCTCTCCTTTTAGTCTCGCGACTTTATTAAAAGCTGAGCTCGAAGGGACCAAAGAGGCCCTTACTGAAAAGAATCGACCATTTCTGTCGTTTAAGATCGATCGAATTAATGAAAAAGAAATTGCTAAGCTGGTATTTTATCTAGAAACCCTTACTGTTTTAATAGGTGATTATCTCAAAATTGACCCACTAAATCAGCCGGGAGTTGAAGCTGGTAAACGCTATGCACATGACTGGCTCCAGCAAAATTTTAATAAAAATTCTTAGTGAATTCCCTGCCTTATATTGAAATGTGAAGGGGCTAGATATAAAATTCCATAGTGGCCAAATACAAGTGGTCCTTTAAATCCTGAGGAAAATATGGGTGATGATTCTACAATTGTCCTAACTGACATAAAAGCTGCGTTAGCGACTACTGAAAATGAAGCTTCTGATAAACCAGCGGCACTTCTTGTTGTTGGTGGTGATCTCAATGGAACTATTTTTGATATTGCCGCTCCTGAAATATCTGCAGGAAGAAACCCTGATAATGAAATCCCTCTCGAATTTAATGGCATCTCTCGCTATCACTTTAAAATCATCGAAGTTGAAGGTGGTCACTGTGTAAAAGATGCGGGTTCTAAAAATGGAACTTTTTTAAATAATAAAAAATTGGATGGTTCAGCAGTTTTAAACAAAGGCGATATGATCAAAATTGGAAGTATTGCTTTAAAATATTTACCAAAAGGTGATCCAGAAAGACTTACTTACGATAAGCTACAAATGGAAGCCAATACTGATCAACACACTGGCTGTTATAATAAAACCTATTTTAATAACGCCATCACTTTGGAAGTTAAGAAATCAAAAATTACGGGAAGTCCTCTCTCTCTGATTATTTTTGATTTAGACCATTTCAAGAATCTCAATGATAACTTTGGCCATGATGCTGGAGACTTCGTTCTAAAAGAATTGGCCGGAGTCATCAGAGCAAACGGGGTAAGAGACAATGATATTTTCGCTCGCTATGGTGGTGAAGAGTTTGTCATCCTCCTTCCCAAAACGAATCTAAAACATGCTTTTGAAATCGCTGAAAGATTAAGAAAGCTAGTAGAGGCTCATCAGTTTATTTACGAAGGCAAGGAACTACCCGTAACGGCATCGATTGGAGTTGCCGACTACAGACAAGGTGTCGCAACAGGAACAGATTTATTTAAGCGTGCTGACGAAGCAGTTTACGCATCCAAGGAAGGAGGTCGAAACCAGGTAAGTTTCTATCGGGCCTAGTTTTGACATTCCAAAATCCAGATAACCACCCTATTATTCACCAACTTCCAAACTTTCTAATTGATCAGATAAAAGCTGGTGAAGTTGTCGAGCGCCCTTCTCAGGCCATAAAAGAAATCGTCGAAAACTCAATTGATGCCGAATCGACTCGAATAGAGATCGAAATCAGAGACAATGGACTTGAACTCATTTCAATCTCCGATAATGGTATCGGTATTGATTTTGATCAACTCCCCATCGCTTTTAAAAGACATGCCACTTCAAAAATTAATCGTTACGAAGACCTTTTTAATTTGGACACTTTTGGATTTCGAGGAGAGGCACTTGCCAGTGTTGCTGCCATTTCAAGACTAAGCTGTTTCTCAAAGCCTCGTCATAAAGAAGGTATCGGTGGAAAAATTGTTTATGCTGGTGGACAACAGGTTGAATACTTTGAAAACCAAGCTCTTCCAGAGGGAACAACTCTTAGTATTGAAAATCTTTTTTATAATACACCAGCAAGATTAAAATTTATACGTTCAAAACAATCCGAAAAAAATGCTATTAATAAAATTCTTTATTCATTTTTGTTTTCAAATTTTAGAATTTCATTCTCCCTGAAATGGGATGATCAAGAGGCAAAAGTTTATCCCGCATGTAAAACAGAAAAAGAGAGAGTAGAACAAATATTTTCTCGAAAGAAAAATAATGAAGTCATTGACTTTAAAATTGAGCATGAAAACTATCATGTCCATGGGTATTTTTCGACAGAAGGAAATAAAGGGACTCAGGGAAAACTTCAATACCTTTTTATCAACAACCGTTACTTTCAAGATAAATCTCTTCATCAGGTTATTTTAAGATCTCTTGAATATATTTGGGGAGCAGGACATAGTGGCCATTACTGTATTTTTATCAAAGCTCCAAAAGACCAGGTTGATGTCAATGTTCACCCTTCAAAAACATTTATTAAATTTCAAAACCCTCCCCTCATACATTCATTAGTAGGAGCAGGTCTTAAGCAAAATAAAAGAGAGCGAGAAACTTTTTCTTCAAACGAAAGTGAACAAACTTCTTCAACAGAACTAACGAGACCTCAATTTCATTCTCCAACCTTCACCTCTTCTCCAGAGCAAGCGGCAATGTCGACCATGCCCTCTTCAGGTGAGCTTTTTTTTCTTGGGGATGGTTTTCTCTTATTTAAAAGAGATGAAAAAAACTATATTTTAAATCTTACCAAACTTCTCGATCGATTCTTTTCCAAAAAAGTAAATACTAAAGAAAATAAACCCCAGGCACTGCTCGTCGCAATACCAATAAACATTTCAAATAAAGTCATTTTAAAAAAACTAAATGAAAATGGCTTTCATATCGAGACTTTTTCGAATGTCGATCAAAGTGAAAAGTACTTATGCAGGGCTGTTCCGCAATGGTTACTCGAATTAGGGACAAATTCTTTTCTACAACTTTTCGTGCTCTATTTGTCAAATTCACTTACTCTTGATGAGCAAACTCAACGTTCTTTAAATAAGACTCATCTTTTAAAAATATTAGAACATGAAGATAATGTCTCCACTTCCATATTAAAAGAAATTACCCAAGAGATGATTCACCAATGGCTAGTTTAAAAAAAATCATCATTGTAAGTGGCCCTACGGCAACAGGAAAAAGTTCTCTCTCCATTGAAATTGCAAAAAGATATAGTCAGTGTGAAGTTGTTAATTTTGATTCGCTTTGTTTTTATGAAGAACTCTCTATCGGAACAGCAAAGCCCACACACGAAGAACTCAACTCTGTTCCACACCATCTATTTAATATCTCTTCAATCAATGATGATCTTAATGCTTCTGACTACTGCAAGATTGCACAAGAGAAGATCAACGAATTACACCACTCTAGTAAAATTCCCATTCTTGTAGGTGGAAGTGGGTTTTATCTACGAGCACTTATCAAAGGGATGTATGATGACAACGAAGAGAGCAAACACCGTGAAGAAGTTGAATTACTCTATGAAGAAAAAGGAATTGACGTTATTTTAGATTATCTTAAAAAAAATGATCCTGAATCTTTAGAACATCTTCATAAGAATGACCATTATCGTTTATGCCGAGCAATGGAATTTCATCTCAATACTAGACTTAAAATTTCTGATCAAAAAAAGAGCTTTGATGAGTCAAGGCCCTATGATTTTAAAACAAACTTACATAATTGGGACATTCACCATATCTACCTCGATATAGAAAAAGAAGAGCATTGGAAGATTATTGAAAACAGAACGAAAAAAATGATTAAAGATGGTCTTTTAGATGAAGTTCATGAGCTTCTTGCTCAAGATTATTCTGAAAAACTTAAACCGCTTCAATGTATTGGTTATAAGCAAGTTTTAAACTTTCTACATGAAAAAAACTCTTCCAAAGATCAGCTTATCGAAAGCATCTATATCGCCACACGACGCTTAGCAAAATCCCAACGTACATTCTTTAAAAAAGTTACCCCAAAGTATTCCTATCATCCCCTAAATGACAGCAAAAAGATCTTTAGCGACTTGAATCAGTTTTTAGAATAAAATGAATTAAGGTGAATTATGAGTCCAAATAATAAAAAAATGAAAGTTGTCATTATATCTGATGGAACAGGCTCAACGGCAACCGGAATTACAAGGGCCGTGACCGCACAGTTCAAAGATAGAGAAATCTTTCTCACCAGATATAAAAATATTCGAACAAAAGAACAAATTGAAAGTATTTTCACTGAAGCGGCCATACACCATGACTTGGTTGTGTACACCATTGTAAGTAGTGAATTAAGAGAGTATATAGCTGAACTTTCGAGAAAAAAGCACCTTCGATGTCTTGATATTCTAGGACCTGCCCTCACTGTATTTTCGAATTACTTTGAACAAGAACCTGAAGCAACACCTGGTTTACTTCACGCGGTCAATGATAATTACTTTAAAAGAGTCGAAGCGATGGAGTTTACTTTAAATCATGATGATGGACGACATCTCGAATCACTTTCACTAGCTGATGTTATTTTAGTAGGAATTTCTCGTACCTCAAAAACTCCTCTTTCTTTATATCTTTCACTTAACGGCTTAAAAGTCGTTAATGTTCCTATTATTATGGGAACACCTCTTCCAAAAGAATTGTTTGAGATTGATCAAAGAAAAATATTTGCCCTCACGATCGATGGCGATGCTCTTTTGGCCATTAGAAAAAACAGACTTGATCGCCTCGGAGCAAAAGGAATCACCGGTGATTATGCTGACGACTCTAAAGTTATCGATGAACTTGAATGGGCAAATAAAATTTTTGATGAAAATAAGAGATGGCCGGTATTTAATGTCACCAACAAGGCGTTAGAAGAAACAGCTAGTGATATTTTAAAACTACTTAATATGAGAAAAAATAATAAATTCAAGCAGAGTAAATAATGTTTATCACCTACAATAAAGTTTCAAGTCTCGGTCAAAAAAAAGTTGAACTTTTTAAAAGAATTCTAGGCTCCTCTATTGGCAAAAACTCAAAAGTTACAGTAGATGAAATTATTACCAAGTATACCAGTGAAGAAGAACATTATCTGATGGCAAAACTCGCAGGCAATAGTGTAGCCGGTGTAATTGCTTACAGACTTGATGGTAATGCTGGCTTTATTGATTATATTGCCGTAGCTAAGAAATATTCTCGAAACGGCTACGGCCGTAGTCTCGTTAACCATGTCTTTGATCAAAACTCTGTTCAAAGAGTCACCCTAGAGTGTGGCGTTGAATCTGCGACTTTCTTTGAAAAAGTTGGATTTAAAGTTACCGAACAGTTTACAGACCTTACCAATCAAAAGAAATTTCGCTTCGAAAGAAAAGTTGATAAACAAGTTTATTTCTAGATTATCTCACAAAGATCAATTCGGCTTTCGATATCTTCTTGAGGGTTAAGCTTCAATTGAATCTTTGTTCTTACATTTTGACCATTTTTTCTGCTGTTTTGAAAGTAGATATCATAAACAATATTACCCTCTTCATCGACTGATGAATTCCCATCACCATTTACGGGAAAAGGGATTCCAAATTGCTTGTTATTGAGAGGAATATTCTCTGCTCGACTCTCTCCAAACAGCTTGAAATAAATCTTACCTTTTAAACGGCAACCTGGACTCTGATAAAGATAACCATAATTTTCAGGCATCATATCTGGGACTTTGATTGAAATTCTTGAACTCGGGTCTTTTATATTTTTTATATAATGTTTTTTTCCGGGAGACTCAATCCTTAAGACGTAGGTCTTTCTTTTTTCAACTTCTAATTGATTTAAAATATCAACCGACATACTTTTACCATTTAAATAGAGTCGCTGTTTATACTTATCAAAGTTTGGTAAATGTATGGTGATAAATTCTTTTTTCTCAATTTTTTCAACCTGCTCATTTTTTTCATTTTCATTGCCAGCATCAGGATCAACATACTCCGAGCTTGGAAGTCTTTTTCGCCCGAGCAGTTTCTCTTGTAAACTAGGCAAGTTTTTGTATGCAAAAAAAGCAGCAAAAAGCATTCCAACCGCAAGGCCATAGGCTCCAATCATTTTAACAAAACGCCCTTGTCTTTCGGTTAAAGACGTTAAACCGGTGATCGATGTTTTAGAGGCTCTTCTGATTCTTGCTCTTGTTTTATTATCTTCTTCTTTTGTACTTTTTAAGTCTTTTTTTGCCGATGAAACATTATTCTTGCCAGCCATATCGAGACCGAGGTTTTTTCTCTTTTGAGGACCTCCAGCTCTACGACTAACCCCAATAGTATCACCTAACGGAGCTCCTCCACTACCGGGCTTGGCGTTTGGCCTTTCAATATTAATGATTGAAGCTTCTGAGTCATACTCGAAAATATTTTCATTACGATGATCAGAAAAGTCACTTTTATCCTTTTTACCTATTTCTTCTTTTTTCGAGTCAGAAGAAGCAGGTGGTTTGTTTGGAATTATTTTCTTTGTCTCTTCAGTTCCAGGAACAATGATATCGGAGCTCGTAAAACTACCTCCATCTTGCTCTTTTTTCCACTCTGAAATAAAAGGAGTGATATTAATCTTTCCAAACTCAAAAAGCTTAGCGCGATCTTTTTTAATCTCGTCTTTAAAAAGCTCTTTCGCAAAATAAGAAAGGTCAGAAGCATTAAAGTCAGGATAATTAGCGTATAAAAACTTAATTAACGCTCTATTAAATTGATCCATATTCTCGAAACGTTTGCTACGATCTTTACTCATAGCACGCATGACGATTTCATCTAACTCTTTTGGAACATTTGGATTAATACTTGAAGGTGCTGGAATATTACATTCTTGAATCTTCTTTAAAACGGCCAGATCATTAGGGGCCCTAAAAAGTCTAAGACTACAAAGCATTTCCCACAAGGTATTACCAACAGCAAACTGATCATAACGATGATCGAGTTCAAACCCCTCTAAGTATTCCGGGGCCAAATAACTAAGCTTTCCTTTGATGGTACCAGCTTGAGTGGATTCAGAGTTGGTATTAGACTTTGCAATACCAAAGTCGATGATCTTAATCGCACCATCATAAGTAAGCATAATATTATGCGGAGAAATATCACGATGAATAATATTTGCGGCCTTCCCTGTTAGCTTATTTGTATAAGTATGAGCGTAATGAAGCCCCTGACAAACTTGAGAAATAATATAAATTGAAATCTCTACCGGGAAAACATATTTATTTTCTCTAAGTCGATCGAGATATTGTTTTAAATTTCGGCCGTCACAATATTCCATGGCGACATAAAGCTGGCGTTTATAAAAACCATAGTCATAGGTTTGAACAATATTAGGATGGAGAAGACCGAATGTTAGTTTAATCTCATCCATAAACATTTGCTTAAACGCTGGGTTCTCTGAATACTGAGACTGAACCATTTTGATGGCCACAATTTTATCTGCTTGTTCACCAAGAAAACGCGCACGACAAATTTTTGCCATCCCCCCATCAACGAGGTGATCTAAAATTAAATAACGTCCAAAGCGTTGCTTGATGATGTCATCAGACATAATTGCTACTCTCCTAATAGTATTTATCGGAAATTATTGAATTTTTCTTGAATAACAAAAAAGCTCTAAGTTACTGATTATGTTGAAAAGATCATGGAATATTTTTATTTGCTATAAGAGGAGAGAAAAAGATCAATAACTAATTTGAGATATGTTTTGTAAATTATTTCTTAATATTTCATAGTTCTAAATAATTACATAAACATGTTAAAACATTCATGTTTTGTGATAACCAATATTCGGCCATCCATGGCCTCACCCTAACGGGCAAGTATTGGCCATCTCTACGATTAAAGCGAAAAGATATTTAAAACTGGCCCACGTAGTGGGTGCGACCACGACGGGAGCATTTTAAATATCGAAAAACAGGGATGTTTTTTAGGACTTTTAAAAAATATTTTTAAATTTTTATTGTTTGCGCTTTAAATCCTGGAAAAGTCAGACTTAAATCCTTCTTCTCGAAGCTCTCCTGACAGATCCCATCAACTTTATAGAGCTGAAGTCGCAACATTTCATAATCTGGGTGCATCTTTAAATTTCTTTTAAACTCTCTCAGAGCGAACCTACTGTGAGCTTGATCTTTAAACTGATCTATCATGTCTTGCTTACTTATTTTTTCATCGTCCTGAGCATAAGTCACAGCAACAAAGCTATCTTTACATCTTGCCATGGCCTCTTTCTCCGCCTGAGAAAACCAATTATAGTAGGGTGAATTTTTATCAATCCGAACGGCCAAAATATCATAGACGAGAGTTAATTCTTTATACCAAGAAAAGCGCTGAAAAACTAAGTCATCTTCCCACTGAGTATTTCCGGCTTTACCAGAACTAATTTCAAATTCACCGTGACGAACAAAGTTCTTTGATAAATTTGAACAAGCCGATGATAATAAAAGAATGAGAGCTAAACCTAAATATTTCTTCATTTTATAACTTCTTTAAACCATTTTCCTATAGAAGCCATTATATCCTCAGATTGCTCACTTTGAAAAAGCCAATGTCCTAAATCTTGATACTCGATAATCGTTTTATACTTAGAGTCGATCGATTGAGTAAATTTCCGCGTATCTTCCAGTGAATAGAACGATGATGCGCCCCCCGTCATTACCATAATTGATTTATCAACTAGACTCCCCCAACTAAGAGCAATGGGGCCATCGAGGTTAACCAGACCAAAAAGGCGAAAACTAATTTTTTTACAATTCAGAGGATCTTCTTTCATCTGAGGTGTAAAAAGTTTTTCTGCATTCGTATAGGGAACTTTTAATTTTCCTAAAGGGCCATTGAGAATATAGGCCGAGTCTTTAAAGCCTTTTGTAAAATATTCTTTAAAAGAAAAGAAGGGATTACATAAAAACAATCCCTCAACATTTTTTGAAAAGCGATTTCCAAATTTAAAATAAACTTTTAAAGCAAGTAAGGCCCCAAAACCATAACCACCAAGAATAATTTTCTTGTTGGGTTGCTGGTCGATATAATTGGAAATCTCAAGACAAAATTCATCGAGGTCGTCGAGATGCCCTCTGGTTCCGCCACTTAAGCCAAACCCGGGAACATCAAATAACGTTGTGGACACCTTATTTTTTGTTATTTCATTTATATAATTTCCTAATGAAAGGTAGGATTTATGGTAGTCCCAAAAATCATGAAAAAAAATGAAAAGATGAGAGGAAGAATGATCTCCCAATTCTTTTTTATAAATTTTTTCTTTCACTACTCTGCGCTACTTTGAATATATTGATGAATAGAATTAACTGCTTCTTCATTGAGATCTTCAAACCTTAACGAGAAACCTCTCTCTCCATCGAGAGTTCTCACAACTTTCCCCCGAGCAACAAAGTGATAATCCGAGTTGTCTGGATGAACATTTAAGTTAACTTCATCGCCCACCTGAACCGGACAATCTGAAACTAAAAGCTGTAAGCCTCCTACAGAAATATCACGACAAATTCCCTCGTAAACCTGTTCGTTGTCGTGAAAAAAGAGTCTTGCAATAAAAGGTCTTCTTTTATTAATTCTTCTATCATGATCTTCAATGGTCGGAGGTAGTCCTCCCGTAATCTTTTGATAAATGGGTGTATCACCAAAAAACATCCAATCGTCTAAGCCGGGAGTAAAAATAAATGTCTTTTCGTTGATACGATTTTCACTTAGTGCTTTTCGCAATTGATTGATGGTAAATGGGCCATATTCTGTTTCGTGTCCTCCACGATCTAATCCGATTTTAATCGAAATGACAGGATCTTCTTCTGAAATATTATCCCAATTAAAGGAGTCATTTGAACTTTTTGAAAGTGGAGGAATTTGCATAAAAGGATCAGTTTCTTTTTCAAAGTCCTCTTCAGCGTCAACAGCTGAGGTTTCGGGAGGATTCATCACATCAGAAAGCTCTTCTACATCTTTTAAAAACTTCCAATTATCAAAGCCTTTTTTCCAGACGTAACTATCTTCATTTAACTCCCCAGCAGAGAAGAGTTGTGATAATTTATCCTTATCAACGGGACCAACTCTTTCACTTCCTTGTACATAATACCAACTAGAGTCCATCTTCTTCCTTCCTCTTTTTTCATGTATTTATACTATTTTATGTATTTTCCTAGTTTAACTCTAGAGAGAAATTTTTCCTATTTTTAATACCTTAGCATACGAGAAACCGATTTTTTTACTCAAAAGTATTTAAATCCTTAAATTTTTTATCAAATCAATCGATAAGCATATGGGTTTTCATGATTTGGAAGGTTATGCGTATTTTTAAAACTTACCCAATTTTACTATTCATTCTACTGCTAGCAGTGGCATCGTGTGGTAATGAGCGGTTTTCTTCGATTAAAAATACTGAAAGCACCCCTCCCCCGTCACGAGAAACCTCTGAGGTTTCAAAATGTAGTGAGTTCACCTATATTAAACCAGAAGTCGATTTTCTCTTTTTATGGGATAACTCGACATCATCTTTATTTGTCGACAACACCACACTTAATGCCTTAGCAAACTTATTAACAAATATCTCTAATCAGTTTGATTACCATGTGATGATTGCTCCCCTAAAAGCTACGGGAAGCTCTCAGGCAAAATTGGCCGCGGCCACTCCTAATGGTTTAGGTGCCTCTGCCCTAGGCATGCAAGTTCCTCTTTCAAGTATTCCCGCTAGTGCACTAGGCTTTACGAAAGTCGGTGGAAACCAAGAAGCAGGAATTACCAGAGCGGTTAATCTTATCAACTCAAATAGAAGTAATGGAATCTTCAGACAAAATGCCTATTTAAATGTCGTCATTATATCTAACCAAGATGATAATTCATGGGAACAAGGCTTCCCTCCTTCGGCCTATGATAGACAAATTTATGTTAATGAAAAATTAAATGAGCTACTTTGTTTAAGAGGTCATTATAATCCTCCATCGGGATTAAGCTGTACCGGGATTTCTGCTCTTAATAGCCAGCAGATGAGATTTATGTCCGTTGTCGCTTACAGCGATCCAGCAACCCAAAGCTGTGGCCAGCTAAACTACTGGAGACAAAATCGAGTTTATAAAGAAATTTCTTCACGGATCTACTCTGCTCCTTATACCAACTCTGTCGTCTTAACAGATCAAAATAGTAGAAGTGATTTAGAAACAAGTAGCGGCTTTTATAATTTTGATAGTTATAATATCTGTTCTCAATCGAGTTTCTCCAGTCTCTTTGATGGAATTAATGCTAGCATCCAGGCAACACTTATTCCTCATAAATATAATTATGCTCCTGTAGCAGGGCCCGGGGCCATTATTGATCCCAATGCTATTAAGGTTTTTAAAAATGGTGCTGAATTAGCACGGCTTACACCACCGGTTGGCCCAACTGATAATGGATTTACATTTAATAATATCGTTCAAACTGTAAATACAAGATATGAACCAACACCAGGTGAACCTTTTACGGGATATCTGGTTGAGCTTCACGGTTCCGCACGCGCGGCTTATCCTGATTGCTTAAGAGCAACCACGACGACCCCTGCAGAGTATTTTGGATATATTCCACTCAATGCCAAACCCTATGAGCCAAGTATCTCTGTAAAGATAAATAATGTCTCCATCCCAAAATCATCCGTCAACGGCTGGCAACTGGTTAAAGATGGTGGAGGAGATCCAAGGTTTTTCTCAAGTAAAAATATCAAGATTCAAAGTAACGCCGCTAAATGTCCCGTCTCAGGAGACTCAAACCGTTACTGTGAAGCCAATCCCCCTGTTAGTCGCTCAGGTTATATGATTCAAGTCTTTGGGACCGCTATTTACAGTAACGGTGCCAATATTCAAGTGGTTTACGATCCTTCATCTTAAAAACTGCCTAAAAAAATACTCATGACTTTTTATTAGTGCACTAAAAACAAAACAAATATTTCTTCTCAGTTTTTTAACTACCTAAAATCCCACCAATCATTCAAAAAACCAATAAAATATACCGATAAGATGTATAATAAATTTATAAATTGATAGGGAAACTTTGGATTACTTTTATTTAAAGTTTTGAAGTCAGTTTGAAATTTATCTAACCACTATGAAGAAAGAGAACTCTTAATGTTCCCTTTCCATTAGCAGCGATCATCTTAATAGATCGCTAAGGAGTTAAAAATGAAGACACTACAAAGTAGTAAAGGTTTTACGTTAGTAGAGCTTATGGTTGTGGTAGCAATTATCGGTGTTCTCACCTCAGTAGCTATTCCCAACTTCAGACGTTATCAAGCTAAATCAAAAACTTCGGAAGCTAAAATTGCTCTAGCGGGAATTTACTCTGCTGAGACTACAATGCAATCTGATTATGATCACTTTGCAACTTGTCTTAACAAGGCCGGCTTCACAGTTGGAGCTAACCGTTATTATGTTCAAGGTTTTGCAGCGACAAATAATACCGCCAACGGTCTTGTCAGAGGTGAAGGTGGAGATTGTCCCGACGGTGCTACTTTTAGATATGCTTCTCAGAAAAATGTCGGTGGCGTAAGACTTTCAAATGCTAACTTTTCAACTCAACTTGCTACCGCTGTTGTGAACAACACTGGTGAAACCTTCATTGCCGGTGCTGGTGGCTATATCGACTCAAACAATAATACCGCTGCCACTGCTAGTCTTTGGACTATGGACAATAACAAAAACCTTGTTCAAGTGAGAATGGGTTACTAATATTTCCCCTTACCATCAGCAGCTTTTGACTCGTTTAAGTCTTTGATTGCTAACATTAAAACGATGGAAGGATAAATATTTTTTAACTTTTCGAAGTTGATTACAGAAGTGAGTTTATTACCACTTCCCACAATTATATCTTCACAAAGACCTGCATCGACGGCGTCTTTAAGTGACTCTTCAGATATTTTTAAATTGGCCGATCTCATCTCTGTTACTATCTCTGAAATATCAGCTTCGACACGGGGACCGCTGGCCCCAGATTTTCTTAGCCAATTTAAAATGAACTTTAAAAAAGTGGCACAGTCTTTAGAGATATTGAGTTTCTTTGAATCTTCTAACATTTTTTGAGTATTAAAAAAGACCAGCATATTGCGAAGATCTTCGGGGTTATACATATGAACCATTTTCGGAAGACCATCTTCATCTTTACCAATTTTTAATATATCAGCAGCCTTCAAGAGGTTTAAGAACTCTTCAAACTTTACTTCAGCTAAGGCATACACGTCATAAAGATAAAACTTCAAACGATTCATATGAATCTCCCAATGAGATTCTTTTTTTGTCCCGTGATTTTTAGTGGCCAAATATAACGTCGATAACATTTTTATAATATCGGCGTTATGTAAAAAGACATAACCGGCAACCTTCCCGCCAGTTCCATAACCAACGGAGTTCCCTTCAAGTTCTTTCACTTTATCATTTGTTTTTCTTAAACGATCGGCAAGAGTATTAATAATGGTTTTAAACCAGGGGTTTAAACCTTCAATTGTTTTAGCAAAGGCCAAGAAGGAAATTTCCACCACTTCAGTTTTAACCATCGCTGCAGCTGAACAACTTCTTCTTCGACTTTTCTCATCGAAATAGGCCATCTCACCAAGCACTTCCCCCGATCTTAAAATCGCAAGGTCGATAAAACCTTTTCCTTTTGGTTTATAAAGCCTTAGCTGTCCCGACTGAATAATATAAAGAGATTCCGCTACATCATTTTCATGAAAAAGAACATCACCCGCCTCAAAGGTTTTTATCCCCGATTTTTTAGAAGCAGCTTTTTTCTTTTTACTGGCAATTTTTGTAACTTTTGTATTCACTAAACTCTCTCAATAATCATAGCGAGGGCTTCTCCCCCACCTATACAAATAGAGGCCATACCATACTTGGCATTTTTAACTTTCATAGCATTCATTAACGTCACAACAATTCTGGAACCGGAACAACCAATGGGATGGCCCAAGCTTACTCCACCACCAAAGATATTTACTTTGTCGTGAGCTAAGTTTAAATCTCTCATCGCGGCCATCGGTACAACGGCAAACGCCTCGTTAATTTCAAATAAGTCTATTTCATTAAAGTTAATTCCTGCAGCGTCAGCACATTTTTTCATGGCCTCAACAGGAGCTGTGGTGAACCAAGTTGGGTTTTGAGCATGAGAAGCGTAAGATACAATTTTAAACTCAGCTTGATCTTTATATTTTTCACCACCTAAAACAACGGCAGCTGCACCATCATTGATAGTCGAAGCGTTTGCCGCCGTAATGGTTCCACTTTTATCAAAAGCAGGTCTTAGTTGAGGGATTTTTTCAAAATTGGCCTTAAATGGTCCCTCATCAGTATCAACGACTTGTTCACCTTTTCTTGTTTTTACAGTGACAGCAGCAATCTCGTTTTTAAAATGTCCCTGCTCAATTGCTTGCTGTGCTCTTTTAAAAGATTCAATCGAAAAAGAATCTTGTTCTTCACGTGTAAATTTATATTCGGTAGCACATTCTTCTGCACAATTACCCATAGGTCTGTCACTATAAACATCCCAAAGACCATCCCACTGCATAGAATCTTTCATGGCACTTCCACCAAACTTAACTCCCGTTCTAAATCCTGGAATTAAATGAGGAGCTAAAGACATATTTTCCATTCCCCCAGAAACCACAAGTGAGCGGTATCCAGTTTGAATCGCTTGGGCCCCTTGAATGATGGTCTGAAGACCTGAACCACAAACTTTGTTAATGGTCGAACAAGGAGTGGCCTCACTTAAACCAGCACTAAGAGCCGCTTGCCTGGCGGGAGCTTGCCCAACTCCAGCTTGAACAACCTGACCCATAAAGACTTCTTCGACTTCTTGAGCATTAACTTTTCCTTTTTCAAGTGCTCCTCTAATCGCAACACCACCTAAAGTTGGGGCCGTTACTGTAGAAAGGGCTCCGAGAAAACTACCACTAGGAGTACGAGCTCCTGCCAAAATATAGGTGTCAGACATGTCTTTTCCTTTGAATAAATTTCAATAAATTATACTCACTCGTTGGGAAACTGGAAAGCTTGTAAGCACGATAACTATGCGGTAAAGTACCGCGTTAAATTAAGCTAACAGCGAATAACTTATTAAATAGAGGGTAAAAATGCTTTCGAGAAAAAATCAAGAATCAGCTCCTAATTTCTTACCACTAGAATGGCAGCAAAAAATTGAAACTCTCTTGTTTGAAATTTACAAAGCACAGTGTCAAAAAGATAGCTCAGGCTTCCAAGTTCATGGCATCACCTACCCCAATGAAGTCTTTTTGAGCGTGTCTTATGTAAACCTCAAATCCCCAACAAGTACCCCCTACACATTACTCATAAGCGCAGACCTAGATGATAAACCGATCCTCTTAAAACGATGGATCATCTTGTCGACTCTGTGGGGATGCTACTCGATCATTTTTTTCAATCTGATGATAGAGAAATCGAAACCAGATGGAATGAAATTGACTTTCAAAAAATTAAAATACACTACCGAACAACTCGTGAGAATATCTCTCTTACTATTGAGGCCAATAAAATTTTAGAGGAAAACAGTTAAGAAACTTATTCGTCGTAAACAGGTTTTGACCCTGTCTTTGTTTCGTAAGCAATAACTTGATCATCGTCATCAGAAGCAGATTCATCATCAATTGAATCATCAATGTCTTCAACGTCATCAATATCCATGGCCTTTAAGGCAGAGAAGAATACGCTGTCATCAGACATATCTTTAAAAACAGATTCAATATACTTCGATGGATATTTCTCAACAAGTGACTTGATACTATCTTGAAGTTCTCCCGTCATCAGGACTTCTTGCTTACGCTTAATATCTTTCCAGTTTTTTATATAGTGAAATCGGCAATAACCGGCGGTTGTAGCAGGAGAATCACATCCCTTTTCAAAACAATCACCGGAATGAGAATCAAAAAAGTCTAAGCTATAGACGACACTATAAACATCATCAAAGCTGTGATCTTTGGCGATGCTTGCAACTTCATTCGTAATTTCTTGCTTTACAGCTTTTTCTTCAGCAGCTGCCGCTTTTTTCGATTTAGCATTCGTCTTTTTTTCTTCAGCTTTAGGTGCAGGTGCTTTTTTCGCTTCAGCCTTTGCTGCCGTTTTTTTAGGTGCAGCTTTTTTTGCCGGAGCTTTTTTAGTAACTTTTTTCGTCGTTTTCTTAGCAACTTTTTTTGCTGTTTTTTTGGCGACTTTCTTCGCTACTTTTTTCTTTGCTGTTTTTTTAGCTGTTTTCTTTGCCGTTTTTTTGGCAGCTTTTTTAGCGACCTTTTTCTTGGCAACTTTCTTTGAGGTTTTCTTAGCTGTTTTCTTTGCTGTTTTTTTGGCAGCTTTTTTCGTTGCTTTTTTTGCTGTTTTTTTAGCAGCTTTCTTTGCTGTCTTTTTCTTTGTAACTTTCTTGGTAGCTTTTTTTGCCGTTTTCTTGGCGGTCTTTTTCTTAGCCGTCTTTTTTGTTACTTTTTTTGATGTTTTTTTCTTAGCAGCTTTTTTTGCCATTTTCTTAACCTCTCGAAGGATTGAGTCTACAATTTTCATCTTCTTAACGCAAGTCTTTCAACTCTTCAGAAGCAATGACTAATCTTTGAACCTCAGAGGTTCCTTCATAAATTTCAGTAATTTTTGCGTCCCTAAAATATCTCTCAACAGGATATTCTTTTACATAACCATTTCCACCTAAAACCTGAATCGCTTTTGTGGTGGTCCACATAGCAGCTTCAGAGGCAAAAACCTTAGCGTGCGCCGCTTCTTTATTATAAGGGAGGTCTCGATCTTTCAACGCACTAGCATGAGATACAAGTAATCGGCTAGCCGCAATTTTTGTACTCATATCAGCCAAGATAAATTGAATTGCCTGTAAATCACCAATTGGTTTTCCAAACTGTACCCTTTCAAGAGAATACTTTTTAGCATAACGAAAAGCGCCTTCAGCAATTCCAAGAGCTTGTGCAGCAATACCAATTCTTCCCCCGGCCAATGTTGCCATGGCGACACGAAAGCCTTTTTCTTCTGGCCCAAGTAAGTTTTCCTTAGGCACTTTCACATTCTCTAATACGATTTGAGTCGTCGAAGAACCTTTAATACCTAACTTGTCTTCTTCCTTTTGAACTAAAAATCCATCACTTTCACATTCAACGATAAAAGCGCTTATTCCCTTGTAGTTATCGGTCTTTTTTGTTTTCGCAAAGACGATCGCAATCTTTGCTTCTTTACCATTGGTGATCCAATTCTTTGTTCCATTTAAAACGTAATGATCACCTTTATCATCAGCATAAGTTGTTAAGGAACCAGCATCAGTTCCCGCACCAGGCTCACTCAGACAAAAACATCCAATTGTTTCCCCAGCGGCCATTTTTGGTAGGTATTTTTTCTTCTGCTCTTCGTTTCCAAAAGCAATGATCGGCCAACTCGCCAAACTACAATGGGCAGAAACTAAAACTCCTGTAGAAGCACAATTCCTTGAAAGCTCTTCAATTAAAATTGAGTACGAAGTGTAGTCCATCCCAGCGCCACCATACTCTTCAGGAATATAACAACCCATAAAACCGTTTTCAGCCAGTTTTCCTACAAGTTCTTCAGGGATTTTTCCATTGCGGTCTATAGACTCGGCAAGAGGTGCGACTTCAGAGTCACTGAACTTAGCAATCATTTCTCTAATTTCTTTGTGTTCTAACGATTCAATCATAACTATTTCCCTGTAAAGTTTGGAGAACGCTTTTCAATGAAAGCAAGAGTTCCCTCTTTCATATCTTCTGTTGCAAAGCTTGAAGCAAAGTAATTTAACTCGGAATCTAAACCCTTCTCAACTTCAATATCAACACCTTTATTAACGGCCATTTTTGAATGATAAATCGCCATCGGTGAATTCTTTGCCATTTTATTAATTGTCTTCATGGCCGCTGCCATAAGTTCTTCTTTATTAGTGAAGAGCTTAGTCACAAGACCCATTTCATAGGCCCTTTGTGCTGTTATATTTTCACCTGTAAAAATAAACTCTTTTGCTCTATTGCGACCAACAATGCGAGCTAACCTTTGAGTTCCACCAAAGCCAGGAATCAAACCAAGCTTAACTTCTGGCTGACCAAAAATACTTGCTTCAGTGGCATAGATAAAATCGCAAGACATGGCCATCTCACAACCACCGCCAAGAGCAAATCCATTGACCGCAGCGATCACAGGAATTGGCATATTTTCAATTGATAATGTTAAATCTTGACCTAGTTTTCCAAATTTCTTGGCCGTCTCAAGATCCATTTCAGTCATCTCTTTAATATCTGCGCCAGCAATAAATGCTTTTTCCCCTGCTCCAGTCAAAATGAGACCTTTCAAGCCCCAGTCTTTGTTAGAGTCTTTGATTTCTTCTAATAGTTGCGTCAACTCTCCCAGAACTTGCTCACTGAGAGCATTAAGTTTTTTCTCACGATTAATTGTAATAATACCGACTTCATCTTTTTGTTCGAAAAGAATCGTTTCAAAATTACTGATACTCATAAAAACCTCTACCTGACTTTCTTCCAAGTCTTCCTGCTAAAACATAATTTCTTAGAAGTGGACAAGGACGATATTTAGAATCCCCAAGACCTTCGTGAAGAACTTCCATAATGGCCAAACAAGTATCGAGTCCAATAAAGTCCGCTAGCTCCAACGGTCCCATTGGCTGGTTACATCCCAACTTCATACCAGTATCAATATCCTCAGCTGATGCCACTCCCTCAAAAAGCGTATAAACAGCTTCATTAATCATAGGCATAAGAATACGATTAATGGCAAAGCCTGCGAGATCGTTTACTTTAATAAAAGTTTTCCCCATGTCGACGGCAACTTTTTCAACAGCTGTAAAAGTTTCATCTGTCGTTTCAAGTCCTCTTATTCCCTCAACCAGTTTCATCACGGGAACAGGATTCATAAAATGCATTCCGGCGACCAGACCAGGTCTAGACGTTACGGCCGCAATTTCTGTGATTGAAATTGAAGATGTATTGGTCGCTAAAATCGCATTCGTTTTTGCAATTTCATCGAGTCTTTTAAAAATTTCAAATTTTATTTTCTTATTCTCTGTAGCAGCCTCGATAATGAGATCGCATTGAGCAAGGTCGTTCATTTCAGTAGAAAAGCTAAGATTGGACATGGTTAAGTCAGCTTTTGACTGATCCCATTTTTCTTTTGCCACCCCTTTATCCATCTGTTTTTGGATAAAAGACTGAGCGAAACCTAAAGCCTCTTCAGATATATCAGACAACTGAACCTGATATCCACTCATAGCTGCTACTTGAGCTATACCTCGGCCCATCTGACCAGCACCAACGATTCCAACTTTCTCAATATGACTCATCGCGCACACCTTCTTACTCTGTAAAAATTTTCGTGATAATAACGATATAAAGACCCTAGATCAATTATTTCTTGCAAAGTTTGACAATTTAGTCTAAAAAATTCTCTCGTGTTAAACAAAGCACAATATTAATTAGTGATTAATAACTAGAATAATAAGGGAGTGGATTGTGCCACATCATAAGTCAGCAAAAAAACGTGTTCGTCAAACAAAAGTAAGAACGGCGAGAAATTCTTCTATCATGTCTGAGACGAGAACGGCGATCAAAAAGGTTCGTTCAGCAATCGCAGATAAAGACAAGTCAACTGCTGCTTCACTTCTGACAAATGCTCAAGCTCTTCTTGCAAAGCTTTCTAAAAAAGGAATTATCAAGCCTAATACTGCAGCAAGAAAGACTTCAAGGTTATCAAGCCAAATCAACGGTCTTTAACCTTAAATTAAATTTAAACCGAACGGTTCTTTATAAAGCTCTCAACTTGAGAGCTTTTTTGTTTTGAGAGGATTTCTAATTCAGCAAACAACCTCAGATCTTTTTCCCATTCTTCTTTTGTTTTTCTTTGAGAGTTTTGAGTAATTTTTCGATCGTACTGACTGAGATTCTTCTTATCTTCTTGATAACTAGGATCGATGAGTTTTATCAAATGGCCTTGCATAAAAATACTTAATCTCATCAAGTCTTCATAAGAAGAAAGAGGTAAAAGTCCTTTGAAAAACTGTGTGCGATTTCCACTCACCCAAATGTCGGCCAAATTAAAAAAATCTAATTTATGAGAAGAGATTAACTCTTTTACCAGCTTCATATCAATTGGTTTACCCGGCTGAACGTGAAGAAAAAGAGTCTTTATGGCGTTCATATAAAGTGAAGAATCGTTTGGTAGTGCTTCTGCTAAATAATCTACGATAGACCTATCAAGAGAAAGCCCCATACTCTTTAAATAAAACTCGATTAATTTATTTGCTTGCCAGGGTTTAGGTGCTGACACTTTAAAAAAGTTATGAGGATTATTTTCACTCAGTGTTTTAAAAACTTTTTTATCATTTTTAAAATGGATAAAAAGTGTGTTTTCACCCCAATCAATTCGGTCATCAACTAAAAACTGAATATTTTTTAGTTCATCTCCATTCATGATTTTAAAGCACTGTTCTGCTGCGAATAAATCATAACCACCGACAGTATCTTCAAACCACTCAAGCGTAATCTCATCGGCCGTTTTCACTTGGAAAGTCTTATTTTTAAATAAATGATTTGAAATTATTTTGCTAACATAAGGGTCAGCGCAAGAAAAACCATAAAGACCTGGAGCTGATACAAAGTCGTCACTAAGCTCACTTAAATACATCCATGGAAGAAAACTTTTACTTTTAGAAGACATTTAAAACAAGATCCCTAAAGTCATTAGCTACACTTATTGAAGTATTTCTTAAACTGGCCTCAAAATAATAACGAGAGCGAGATGTATTTGTTATACCAGTAGAATCAACGAGATCGGTCCCCCTAATAGAGAGTTCAGCACTGACCTCACGCTCTAAAATTCGATTAAACACAATCTTTTTTGATCGCTGTAAATAAGGCAATAACTCTGAATTAATCAATTTTTTATCAACATCGGAAGGATGACGAATGAGCACAAGCCTTACCGTTAGTGAATATTTTCGATAACGAGGAATAAAAAAAGAAGAACGGTCACCAATTGAACTCGTTTGTTCGTTATTCTCATCCTTATCAATGAAAAAAGTCCCCCCCTTTTCGTAGAGATCTTGATATCTTTTGGGGGAATCAATAATTCCAATCAAAAGAGCATCTGCCTTTCGGTTATCGCCCATATAGATTCTGATATCCGTTGAATCAGCAAGCACGTCGACGACATCTTTAGTAAAAATATGTGAGGCATTAGGTATTGATGATTTATTGATAAACATAGGCACAGAGATGCTTTTGATCCCTTCATCAACTAATGGGTTTCTTTGATTTTTAAATCGATACCCAGAACAAGAACTTAAAATGCACAGCGCCAAAAGTAACCACTTCATGGACGAAGTATACTAAATCCGATACATAACGTCATATAGTCATTTTAGGTAAATATCATATAAACTTATAAATAATGACTTAATAGGCGTTTAGACCATGTTTAAAAAATTATCTGATGTTTTTAGCAATTCAGGATACAAAAAATCTGGTCAAAAAAACTACCGCTATAAAACAAACCCTGATGTCATCGACTTCCATCTGCTGGTAAATGACTGGGAAAATATTGTAGGACCTAAGCTAGCAAAAAATACGGTTCCACTTAAAAACCAAAATAAAGTTCTCACCATTCTAACGAACCACCCGGCCTATGCTCAACAACTTAGCTTTATGGAAAATATGCTAAGAGAAAAAATTATCGAAAAACATCCTCCCTTTAAGAGCTTTATCAAGAAAATTATCTTTCAAACCTCAACTGAATACTTTGACAATAAAAAACAGGAGCTTGAAGAAACAGCTCGCTATCACTCATCAGAGACCGTTACAAAACCTGACTTCAAAGGCAAACTACATCCTCACAATCCTGAGTATAAAAAATACCTTACAAAATTTGAAGACGAATACAGTTTTATAGAAGATCGTGAACTAAAAGAAAGACTCGTTTCAATTGCAGTTCAAAGAGAACTGCTCAAATAACCTATTTAAATTTTCGACATCTTCTCCCTTTCGCCAAAAAGAAACTTCACTATTTTCAATTTTTAAAATAGTTGAAGATGTACCTGATAAGACTCCCTCCTCTCCTGGATAGAAACTTACCTGAGGACAGTTTTTTTCGACAAATCGATTTGCATCAGCTCTTTTGGTAATGGGGGGAAAACCTGTTTCATTCAAGCTGGTTGTTGTAAAAGGACCACCTAGCTCTTGGTAAATTTGATGAATCCAGCTCTTTTCCATCACTCTGACACAAATATACTCGCTTTGGCATAAAACAGAAGGAGCAATCTCAAAGTTTAAAGACTTTCGAGGATAGGCCAATGTTACCTGATAGCTAAAAAGATTTTTTAAAAAAAGTTGATCAAAAATAACATCATCACTTTTATTTAAAGTACTTAACATTAAATCGATTGAAGGAAACATTACTGATTGTGGTTTCAAGTCTGTAATCTTTTTTATCTCATTAATTCTTAAAATTGACTCTTCACTATTAACGGCACCACCGATTCCCCAAACAGTATCTGTGGGATACACTACAATTTTTGGATCTATTGAATTGCTTGCCATATATTTTCCATTTTTGTGTCACCAAGATTTGTTAGTTGGTAAACCGCAAATTCTGAAAGCTTTTTATTTTTTAAACTCTTTTTATAATAATCTCTCTTTATTTGGAATAAAGGTTTATCAAAATAATTATCGAGTTTCGCCATATCTCTTTTTAAAATACTATTTTCCATCACGCTCAACACGAGTAACTGCCCTTCACTATTTTTGCTCTCCCATGTTCTCATAAGCTTTTGAGTAATCACTTCTCTTAACTTAGGATCACCTGGATAATAATGTTTAAACAGCCAAAATTGAGATACTTCTGCTTTTATTAAAATATCATGAGAAAGCATTGTTCTCATTAAAGTTCGCAAATTATTATCAGAGGTTCGATTTAAAAGGTGTATATACCAAAAATCAAAAAACTTATTTGCAAACATTGTTTTTTTTATAATTTCTCGAACTTCCTGAAGTGGCCAAAGAGAATTAAACCTATTGACGAGAACTTTATAATTATTACTATGGCCGAATTGATAAAACATATTGGCCATCATTTGAGTTTGAATAATTCGCCTCGTCGCCTTTTGATATTCAGTTAAAAGCACTTCTAACAGATCTACAAACTCCGTTTCATTTTCTACCGTCCGAACAGGATTGATCGCTAATTCAAAAGTGTTTGTTTTTAAAATATTTTCTACAACTCTATTACTCCACCCATAATTTTTCACTTTAAGAGACAAGGCGAGTTCTGAGAGATGCTTAAAAAAAACATTATTAATTTTTTGAACTTCACTTAAGTCTTGTTTGAGGACCTTGTACTTATCTTTTTGCTCAAGACTTTCAACCAGCCTTTTAAAAAGGACAAACGCTTCATTATGTTTCTTTTTTAAAACTCTCAGTTTCTGAAAATTAATATTATTATTTTCTGCAGTTTTACAGCGTGAAAAAAAATCACTTTTAAAATCACTCTGGGTTAAGCTTTTTATATAATCTGAAAGCAGATGATAAAATTTATTATCCTCAGAGCATGTCTCTTTAATTTCCCTTAGAAAATCGTAACGAATTCCAAAAAGCGAAATGGTTGATCTTATATCAATATGTTTATTACTGATGGGGTCTAACTCAAAAAGACTTTTTTTTTACTTAACGACTGAGGGGAACTCAAGGTTTGAGCATGAGCCGAGTTCATGCCGACAAGAGGAAAAGGAGAACTAAACAGGTTATAATAAAGATATAAAACGAAGGCGATCATCATTAAAAGAACCACGATCACAATAAAGAGATAGCGATCATTACGTCGTTTTTTCTGCTCATAAATATGTTTTTGTGTATCAGTATTATCTTCCACTTCACTATTACGAATATCTTGAATATAGGCTGATTTTCTTGAGTCTAGCTCAGCATCGACATCATCAATATCGTAATCTTCTTCATTATACGCTTCATACTCTTCCGTACCCAATTCTTCATCAAGTGTCGGAGGAGGAGGTAACTCGACGTCTTCACTTTCTGACATCATATCCATATCAGGATACTCTAAATCCTCATGACTCGGGAGTGCATCCTCATCCTCTTCAACAATATTACTTACCGGAGGAGGTGCCATGTCGGGATAAGCAAGGTCATCCCCTTCGGGGTACACAAAGTTTTCTAAGTCTTCTTGAGTGCTGGTAACGGGGGTAGATTTTGTAACAGGTTCATTAAGAATAGAGTTTATAAAGCTGATATCTGAATCTGATGCTTCACTTACAGGATTATAATCTTGTTCAATATCTCCAAAGACATATTTATCAATAAGATTTTTCTCACGAACCCAAAACCAATACCCATTTCCCATCGTAAGCTCGTCATCGCCATTGAGCGAACCTTTTTCGAGAAGTTCACGAATTTTAGTTTTACTTACTGGTCCAAGTAACTTTTTATTCCGTGTTCTAATAAGCCAGTTTTTATTGGTCATTAAAGAAAAAATCCTATTAACCCTTTAAGGTCTTCATCGGTAAATCTTAAACCAGCACTCAGTGTCGCACTTCTTGAATCTTCGGCTAAATCCTCACCATAGATTCTTCCATAAAGAACGTTCCAAATATGCGCCTCTAATATCAGTCTAAAGTTAGGTCCAATATCATCACGATAATCAAAAACTTCAAAACTTAATGTCGTTCCTAAACGGTTCCAATGATAATCAACTCCGAGACCACCAGTGGATTCAATAAGTCCCCCTCTAAGCGTCCAGTTTTGAATATTACGACCAATTTGAATATTAAAACGGTATGTATCCTTATCTCTCTCGACTCTTGTTTCTGTCGTCGATACACCATTGACCGTGGTGGTGGTTTCTTTTTCTCTCTCTACACCAAACTCACTGGTGGCAAGACCTAATAAATAAAATCTCTCCGGAGAAGGATAAATAACGAGAGCTAAATCTGACTGTCCACCGTGAACCGTATCGACTCCAGTAAACACACTTAACTCTGTTCTAATTT
>JAUHVL010000019.1 GCA_030425045.1 bacterium
TCCACCAATATTGCCACTCATTTGAACTGGAGTCGCAGCACCGATATTTGTTCCCTCACTCATATAAAGAAGATGCGCTCCACTGGCGATGATGGCCCCTGCTGAAGTGGCAGAAGAACCACTTGGCCCAATCCAAACAACCACCGGTATTTCGCTTTCACCAAACATGGTAAGGATATCTTTAGTCGTGGTGACTAGCCCACCCGGAGTATTCATTTGTAAAACGATAAGGTCTATTTTTTCTTTTTTTGCCCTTTCTAATCCCGTTTTTAAATAATTTGCTGTCGCGGGATTTATACTCCCTGAAATTTTTAGTTTGGCAATTTTATGAACTTCTGCTTTTTCAAGTTCACTTGCGAGGTGTTGAAAACTGAAAAAAATGAGAGATAAAAAAACAAATAGTTTCACTAGAGTCCTTTATATCTTTTGTAATCGTCCATTGTTCCAGAACTTTCTTCCGTATCCTCTTTGAAGTCTGCTTGTAGTTGGGTCGTCAATAAATGTGGATCAACAATTTCTTCTTCAGGAATGGGAGTCACTTCGGGAAAAGGTTCTATCTGATGATTTTCAGAGTAGATTAAATCGAGGGCTTCTTTGTTTCCTTTGCCCTCAAATTTCTCTTTAAATTGTTCTGGTACTTCTTCTTCAAATTTTCGGACTTCATCAAGTGTTCTATAAAAATTCTTTTCGAGACTTTTTAATTGTTCACCAGATGCTTTATAAAAATTATCGAAGTATTTACGTCTGGCATGGAGATACTTCTCCATTAAAATCATATAACTTTTCTCTAACTTGTCCCATTCACTTAGCCTTGGGCGATTACGGTTACCTCGATAGTTACGATTACCGCTGCCTTTTTTCTGGCGGTTAAAGTGGGGCTTTTTGCCTCTTTTGCCCGAGTTTCTATTATTTTTATTTCTGTTATGCTTTGAATTCATCATACTATTATTACCTCGGTTTTAATCTTAATCCGCACTGAATCAATCGTCTACATGCGGCTACCCCATATCGAGCTAAAGTGGTATTTTGTCTTAAATTTATTCAATCCTAGGAGTTTTAGAGATGAGTCAAAAAAGAGTTAAAGTTGCTGTTACTGGAGCGGCTGGTCAAATTGGTTATGCCCTTTTATTTAGAATTGCCTCTGGACAAATGTTTGGTTCAGACACTGAAGTAGAATTACAATTATTAGAATTAGAGCAAGCACTTCCTGCACTAAACGGTGTTGCGATGGAATTAGATGATTGTGCATTTCCACTTCTTAAAAATATTACATGTACATCTGACTTAAACGTTGCTTTTAAAGATGCAGATTGGTCTCTACTCGTCGGTTCAGTTCCTAGAAAAGCAGGAATGGAAAGATCGGATCTTTTAAAAATTAATGGTGGAATTTTCACTCAGCAAGGTAAAGCGATCAATGATAATGCTGCTGATGATGCTAAAGTTTTTGTCGTTGGAAACCCGTGTAACACAAACTGTCTTATCGCGATGAATAGTGCTCCACGTATTTCTAATGCTAATTTCTTTGCCATGACAAGATTAGATGAAAATAGAGCGAGAACTCAATTAGCTCAAAAAGCTGGTGTTGATATTACAACTATTTCTAATATGACGATTTGGGGTAACCATTCAGCTACTCAGTACCCAGATTTTTACAATGCAAAGATTAATGGTAACCCTGTGACAGATGCCATTAGCGATCAAGATTGGCTTAAGTCTGACTTTATAACAACGGTTCAAAAGCGTGGGGCGGCCATTATTGAGGCAAGAGGTGCTTCTTCTGCCGCATCAGCAGCGAATGCCGTTGTCGATAGTGTTTATGATTTAACTCACGATACACCGGCTGGTGAAACATATTCATTAGCTCTATGTTCTCAAGGACAGTACGGAGTAGATGAAGGAATAATTTTCTCTTATCCATGCCGTACCGAAGGTGGAAAGCTTGTTGTGGTTGAAGGTGTTGAACACAATGACTTTGGTCGTGAAAAATTTAATACAACATTAGAAGAACTTAAAAACGAAAGAAATACAGTTAAGGATATGGGCCTTATTTAACTAATGGCCATTTACCTTATAACACTAGTTTTCATACAAGTTTTATTTGGTGCAAATTTTGTCGTTTCAAAAATTGTTGTCGGTAAAATGGACCCCGTCTATTTTGCCGGCATACGGTTTATCATCTCAGGACTTACCCTCTATCTTTTTCAACTAGCTCGAGGACATTCATTAAAAATTAAAGCAAATCTCTTATGGCTTTTATTTTTTATTTCCCTATTTGGAATTGGCTTAGGGCAATCTCTATTTATGCTTGGTCTTGAGAAAACAACAGCGATAAACACTTCATTAATATCCTCTACGATACCGATCTTTGTTTTTATTATTAACAAAGTAAGGAAAATTAGTGATTGGAATTTTGTAAAAGTCATGGGGTTACTGATTAGTTTTTTTGGTGTTTTGGTTTTGAGAAATGTAGAAAATTTTGATTTAAATGAAATCGGAATTCAGGGCGACTTGCTTGTTCTTGCGGCCTGTTTTTGTTTAGGCCTATCGATTAGCTATTCAAAAGATTTATTTGTCTCAACTCCTGCCATTTCTGGAAGCGCTCATATGTTTCTACTCGGAGGACTTTCATTACTCCCTTGGATGTTTTTTAGAGAGTTAGGAGAAACTTCAGCAATGCTGGATACATCTTTTTTGACACCTTTTTTCTTTGCCATTTTCGGTGCCACTTGCTTAACCTACCTTTTAAATAATTGGGTGCTTGGTAAAATCGATTCTTCTATTGTTGGTCTTTTTATTTTTTTGCAACCTGTGATTGCTGCATTATTTGCCATGTTCTTTTTAGGCGAGCCCATTACATTAAGAATGGTCATTTCATTCCTACTCATCTTAACGGGGGTCTTTTTTGTTGTGGCCCCAAAAATGTATTTTGAAAAAAACTAGATCAATGAGAATTGTATTAAAATGGATATGTTTCATTTTTGATGTATAACCTATTTTTAATAATCCTATAAAAACGTCCCTGTTTTTAGACATTTAAAATGCTCCCGTCGTGGTCGCACCCACTTCGTGGGCAAGTTTTAAACATCTCTTGTTTTAAAATAGGAGATGGCCAATACTTGCCCGAAGGGTCGGGTCATGGATGACCCGATATTGGTTATCCCAAAACATGGAAGTTTTAATTTACTTTTTGTAAGTATTTGGAACTTTATAAATGTTACGAGTTTACGTTGAAAACTTATCTCCAATAAAAGGGGTCAGTTTGAATTGTATTCTTCTAATAACTGAAAATAATGTCTTTGCTCATCAATAGAAAGAGGCTTTATCGTTTCGACGTTTTTTCTTCTAATTCCCTTTTTGTTCATAAGCTCTGTTGTTTGACGAACTTGAGAAACTAATTTGATGGCAAATGTTTTTAGCCAAGCGGGGCAGTGGTGGTCTAATTCTTCAACAGGTATTTTAATTAACGTCGTATCTTCTAAACAGACAGCATTGGCACTTCTTGGTTGTCCGTCAAAAAAACTGAGTTCACCAAAGTATTCCCCCGCATTAATGGTAGCAAAGGGTGTTATTCTACTGCCATCATTGCCGAAGATAAGAAGTTTTCCTTCATGAATTAAATAAAGATCTGTCTCCGTATTTTCGGTAGAGCAAACAATTTCATCTTTTTTAAATTTTTGAGTGAAGAGTCCTGTTCTTTTTGCGTTCATAGCTTTTCTTTTCTCGTTTCTTTGAGGTCAAAATAGATTTTCACTTTTTTTATAATTTCTTTAGTTAGCTCTTCATAATAAATGGCCTGAGGAAAAATTTCGTCTTCAAATAAGATATTTTTTCCAAAATTGCTATTGACGATGGCATTAAAATCGATGACGTCGATGGCGTTTCTTTCAGCTTCGGTAATTAAAACTTTGTTGAAGATTATATTTCCTCTCCACAGAGAACAATCGTAAGCTTGGGCTTTATAGAGAATCACTTTGGCATCTTTAAAAAGACCAAGTTGCTTAAGAGATTGCCCAAGAAGATAGTAGGTTTTTGCGTTGCCAATAGCTTTTTGTCCCAACTTCTGTAGCATATTAACCGCTGGCTTGAAATTACCTTTACGCATCAGAGCTTCTATCTTTTCATTGATTTTTGTTATTTTTTCCGAAGTCGATTGAGAGCAAACTTTTTTTGGAGTGGCGTCCAAATTTTGAGGTGGCGTAATAACAAGAAAGTTTGTATTCATATTTTTAACTTCTTTTGTAAAATTCCAAAACTCACTTTCAAAAAGTTTATAAGTCATTTCAATATAAGATAAGACTTCGCCATCATTATAAAAAGGATCAAGAAATCTCGTTTTTTGACCTAGTTTGACGTGTGGATAAAATTCATAAAATAGCTTTGATAAAAAAGGAAAGGTGATAATCAGCGATGAAATTCTATCGTCACTAAACTTTTTAAAGTTTCTAAGAATTTTATCTTTATCTTTTATGTTGAATTTTTTCTCTACAAATTCAGAGGTTCCACCAGCATAGATAATAATAGGAGGGAGTTTTTTTAGCTTTTTTATCTTATGAATGGTTCGGTGAAGTCCCTCATTTTTTTCTGTCCAGTTCACCACATTTAACGGATTTTGAAAGTACTTAGAGGTTTGATCGACCACAAGGCCCATATAGCGGTGTAAATTATTACCCATTCGATCACCAACAATTAGAATATCGGCATTTTCTGCTTTTTCGGTTTGGACTCTATATTCACTAGAGAAAAAATAGGGTGTGGGGACAGTCTGGGAGGGGACCATCCTTAAGCGATAGAAAAATAAGCTAATAAGGCCAGCAATGATTAAAAGTAATAAGAAAATGATTTTTTTCAAGTGATCTTTTCCTAAAGGTCAGGTTTCTCTTTATTGTATCTTTATTTTTTGCTAGGTAAACAACATGGAGAAATTGCTATGATGCGAAGCGTTCCTGAACTTTTAGCCCCTGCTGGTAGCTTGGAAAAGCTTAAGATGGCCATTAATTATGGAGCTGATGCTGTTTATTTAGGCGGTCAGAAATATGGGCTACGGTCAGCAGCTGATAATTTTACAAGTTGGGAGCTTAAAGAAGCGGTAGAGTTTGCTCACGCCAGATCAGCATTGGTTTATGTTGTACTAAATAGCTTTCTTCACGATCAAGATTTCTCTGGAATTGAATCATTTATTAGAGAGCTTGAGGATTATGGAGTCGATGCCGTTATCGTCTCTGATCTTGGTATGGTCAGCTTAATCTCTTCCTTATCGTCTATTTCGATTCACCTTTCCACTCAAGCAAGCTGTTTAAGCTCTTATGGTGCTGAGTTTTGGAAAAAAATGGGAATTACAAGAGTTATTCTAGGAAGAGAAGCTTCGATTGAAGAAGCTAAAAAAATTAAAGAGAAAACAGGCCTAGAAGTTGAAATGTTTATCCACGGTAGTATGTGCATGTCATACTCTGGTCATTGTGTGATTTCAAACTATACTCAAGGCCGAGATTCTAATCGTGGAGGCTGTGCTCATAGTTGCCGCTTCGAATACACACTTACATCTGAAAAAGATAACCAAACAGTAACAGCAACAACTTTTATGAGTTCCAAAGATCTCGAAGGCGTGGCCTTAATTCCACAATTTGCTGAAGCCGGAATTGATTCGATAAAAGTTGAAGGTCGGATGAAGTCGATTCATTACGCAGGGGCCGTTCCTAAAGTGTATTCACAAGCACTAAAGGAATATCACGATCATAAAGAAATCGATTTAGATTTTATAAAATGGGCAGACAGAGAACTAAGTAAAATAAGTCACAGATCATATCATGATGGAAACCTTGTAAGTAAAGCAGGGGAAAAAAGTATTTTTTCAGAAAGAGAAAACGAAGAAAGTGATTATGTAATCGTTGGGCAGGTGCTTGAAATAGCTGAACAAAAATATTTAGCGATACAAGTAAGAACAGGCTTTAAGCTTGGGGATAATTTGGAAATTGTTTCTTTTTCAAGCCGTGAGAACTTAGAGTTTCAAGTCAATGAGATATGTGATCTTCAAAAAAATCTATGTGATAAAGCAAATCCTGGAACTGTTGTTTTAATCCCTTGGTTAGCAAACGTAGAGCGATTTAACTTAATTCGAATGAGGAAAAAGGCGTGAAGTTCGTTACGTTTCTTACCGAAAACTCCGCTAAACAAGAAAGTGATCTCATTCTTTCAACCTATGAGCTTTCAAAGCATGGTCTTTTTTCACTAAAAGATGGCCTCAAATTGGCCCTCGATAAAAATATTAAAGTCATATTGGAATGGGACATCCTTGTTACTGAAGACGAATTTTCGTTGATAGATGAAGTTTTTAGTACGTTAGACTTTTCTCAAATTTCCGCAATTAGAGTTCAAGATGTTGGGGCCTTACAGTACGTTCTCACCAAAACGGAATTGCCTATTCAATTAATACTTGAATCTGGAAATAGAAATTTAATTGGAATTAAAAAATGGATTTCACTGGTAGGAAATCGGTTGGAGCGAATAATTTTAAGTCCTGAGCTTGATATGAACGAGCTTGAAGAAATTAAAAAAGAAGTTTCGGTTCCTGTTGAGATTCTTATCTTTGGAAAAATACTTTTATTTTATTCACCTCGAAAACTTTTGACTCCTCAGTTTGGTGAAAGAGAAGAAGAAGTATTAAAGGTACAGGGAAAAAGTGAGGAAAGCCCTCATCGTGGTTTTTCACTCCATGAAAATAGACATGGCACTTTAATGTATAACCCGAAAGATTTAAATTTATTCTCTTATTTAAATGAGATTGAACAAATGGGAATTGAGTATTGCCGTATTGATAATCGTGACTTCTCGAGTGAGCTTTCACATTATTTCAATAGCAATGATTTTGAGGCGCTAATAGAACATTATCCCAAAACGTTGATTAAAGGCTTTTTTCATAAAAACAAAACAGATGTTTTATTTAAGAAATTAAAAAATCAAAAGCTTCTTATTAAAGATCAAAGTTATGTCGGCAATATTGTTAATGTCATCAAAAATAAACAAATTGCCATTCAGTTGGCCAATAAAACTCGTGCGCTGATTCCAGGAGATGAACTTGTCCTGTTAACTCCAGAGGGAAAAAGAAAAGAGTTCACCGTTTCAGAAATTCAAAATATTTCAGGGACACCTGTAGAAAAAACAACAGATGAAGAACTCGTTTTGATTCCGTATCCCGCCAATCTTTCGATTAAAACGGCCGTTTATTGGAAGGACTCTTTTAAGGATTGAATGTTGAAAAACTCTGGAACTCTGTTTTTATTTCCTTCTCCCATTTCTGATAGCGGTATGATTTCAACTGAAGATAAAGCCTTTTTGTTAGAAAAGTTTCAAGATCAAAACTGCAGATTACTAGTTGAAGACCATAAGCCTGCCCGTCGAAGGTGGATTTCTTGGGGCTTGCCTCGAGAGGCCATTGATCAGATGACCATGTTTAATGAGCATACCATGGAAGACATTACTCAAGGTTTAATTGGAGATTTGAAAAATGGGCAAGACATGGTTTTAATGTCCGATGGGGGTCTTCCCGGTTTTTGTGACCCTGGTGCTGAATTAATTTATAAATGTCACACCGAAAAGATAAGGGTTCATTGTCGTCCTTTTTTTAATTCTGTCATGCTTTCTTTGGTTCTTAGTGGTTTACCTCATAAGAATTTTAGTTTTTTAGGATTTCCTCCCGCCAAAAAAAATGAACGCATTCAGTTTTTTAAAGATAACCAGAAGAAAAAAGAAACGTTGATCTTGATGGATACACCTTATCGACTTAATCAAATTTGTGAAGAGATGGAGTTGAGCTTTAAAGACAGAATGTTGTTTTTGGCCATGGATCTAGATAATGATCAGGAACAAACGTGGCTATTACCGATAGCAGAGATCATGAAGAAGCTAGGGACACAGAAACTGAAAAAGGAATTTGTTGCTATTGTTGGTCCAGCGGGGTTTGTTGGTTACTAGATTTTTTCTTTTGAAAATGCTCTATCGCTGGTGGGATAATGAGAACAAAGAAACCGGCCATAATAACAACATCTGCTACGTTAAATATATTGGTGCCGATCGTATTATTAAAACCCATCCAAAGAAAATCGACCACATAACCATAGAGTATTCGATCGATAAGATTTCCTATTCCGCCAGAGACAATAAGAGAGAGACCAATCGATTCGTAAAGTTTGACTTTTTTCCCAATTACTGAATAACCAGCAAAGAAAAGAAGGGCCACCATGGGAAGGTAGATCAGCATCAACTCTCTCGGGAGCCCTTGCCAAGTACTTCCTAGACTTCCCCAAGCACCAGTATTTTCCGCATAGATTAATTTGACGAGACCACCGAGGTAAGAAATGGCAGGACTAAACTTCAAATCCTCTTGAGCAATTTTCTTTGTATATTGATCAAGGGGGAGCCATACCAGAGAATTTAAGACAAGAATTGATAGTCTTGTCATAACCGTGTTTTTCATTATTCCTCACTAAAAGACATTATATCTTTAAGGCCAAGAAAGGAAAATGGTATTTTTGTTTTAAATTATTCAAGCTCACCTTAAAATAAACGAAGATCTTATTCATACTCAAGGACAAAGAATGAAAACATTATTAATTTTCTCGTTTATTTTATGCTCAGCAGTTCATGCGCTTAGTAATTCTAAGATTATTTATATGAAAGGTGATGTCAAAGTTGAACGAGAAGGTGAAGAGTATAGAGGACATAAAAACTTTCAACTTCAAAATAGCGATATCGTAAGAACAGGAATAGATTCCCTTGCCATTGTTCAACTTGAAAACCATTCAAAACTTAAATTAGATGATAATAGCTCACTTGCTGTGGAGTTAAATAGAGATGAAAAAAGTGACTCGAAAGTAACTTATATTAATATGCTAAGAGGTTCATTTCTAATGGACTTTAAAAAGCAAGATAAAGAAGAAATTTTTATAAAGGTTAAAAAAGTTTCCATGGGGGTGAGGGGAACTCGCTTTCTTGTGGGAGCAGATGGAGAAGATGAGGACCATATTACGCTCGCAGTAGAAAGAGGTCAGGTTGATCTCTATCAATTTGATCGAGATGATTCTGAATCTGTCATTGAAGGACATGGTGTGATTGTTGAAAATGGTCAAAATCTTACCAAACCTTATAAATATAATTGGCTAAGAAATGTTAATTGGAATGTTACGGATTCAAACTCTGGAAGTAAGTTTCGTGGTAAAAAACTAAAGCAAAGACGTCTGTCTGAATTTAGAAAGAAAAGGAAAGAATTAAGACAAAGAAGAGTTAAGAGAATTAGTAGTTCTGTTAAAGAAAAGAGAAAAAGAATTAATCAATTTCGAAAAGATAAAAAGATAAGAACTCGAATTAAAAAAAGAGTAAAGAGAATTCAAAAGGGTGAAGGTCGAATTCAAAAGAGAATGAAAAAAAGAGTTAATGATTTAGGCAATAGAAAGAAAATGCATAAAAAGAAAAAAATAAATAATATGATAAATAAACCTCCTAAGCCACCTAAGAATAATATTGCACCACCTCCGCCACCACCAAAACCATAAGTTAGAAGCAGGCTTGAGCTCTCAATTTGGAGAGCTCTCTAGCACTCATAATACCACCATGCATATTGGAGATGGTATCTCCCTTTTGATTAGTTAAATCAGTTCTACTTGTCTCATAGACATTTCCTAAAGAATACAGACCTAGATATTTATAAACATAAGAAAACTTATCGTAGTACTTATCATCAGTGTGAACCAGTGCGGTGATATTTTTAAGAGGGGTTTTACTATTATTATCTATGATCCAATCGGCCAAGCTGAATGAAGAAGGATTGACGAGATCTGGGAGGTCATAACCACCAGCAATAAGACAAGCTCTTTTCACACCGTATCTTTTAGCGATAAAAAGACTTTGGCCACCACCTTGAGAATGACCACTTACTTCTAATTTATTCCAAGAGAGATCTTTTGTGGGTGAGATGACTTTTTTCTTTTTTAAAAGTTTAAATAATTTGTGGAGACGGTTGTTAATAGAATTATCTCGGTCGGTGTTTGTCAGGTTGGTTAGAGGCTTTCCAGTTTGTTTTCTTTCTCTAATCAGTCCTGCACAGTTATCAATCGTTTTTCCCTCTTGAGAACATTGATCGAGATTGACGGAGTACTGGTTATCATAAGCAAGCTGAATCATTAATCGCCCCTTTTTCATTCCCTCTCTTAGAAAGGGGAGAGATCGAATTTGGTCTTTCACTGGTATATAAGGTTTTCCATAGGATCCTCCAAAGTGAATATGGAAGGGAGATGTTTTACTATAGTTAGTTGGAAAACCAATAATATGATGGCCAAAGCCAAGCCTTTTTCGAATAAAGCGGCCGCTTGTGGCAGAGTCGTCAATATTAATATCTGTACGTGAAGGTTTTAGTATACATAAAATACCTTCTTTTACCTTTTTCACTTTATCGCAATTAAGGTCTTTGATCTTATACTCAAAGCTTGAGGTAGAAAAAATTAATAATAGTGTTGATGTAAAAATTAAACCTTTCATGTTCTCTCCAAAACTACTTTTTAAGTTTATGGTTAAATAGAAACTTGAGCATCTTTTGTTCTTGTTTTTTAGGCCATTTAATATGATTGATGACAGAGCGATAGCGATGACAGTCTCGAACGAGAGAGCATCTATTTGTCACATTGCTATTATCATCGATCATGACATAAGAGATATTTTTATTTCCAAGTTCATTTTTTAGAGTATCCATCCATTCATTGAGAGGAGCTGCATCTGCCCAGCTTGGTTGAGTAAAAAGATTTTCATGGGCGGAGTTACAAGGGATAATGTCACAACTTCTCGACATAAAGAGAATTGGTAAGTTTGTTTTAAAATTTAACTTAGGCTCACATCTTCTATTGTTGATATACCTTCTTTTAAAGGGGTTACTGCCACTATAGGCAACAATAGCGGCAATTTTATGACCATAGGGCGAAGAGTATTGTTCTCTTATCATTCCATAAATTTGGGAAAAGAGAGCACCTTCAGACCAACCAATCATATAAATTCTTTTTTCGTCGGCATTGTATTTTTTCACCATTCGAGCGATCAGCTTATCCATATCAGACACGTCTCTATTTTGAGACGTTCTAGCAAAGTCCCAAAAGTATGAGTCATGATGACGGCCATCTTTCATTTCTCCAAAATTGATTTTTACATTTCTTGATTGAAGAGAAACCAAATGAAAACTTTCCTTCTCAGCGATTCTTCTAAGGTTTGTACTACCATAGAGGTTTTCAGCTTTTCCGCTGCCACCGTGTAAGAAAATAACAAGAGGTCTTTTCTTTTTAGTTCTCGGAGAGAATTGACAATAGTATCGGGTATTACCAAAGTCGGACCTAAAGGATTTTGCTTTTCCATCAGTAAAGCAATTGGGAATACGGGAAGCCGAATTTAAGCTGTTATCACAATTATTTTTTACTACAGTGTTCTAATGGTTTTATGGCGCAAATGTGACTAACGTGATCTCCAGCAAATAATACAGTGCTGAAAACGAAATATAAAAGTGGTGAGATTAAGTTCTTCATCTATCCTCCCTTTTTGTTTATTTGACGAGGGAGGAGCTTTGTTTGTAGACAGGCTAAGCGACTTTTTTGATATTATAAGTATATGTTTTTTCAAAGCTTGGCCCTGATGGGCTATTTCTTTCGGATTGAATTTTGTTTTTTAAAGCTTCTTTTGCTCGTTTTAAGTAGGTGTTAACAGAACCTCGAGAGACTCCCATAATTTCTGCTGCTTCGGTAACACTTAAGTCTTGATACATAATAAGTTCAACCACTTCTTTTTCTCTTTTAGAAAGTGATTGTAAAATATGCTCCGCTGCTGCTTGATCACCTTTGGCCCGCAGCCTCTTTTCTTGGGTCGCCGTTTTTGAGGATTTGGCATCTTCTAGGGCGACAACGTTTAACTCTGCTCGTCTGTTATTTTTTCTGAAATAGTCGATAGCGGTATTTTTAATAATGGCATAAAGCCAAGTTTTAAAACTTGAATTTCCCTTAAACGAATTTAAATTATTAAATGCCTTGATATAAGCATCTTGAAGGACTTCTTCAGCTATTTCTCTTTGGTAGTTTGTTTGAGCTAAAGTCCATTGGAAACTTTGAATATGATTATCGGCTAATTGCTTTTCAAATTCTTCTCTTTTCATTTCTTTTCACTTGCTACTTTTCTGTCTTTGAGTTTTCTTAACATAAGCTTATTGGCCTTATTGGTATGCTCTAGGGCACTATCAAATTCACCATTTTTAATATATTTATTGATTTTTTTTATAGAGAGCATTTTTAAGACAGGATAATCTATACCGAGCTTTTTTGCCTCTTCAGAATTTTTGATGAAATCATAAAGAGCTTGTTCAAGTTCATTATGAGGCTTCGTTTTTAATATATTAAAACTTTCATCGAAATACTTTTTATTATACTTTTCTTTTTTAGAGGCAATTTCTCTTACAGGGTTTTCTGCTACTGGAGCTTCTAAATTTACATTTTCTTTTACATTTGTTTCATAGAGTGAAACAGACTCTGTTTTTGGTGGGGTGAGGTAATCATAAGTCTTAAAGGCACCCATGAGTATGGCAAAGCCAAAAGCCGCCATCACAAAAAAGTCCTGAGAGATACGGTTAACAAGTGAAGTATGCCACTTTTCTTCATGAACACTTGTCCAATGAGATTTCTTTTTAATAACAGGCTTAGGTTTGTCGACTAGTTTTCTTAACGTTTGTGTTGAAACATTTTTAGGAACGACTTTGATAATTGATCTCAAGCTCTCTTTTACTTCTTTCATCGAAGCGTACCGATCTCTTGGATCTTTTTCAGCGGTAAATTGAATAAACTCATTGAGCTCATCGGGAAGAGTCGATTTAATTGATTCTGGCAAGCTAACGTCATCATGAGAGATTTTTTTTAAAATTTGAGGGACAGAGTCTCCATCAAAATAATGTTTCCCAAGCACACAATAAAGGAGTGTGAGACCAAAGGCATAGATATCAGAAGAGATACTTTGTTTACCGTCAGTAAAAACTTCTGGAGATGTATATTGTAATGATCCTACAAAAAAGTTTTTTTGAGTTTCGACGTTATTGGGATCTTGTTCCCACTTTGAGATACCAAAGTCGATAACTTTAAGGACACCTCTATTAGTAACAAAAAGATTTGAAGGTTTAATGTCTCGATGAAGTATTCCCGCTTCGTGAATTTCTATAAATGCATCACAAAGTGATTTGAACATGATGAGAAGGTCTCTGAGGGGGATATTGTATGTCTTTATATAATGGCTGAGGTCTTGACCATCGAGATATTCCATCACGATATAAAAGCGACTCTCAATTTTAAAAATATCATAAACTTGAGTGATATTGGGATGATTGAGCTGAGCTAATACTCTAGCCTCTGAAATAAATCTCTTAATTGCTTCGCTGCTATTGTCATTTCCCTTAATTACCTTGATGGCAACATGGCGATTAAGCTTGCGATCCCAAGCTTTAAATACTTCGGCCATGCCCCCTGAGCCGATAAGTTCTTCAATCTCAAAATGTTTAATTCTAGAGTTTGTTTCCATCGTAAACTTATCGGATATTTTAGAGAAAGAATTTAGCCGTTGTCTAAATCTAACTACTTGATATTACAGCTTCTTTTTTTGTGGAAATGATGAAAAATATGTTAATAATATGAGATGCTCGAACAGATAAAAACAGAGATAGGTGAAATAGAGGGAGAAGAAGTCATATCCGCTTCTCCTTGCTCAGGCGGTTGCACGGCCAGTAGTTATAAAGTTGAAACCCCATCGAAAACATATTTCGTAAAAACATTAGGCTCACGTAATGATGTTTTTAAAAAAGAAGCAAATGGCCTACGTGAGCTAAATAAATTTAATGAGCTGATAATTCCAGAAGTAGTTTTTTTTGATGATCAGTATTTATGTTTGGAGTGGGTGAATTCATCAAGGCCAACGAATAAGTGTTATCAGAATTTTGGAAAACAGCTCGCTCGCCTCCATCGTCACCAAGGACACGAGGTTGGTTTCTATGAAGACAATTATATTGGAAAAACAAAACAGATAAATAAAAAGTCATCTTCTTGGTCAGCGTTTTTTATCGATAACCGCTTAAATTATCAATTTAACCTTCTTCAAAAAAAGAATCTTTCAACTTCCTTTATTGATCGCTCTTTTGATCAAGTCATTAGGCAAAGTGAGTCTTCTCTTATCGTGAATGAACCGACGAGTTCACCTCTTCACGGAGACCTGTGGGGGGGGAATCACCTTATGAATGAGAGAGATGAAATGGTTTTAATCGACCCTGCTTTTTATTACGGGCATAGAGAAGCCGATCTCGCTTTGATGAAAATGTTTGGTTCTTTTCCCGATATAACATTTGAATCATATCAAAATGAATGGCCTTTAATTGATAACTTTGAAAAGAGAATCGCCATTTATCAGCTCTATCATGCTTTTAATCATATCAATCTAGAAGGGCATGGTTATTTATCCCTTGCAGAGAATATTATTAGAGAAATTATTTAGAATTGGCCGTCGTTCTTGAAAGAGAGTTCACTAGGGTTGTCCGGTCCTGAGTAAAAAGTTCTCTGAAGTAATCATTTTGATGAAGAGTATAGTCTGGAGACTCGACAATATAAGAATGCATTAGAGAAGCTTTATATTGATTACTTCCCACCTGAATCATATCATCGTTATGAGTTCTGCCTAGGCGACAATGTCCTAATTCATGAAATAGAAGAGACTCTCTAAAGCCTTCATCAACACTATCCCACCAAGACTTTTTTATAAGTATTTCTTTTGTTCCATCTGTATATTCATTGCAAACTCCTTGAACGTCTCCACTTCCAAGTTCTTTGAAATTGATTGGAATATCTCCCACCTGAAAATTGGAATCTCCAGTTTGCGTTTTTCCCTTAGATTCAAACTTTTGAACATAAGAGTTGAATGCAGGGTCAGTCGTATCAAACTCTCTGGTTCCCTCTTTTTGATTGTGATCTTTTAATTTCAAACCACAAGATGAAAAAAGCGTTATTGCCATAAAAGCAAAAATAATCATTTTCATATGGGTTATTTATTCAATATAGAGGCCAAAATAATACTATTGATTTCAGTAACTTATAGCCTCTATTTGTCTATTGTTTTTACACCGTTTAAATCAATTGTTGAATCCCAGCATTTCTATACACCGTTTAAATCAATAGATTAAATTTTGTTCACCGTTAAAGTTAGATGATTTTTTGTCATCTTAAACACGTTTGATTAATCTATACTTAATGAATTCTTCAAACCAAAGAACTCTTATTGTAGGTGATGTGCATGGCTGTTATGACGAGATGGTTATGCTACTTAAAAAGATGGATTACGATCCATTGAAAGATAAGCTGATCTTTGTCGGCGATGTGATCAACCGAGGTCCAAAGAGTTTTGAGGTTTTAAAATTTATTTCAACGAATAATTGTCAGGCCATTAAAGGTAATCATGAAGTTGCTCTTTTAAAGTATGCTCGAAGTGGTGTTGTGAGAGCGGGCTCTTCTTTCAATAGTATTTTAAGAAGTATGGGGACTGAAAAGAAAGATTGGCTCGATTGGATAGAGAGTTGGCCATTATTTCTTGAAACTGATGAGTTCATTGTTGTTCATGGAGGTCTTCAGCCTGGACTTCATCCTCGCTTAACCAAACCCGAAATTCTAACAAGGATAAGAACGTGGGATGGGACTGGACACGATCTGAATAATTTATCAAATAAACCATGGGACTATTATTATCGAGATAAAAAGCTTGTTGTCTTTGGCCATTGGTCTCAACGAGGCCTTGTCGTTAAAGAGAATATTATTGGTCTAGATAGTGGTTGTGTTTGGGGGGGAAGTCTTTCTGCAGTAGAGCTTCCCCGCCGAGTGATTCATCAAGTAGAATCAAAAAAAGCCTATCGAAGTATTTAGAGTTTAAAATAAACAGTATTTCCTTCTACTCTCATGCCTTCGAATCCAGCATCTTTAATCGCTTCCATGACTTTTCCTCGCACACTAAACCAACCAGCTTTTGCTTTATCAATAGTAAGGCTAAATTCATTTGTCGACTGGTTGAAATTAAGAGAGCCTTCAAGAGATACTTTCAAGCGAAAAACTATCGTTGTATAAAGTTGAGCTTTGAAAGATTTATTATCAATTTTGATATAAAAATTATCTAGTGATCCTATAGACATATTTTCATTAGTGACCGCTTTGGTAACAGTGTCTTCACTTTCTTTTGCAAGAATAATTTTTTTGATGCTCATCGCTCCGTCTTCAAGACAGGGAAGGATTAAATCTAAATTCATTTTTCTGTTAGATCTCTGGCATAGTAAACGAACATCATCGAGTTCTTGCATACCATCACCAATTTCAATTCCAAGATTGGCCACATTGAAATGAATTTTTTCACCAGTGACAAGGTCGAGCTGTAAACCAGAGAGATCTACCAGTCCTAAGTTTTTAAATAAACTTTGATCTTCAAGGTCAAAGCTTCCAATGATATCTTGATAAGTAATATCAAAACCTGTTTCATTTAAACCAAGACCTATCACTCCATTAGCCATTCTTAAGCTCATCCCTTGTAAGTTTGCTTCAAATGTATCGCTGGAAATTTCACCTTGGTCATCTTCAAATTGAAAATTTGCATTTCTAATCGAAACACTTTTTAGTGCAAAATCATTTGCAAAAAGTGACGAAATACTAAGTAATATTGTCAAGAATATGGTTTTCATAGATGCCTCTTTGTTCAGTGTTAATGCACCTATCGGCACTTTTTGCCGCTTATTTATTTTTTTAATTCACAAACATAATTTATCGCCAAACTTTTGGAGTATAATAATTTAATTGCTGGAGGAAATTTTAAAATGAGCGATCAAAAGACAATTCTTTGTGTGGACGATGAAGTTGAAATTATTGAGCTTTTAACTGAAGAGCTCGAAGATCGTAATTTAAAAGTCTTATCGGCTAACTCGGGTAATGATGCTTTCGAAATTTTTCAAAAAAATAAAATCGATTGTGTTATTTCAGACGTAAGAATGCCTAATGGCAATGGTGTTCAGTTGACAAAAAATATTCGAGGAGAAAATGCCAATATTCCTATTTATCTCATTACCGGATATTTAGATCATTCAGAAAAAGAAGTGAATAGTCTCGGTGTTACGGCAGTTGTATTTAAACCCTTCGATGTCGAAGAACTTGTTGAGATGGTTCTTCACTCTCTTAAATAAATCACCATAAATCTTGGTGATAATCAAAACGTGTTTGTTTTTTAATCTCTTGAAGATAAGAATGAATCTTTTCGTTAAATTGAAATTCAGGATAGATATACATACCCCATAAATGAGAGGCCAACATGAGATCGAGAATGGTAAGAGAGTCAGATTTATAAAATGGCGTAAGCATTTTTTCAATTTTACTAAGAGTTGATTCTAAGTTGGTGAGATAGGAGTCTTTATTTTTAACGAGATCACGAAACGGACCTTTTTTAACTTCTTTTTTGGTTTGGAAATAGTTTCGCGACTCGCTTGAAAACTCTTTGGTATAAATCCAATAAGGCATACAAAGTGAATGAATAGAAGAGCCAAGCTCAGAGAGAAGCTCTTCTAGTTCTTTTTGTTCTGTCGTTAGGAGATCCCACTTTAAAGTGTTATTACTATCAAGCCTTTTAATAATATCGAGACTTTCATTTTGAGAGCTACCATCTTCCCAAGTCATAATCGGAAGCATCTTCTTTTGACACAGATCGATCGGTGTTTTTTCATCCTCGTAAGGAAGCACTTTTGAATGATAGGAAATATTAAAAAGCCCTAAGGCCATGCGAACTCTGAGGCAATAAGGACAGTGGATATAGTGGTATAGTGAAATCATGTACTTAGTCTATATTTTAGGCTTTAAAAGTCAAATTTGATGCAGTTTGTGGGGCGTTTTTTTACCGGTTTCCTTTCGAACCCCTATGAAAAAACTACCAAAAGGCCTAACCCCAGCACCCGTGTGAAGTATTGTATCCGCAATAAACATGCTGTTGGAATAGCAAATACTAATGACGGATTTATAGGGGGTCAGCCGTGAGACTATTAACATTTATTTCATTATTTCTGATTACTTTTACAGCTGCAGCAAAAGAAATTGTTTTGTTTGAAATGCAAGTTGTTAATGAAGAAAAAATCACACCTCTTCGTTTAGTTGTTGATTCAAGTAACGAAGCTAAGGGAATGGTTTTTGATGATCAAGGTAAAGACGTTTTTGTTAGCGTTAAAGATGTAACTTCGGCTAAAGGTGCAGTGGTTATGGAGCACGAGGGACATAAACTGGCCTACCTTCAATCAAGTGACTTAGACACTCTTAGAGGTGGTAACTTCAAATTACAATATATTAAAAATGTTCTTTTTGGTGGCAAGGGGATTAAGCAATTCACTCTAGAAAGTGATGGTCGTTCTTGGGCAGCTTTTCATGCCGGAGAGCGTATCAAGAAACTCTACGTTCAGCCTGGATCAATGGGTATTAAAAATATCGTTATTAAATAATGTCGTTGGCACAATCCTAGGCCTAAGGTAGCATAAGAATGCTCAGGCTTAGGATTAATTACGATGTTTTCTTTTCTTAGATCTCATACCAGCTATGCTGGGCTTTTTTGGACGCAATTTTTAGGAGCGTTCAATGATAATTTCCTTAAAAATGCCCTAGTTATTATTATTACCTATCGTGGAATTCAGTTATCTGGATTAGATGCAAAATTACTTGTCCCTCTGGCTGGTGGGATTTTCATTTTTCCTTTTTTCTTATTTTCAGGAACTGCCGGTCAGATTGCAGACAAGTACCGCAAGTCTCAAGTCATCACCTCGACCAAGATTCTTGAACTGATCATTATGATCATCGCGCTTATTGGTTTTACGACAGATAATTTTTATTTGTTGTTTACTTGTTTATTTTTAACGGGGACTCAGTCTGCTCTTTTTGGGCCTTTAAAGTATGGGGTTATTCCAGAGTTAATTGAACAAAAAGATTTATTACTCGGTAATGCGATTGTCTCTGCTGGAACTTTTGTCGCCATTTTATTAGGAACAATTGCTGGCGGAAGTTTAGCTTCGCTGGAAAATGGGATTACATTAATTTGTGTAGGATTAATACTTATTGCGCTTTTAGGACTTTGGAATTCAACCAGAATAAAAACGCTTCCGGCACAAGATGAAAACACTAAAGTTGATTATTCTCTCGTCGTTCCTATTTGGCAGTTATTAAGAAAACTTTTAAAAGATCGTGAAATACTCCCCATTGTTTTTTCAATAAGCTGGTTTTGGTTTGCTGGAGCAGCAGTCCTTTCTGCATTTCCTCATTTTGTGAAAGATGCTATGCGAGGGGATGCCGATGTCGCGACGTTATTTTTAGGTCTCTTTACTGTTGGAATGGGTGCAGGCTCTATACTTGTTGAGCGTATCTCCAAAGGAAAAGCTGAAATCGGAATTGTTCCCATTGCTACACTAGGTATTTCAGTTTGTTTATTTATTACCTATTTCGTTTCAGACCTTTCTCATTTGCAAACCAGCGATGAGCTTATGAAACTACCAGAGTTTTTATCTCATCCGCATAATTGGGGTGCTATCATTGGTCTTTTTTTATTTTCACTATTTGGTGGTTGCTTTTCTGTTCCTCTGATCACGCTCGTTCAGCAACATGCCCCTAAAAATGAACTTGCCCGTTATATTGCTGCTAATAATATTTTAAATGCTCTGTCGATGGTTGCCTCTTCAGTTTTTGTGATGGTGTTAATGAAGTATGGTACCAGAACAGTTTTTCTTGCCGTTGGAGCGATTAATTTGGTTGTTTCATTTACTCTCTATGCTAAGTACTCAAAGTTTTCACTTCGTTTATGGGCATCACTGCTGGGAAGAATTTTATATAAAATAAAAGTTGAAGGTGAAGACAAATTACCAGCAAAAGGCCCTTATATCGTGGCCATGAATCATGTGAGCTTTATGGATTGGCTATTGGTGATGGCCACCGTTCCAGAACCGGTACATTTTATTATCGATTGGAGATATTACTATGCTCCGGGGATGTCTTTTTGGTTTAAGCAAGCAAAATTAATTCCTATTGCCACCAGAAGAGAGAACTCTGAACTACTGGATCAGGCCTTTGATAATATTTCAGAAGAAATAAAAATGGGTCATGTCTTGGGTATTTTTCCGGAAGGAATGATTACCAGAGATGGAGAACTTGGCCGTATTCAACCAGGTATTCAAAAAATTATTAAAAAAGATCCCATACCTGTGGTTCTTCTTTCCATTAATGGAATTTGGGGAAGTATTTTTTCATTTCACGGTGGAAAAGTAATTTTAAAATGGCCTAAGAGTTTTCGAAAACAAGTCACTATGACTTTTTCCGATCCTATCGCCGCTCGTGATTATTCTCCGGAAGTGGCGAGATCGTTTTATAAAGAAAATGTACATCATTACGAGGATTAAAGATGGAGTATACAAAATCAGGCGATAAATACGTCATTCGCTTATTAAAAGATGAAGATCTCTTTGAACAACTTGAGAAATTTGCAAAAGAAGAAAAACTAACGGCGGGTCATGTCACTGGAATTGGGGCACTCAAAGATATTGAACTTGGTTATTATAATCTTGAAGAAAAAAAATATTATAAAAAAATATTTCATGAAGACTATGAACTGCTTAGTATGTCGGGAAATTTGAGCTTGCTCGACAATAAAGAGTTTTTTCATCTTCATCTTGTGATTTCAGATCATGAGTACCGTTGCTTTGGTGGGCATCTTTTCTCCGCGAAAGTTGCCGTCACTGTTGAAGTTTACTTTTCTCCCGTTGAGCTCTCTTTAAATAGAACATTTGATTCTTGTACCGGGCTTAATCTTTGGGATGTGAATGGCCAGTAGAAAGGCGATCATTGTTGATCTTGATGGGACTCTTTGTAATATCGATCATCGATTACACTTTTTACAAAAAGAAAAGAAAGACTGGCATCAGTTTCATCAAAGTTGTGAGAACGATACTGTTGAGCCTTGGTGCCAACAGATCATCGAGTCGATGAAACAATCAAGTTTTACTATTGTTTTAATGACCGGAAGAGATGACGGCTATGAAGACATTACCAAATCATGGTTAACCAAAAATAAAATACCCTATGATCTTCTTTTGATGAGAAAAAGTGGAGATCATCGCGCTGATCATACCATTAAGTGGGAACTATTTTGTGAGCACTTAAAAAATAATTATGAGATTGAATTTGTTCTTGAAGATCGAAAGTCTGTTGTTGAAATGTGGAGAGAAAAAGGACTTCGCTGTCTTCAATGTGCGCCAGGAGACTTTTAATGATTACACGAATTGCTCCTACTCCTAGTGGCTACCTCCACCTTGGTAATATTTATAACTTCATTCTTATTCACAAACTGGTTCAAGAAAAAGGCGGAACCCTTTATCTTAGAGTGGATGATAATGATCATAACCGCTTTAAAAAAGAATACCTCTACGATGTTTTTAAAAGTCTTGAATGGCTTGAAATAGTCCCCAAGGGAAGTTTTTTTGCTAGCGAATATTTTCAAGAGTGCTTAGAGGCATTAAAGCAAATTCCGAATTATGTCTGTGAATGCAGTCGAAAAGAAATTCAAGCGAGGACGGGGGGGACGATCTACGATGGACATTGCCGTTCAAAGAAACTTGTATTTGCTGCTGAAAAAAATTGCATCCGTTTTGATGCAAATGGAGAGGGCGCCCTCGGTGATTTTATTCTCTGGCAAAAAGAAAACTTCCCGTCTTATCAATTATCAAGTGTTGTTATGGATAAAATTATGAACGTTGATACTATCGTGAGGGGAGTGGATCTCGAAGAGTCGACTAATGCTCAAAAATTACTCGCACACTATATCAACTACGATTTTCCATCTGGAAATAATCTTATCCACCATGATTTACTTCGAGATGATGAAGGAAAAAAGTTGAGTAAAAGCGAAAGTGCCTTTTCTTTTAGAAATTGGAGAGTCGACAAAGAATTAGAAGATCTAAACGAGTACTTTAAAAGCTCTTTATCGCTTCAATAATTCCATTCGCACTAATGCCATGTCTTTCATAGAGGTGAACTGCCTTATAAGCACTTTGTCCAAATTCTCCTTGGATTCCAAGGGAGCGAACTTTGAAAGAGACATCTTTTCTTGCTAACTCGTGAACAAGTAGAGATCCCATACCGCCAACAACTTGATGATCTTCCATGGTAATCAGACGACCATTTGTTTTACTTAAAGCGTTTGAAATTGTTTCGGTATCAATTCTATTGATAAAAGGATTATTAATCACGGTGATATTTGCTTTCTTTGCCGCCTCTAAGGCATGGGGAACCATCGGTCCTGTTGCCACAACAGTGGCCTCTGTTCCTTCCGTTAGGACTTGAGCCTTACCCCAAGGATACTCCATTCCTTCTTTGTAATAAGCCGGGTGATTTTCTCTCCCAAGTAAAAAGATAATACTGTCGGGAGTTTTTCCTGCAGCTCTTTGCTCTACAAAGTAATTGATAGCGTAGTCCATATAGTCTTCTGCTTCTGAAGAGCAACTACAGCTAACCAGTTGCAGATGAGGAATACTTGCTAGCGCACTGATATAGGTCGTCGCTTGGTGAGAGGCGCCATCGGCAGCATCTTGAAAGCCGGTATGAGAAAAAAGTGCGATAACGGGAGCTTGAGAAAGACCGGCCATAATGAGTGGAAGGTTTCCTTTGGTGATACCAAATTGAGAAAAGGTATCAACGATAGGAATGAAGCCTTGTTTAGAAAGGCCAACAGCGGTTGAAATCATATTGGCTTCGGCTACACCCACATCGAGTTTATGCTCAGGGTATTCCTTATGAAATCCGGCTATACCAGTTGAACCTTGAAGGTCGGCACAAACAGAATAAACAGGAAGGCCTTTACTTGCCGCTTTAATGGCAGACCTTGCAAAACCTGGTTGTACTTTTTCAACTGTAACATCACTTGCTTTTTTCTCAGTCGGTGCAGGTTTTTGATTTAATATTTCGTTTGCCCAGTTTTTAAATTCTTCTGGTGCAGTCCCATCATAAATTTCATCTAGAAAGGCGGGAAGTTTATCATCATAAGCTTTGAGAGGATAACCGTGACCACCAGAAGCCGCTTCTTCCGTTGCCTTCACTCCATAGCCTTTAATCGTTTTAAAAACCACGGCCACTGGTTTATTGCTATTTTCTTTGGCCTTATTAATGGCGGTCTCAACAGCGTGGTGAACCGTTTGTAAATCATGCCCTTTTTCGACAACGGTATAATCCCAACCTAATGTTTTCAAAGATTCAAAAGTAGGGTTCATATCAAAAGAGTCATCACCAATTCTTCCTGAGAGCTTTGTATTATTATCTGATATCAAAAGAACAAAGGGGTTGGTCTTTCCTTTTGCGGCCAAACCGGGAATAGCAGCAAACGATTCTTTTGCTTCACCTTCCATTGATCCACCATCTGATAGCGCACAAATTGTGACTCGATCGTTTCCAATCAATTTATCGGCAATGGCCAAACCTTGGGCCTGAGGAACACCTGAGCCTAAGGGGCCATTTGAAATGAGAACACCTTCAGGGTTGAGGTGGGCCTCACCGTGACCTGTGAGCTTACTTTCAATGGAGCGAAATCCTTTTAACGTGGCAAGCTCCATTCCATCGTAACCATAATTAGCGCGAAGAGCGTAGATACCATTTTCAGCATGTCCGGCATCGTTAACAAAATTGTATTTTTCACTCCACTCATTTTCTCTAAACATAATGGCGTGAATTGAACTCATCATCTCGGCAAAAGCAGCAGGTCCACCCCAGTGAGCAGCAGCTCCTCCAATAACAGCATGTTGATTCATCAGCGCAACTAATGCTCTCGTGGCCTTTGGGTCACCTAGTGTTTCAGTATTCCCCGCAAGGTTGTTGATCTCAACGGAGTATTTAGGCTTTGTCGTTGGAGTTTTTGCTAGGCGGCAATTGGTGTTCAGTGGTTTTAAAGTCATGAGCAGTTCCTTAGAGGATAAGTGATTTTTGGCACTTTAACCCAATATTAGTCAGTCGTTAAGCTCAATTCTTTTATTAACAACTCATGTTGAGGAAACTGAGCGAGTAATTTCTCTTTGCTGCCCATCTCAAAGTCTTCGAAATCAAAGCCAGGAGAGACGGTACAGCCAACAAAAGAGTATCGACTTCCCTCAGCAGGCTTCGAGGCAAACCAACGATTTGCGGGAACAAGATGCTGTGGATTTTGCTGTGATAAAACCGTGGTCGTGATCTCTCCAGCTTCGGTGATTTCAAAAATTTCAAGGCCATCTCCATGATAGAAATGCCAAAGCTCATCACTTTTTATCCGATGAAAATGGGATATATCGCCCTGTCGCAGAAGAAAAGTAATGGCAGTGGAGGCAGCTCGTGGCCCTCTAGGTGTATCGATCAAATCGTCACTGCGGTAAGTTTCACAAAAAAAGCCCCCTTCAGGATGGGGGGCCATATCGAATTTTTTAATTAATTCTTCTATTTGCTTTTGATTCATTAATTGGATGAAATCAGATCTTCAATTTTTCCCATAAGAAAATTGTAATCAGATTCCGTTTGGGCCCAAGCTTCATTAATTTTGATGAGCTCTTTTTTAAGGTCATCTCTTTTAACAGGGTCTGATTCAATTTGAAGTGTACCCATAATGATTTTTCTCGTGTTTTCGAGTTCTTTAAATTCTGTTTTAAAGCTTTCTTCCATATAGTTTTTATATTTAACAAGAGTCAGAACAGACATATTTAAATCGTCCATTGACTCAGCATCAAGAATACATCCCATCAGCGTGATCGATTCCATAAAGTAACCGAAAAACGAGTCGTCTTCTGACTGCTCTGTTCCCATTACAATATTGGCGGTTTCATTTAAGTCGATTGAGTTACAGTACTCATCAGCGTAAGTGCTTGTCATTAATAGTGTCATCAAAACGAGCATGAGCTTTTTCATCTAGTTTCTCCTGTTGTTAATGTTTGATGTCGCACCGTCGGAAATATACATTAAATTCATAAAATACATAGGGAAAAAGTAATATTTACAGATAAAAGCGTGGCTTTCTTGCGCTAAGTTATCAAAACTACGGCTTTTTTGTTATGATTGCCCCATGGAAAAACTAACATCTTTTATTGCCGGAAAATGGACCTCTTCATCAGACCACGTTCTGAAGGTTCATCATAAATACACAAAAGTTGAGCTTGCCGAAGTCGCTCTTGCAGATGATCAAGCGATTCAAGAAGTGATGAGTTCAGCAGAGCTTGGCTTTAACGAGCTTAAAAAATGGCCGGCCCAAAAACGAAGTGAAGCGCTTTTAAAGCTCGCTGAATTAACCGAGGCCCATGGAGATACTCTTGCTAAACTTGTTTCCGCTGAAGCGGGGAAGTCTCTTGGTTATGCTCGTGGTGAAATTGAAAGATGCCAAACGACATTAAGGATTGCAGCGAGTGAGGCCTTAAAAATTGCAGGGGAAGTGATCCCTATGGATTTTGCTGTAGGTATTGGAAAAATTGCTCATACAAAACGATTTCCCATAGGCCCCATTTTTGGAATTGTACCTTTTAATTTTCCGCTAAACTTGGCCATGCATAAACTTGCCCCGGCCCTTGCAGCTGGATGTTCAGTTACCTTAAAGCCATCACCTTATACTCCACTCAGTTTACTTTATTTTGCGACCTTGATTGAACAAACAGATCTTCCCGATGGCTCCGTCAATATTGTGGTTTGTGATAATCAGGCAGCGGAAAAACTTTTAACATCTGATACGTTCAAAATGTTTTCTTTTACGGGATCACCGACTATTGGTTGGATGCTTAAAAATAAAGCGGGTAAAAAGAAAGTTCAGTTAGAGCTTGGGGGAAATGCTGCTGTTATCGTAGATGAGTCGGCCAATATTAAAGAGGCTGCTTCGGCAATTGCCATGGGGTCTTTTTTGTATAGCGGTCAAATTTGTATTAGCACTCAACGAATTTATATTCATAAAGAAGTGCGAGCGGAGTTTGTAAAAGAGATCGTCGCAGCTATTAAAAACCTTAACGTTGGAAACCCTGAAGATGAGCAAACAATTGTGGGCCCACTTATTGCCGATGAGCATTTAGAACGTGTCGACTCATGGGTTAAAGAGGCGATTGCCGAGGGGGCATCGATTTTAACTGGTGGAGAAATTGTCGATCATGAGAAGAATCTTTATGCGCCCACTTTACTTGAAAATGTTAGTTACCAATCAAAGGTTCATTGTGAAGAAGTTTTTGGGCCAGTTGCCGTGCTCGAGACATTTGATAATTTCGATGACGTGATCAATCATGTGAACCAGTCTCCCTATGGATTACAGGCGGGACTTTTTACAAACAAACTCGATCAAATGAAAAAAGGCTTTAATGAGATTGAAGTCGGGGGCTTAATCATAAATGGTATCCCCGGTTTTCGTGTCGATTCTATGCCTTATGGCGGAATCAAAGATTCAGGGCTCGGACGCGAAGGCTTAATTTACGCCATCGAAGAAATGACCGAACCCCGGCTTTTGGTTTATTAGTTACCAGCTTCGATAATACAATTGTCGAATTGAATTCCAGGTAGTGGGCTCATTCCGTTATTAGCAGCTTCTTGATAAAAAACACTTTCTTTAGCAAGATCGACACCAATAAAAATCTCTTTATCACCTTCCATTCCAATAAAGGCATAGTCCATATGACTGTATTTAAAAACTTCACGTACAAGAAGGTTTTTCTCTTCGTGACCTTTGTAGCTCATCACAAGTTTATGTGGTGGTGGCCATGATTCAAGAGCAGTAATTGTTAACTCAAGTTCAACACCTCTATCGTTTTCACATAATAGGTTAACGACAGAGTATGACGCTTGTGAAGATAGCGATAATAAAAATGCAGCAAGCAAAAGAATTGATTTCATAGGTTCTCCAATTTGTGTAGTTGTTGAGGCATTCATACAACAAATTGCTTTTAAATAGTGATAATTTGAATATATTTCAGGCAACAAAATTGATAAAAGGCCATCTTGATACTATTGTATCCCTATAAATTTACAGGAATAAATAATGAACGCACGTGTTAGATTTGCCCCAAGCCCAACTGGATACCTTCATATCGGAGGGGCCAGAACTGCTATGTATTGCCATTTATACGCCAAAGCAACGGGTGGAAGTTATGTTTTAAGAATTGAAGATACCGACCAGCAAAGAAGTAAGAAAGAATATGAAGAGGCGATGATTGATGATCTCAAGTGGCTTGGCCTGACTCATCAAGAGGGACCTGATGTCGGTGGAGATTTTGGGCCTTACCGCCAAAGTGAAAGAATGGATATCTATAACGAGCTGATCGATCAATTAGTTAAAGAGGGGAAGGCCTACCCATGCTTTTTAACTCAAGAAGAATTAGAACAGCTAACAGAAAAGGCCACCAGCGAAAAGATTGCTCCGCATGCTTATCATGGAAAGTATCGTGATTTAGATGCAAATGAAGCAGCAGAAAAAATTAAAGCTGGTACAGAGTATGTGATCAGATTTAAAAACCCACAAAAGACTTATACGTTTAACGATATCGTTCGCGGTGAAGTGAGTTTTGGACCAGATATGGTTGGTGACTTTGTTATCAAAAGATCTAACGGCATGCCGGTATATAATTTTTGCTGTGTGGTCGATGATTGGAAGATGCAGATGACTCATGTTATTCGCGCCGAAGAGCATTTACCAAATACATTAAGACAGTTGATGCTTTATGAGGCCTTTGGGGCCAAGGCTCCTGAGTTTGCTCACTGTTCATTACTCGTTGGAAGTGATCGTCAGAAATTATCAAAACGTCATGGGGCCACATCGGTTAGACAATATCGTGATCAACATTATTTACCACAAGCTTTAAATAATTATTTATGTCTTCTCGGATGGTCTCATCCAGAAGAGAAAGATATTTTTTCTCTCGATGAAATTAGTGATATTTTTGATTTAAATCGTTTTAATAAAGCGCCTGCTCTTTATGATATTGAAAAGCTAAACCATTTTAATGGTGAACATTTAAGGGCCTTAAGTGAAGATGAGTTATTGGCCTACCTTCCTTGTGAGTTAGCATGTGACCATGACTTTTTTAAACAATCAAAAGAGTGGCAACAAACATGTGTGAATTTTTATCGTGAGAAAATTCAACTTCCCTCTGAGTTTGAAAACTTTTTAAAGGATATCTTTTCACTTGAGGCCGTTGAAACCGAAGAGGTGAAAGAAGTCTCTTCATGGGAAACCACATCTCAAATCGCCGAATACTTAAAAGCAGAAATTGCCAAGATCGATGCTGATTTTGTTACCGGTGATGATTTTACCAATTGGCAAAATCATTTAAAGAAAGAGATGAAGATCAAAGGAAAACCTCTTTTTAAAGGGATTCGTTTCGCTTTAACCAGTAGAACTGAAGGACCTGATTTAAAAGTGTTGGTTCCCTTAACTCCTGTTTCTATTATTAAAGAAAGGTTGGGGAAACTTTAAAAAGTTCGAATACCCCAAGTCATAGAAAGCGCTAGCTGGGGATCATTGCGATACTTAGTTCCCCAGAACTTTGCTCGTCCTTGCCCAATATCAACTTGGTAGAAAAAAGCATAATTTTGATTGGTTGGTTTTTGGCTAACTCGATAACCTAAAACAGCGGCGACGTTTTCAACACGTCCACCTAAATCAAAAGATTCTCCATTTTCAATTTTGATGGTTGAACGAATGCGGTAATGTGAATAGGAAAAATTAAGCATGATGATTGAAGTCTCATCAAAACGATGACCGAGTATGAGCCCCGCTGTACGTGAGTTTTGTTTTACAAAAGCGGAAACATTTTCAAACTCATCTTTGTCATCATCTTCGGAAAAGAAATTATCATTGGAGGTTTCGTCTTCGTCATCGTAACCAATTAAACCATAAACCGCGGCTTTAAATCCTTTTTTATCAGATAAACAGTGATAGAAAAGACATACCTTTGTTCCAATTTCATAAACACCTTGTAGGTTTTTTCCACCAATAATATCAACATACTTTACGACAGAAAGCCCGGCACCCCCACCAAAGCTGATACCTGGGTTTAAGGTTGGATTATCTTTTTCAATAACGATAGTGCTTGGTGAACTACTAAAAATACTTTTTTCTTGGTTTGAACCACCAAGTTCTAAGTCATGAGTTAAAAAGCCTCGAGCTAAAAATTCAAAACTTCCTGCTTCTCCGATATTTTCTGGGGAGAGTGAGAATTGCGCAGCAGGAATATCGATATCGATGTCGAGGTCTCTATTGGCACAAGAATTTAATAGAAATGAAAGAGCGATAAGAGATAAAAGAAGTTTCACCTAGTAACCTCGGTACTTTTGAAAACTTCTCTTCTTTTTCTTAACAACTTCTTCTTCTCCATCTTCTTTTTTGACCACACGATCAAATTCCCACCAAAAGTCTTTTGAACTGGGAAAAGGCCATTGCACGTAAGCAGGCTTTACATTGACAGCAAATTCTTTATCGAGAGGAACGGTCGTATCAGCACAACCGGTGCCTTCAAATAACCATTGCTCTAACATATTGCCACTTCTTCTAATTTTGGTCAGTGCAGGCATTGAAAAAAGTGGTTTGTCTTTCCACGAGATAGGATACGTTTGTCCGTCGTGGTCTTTGATTGTTAGTTTCCAAGACTCTAAATCTTTTACTTTTTTATGTTTGGTTACTTGGTATTCAAAGTGAACACAGGTTTTATTATTCAAATACTCAGTATTGAGTTTATTCCATAAGTTTTCTTTTTCTCTTTCGTTGAGACCATTTCTAAAACTCATTTCTTTGTAATAGGCCTTCACCAAACGTTGGGGAACGGGAGTGAGTTTAAGTTGATAATTTCCACCGGCCATGGAGCCCTGTTGTGTAATGACTTTTTTAATATCCTGACTCGATAATTGCTCATCGCGCCCTTCAGTGGGGACAAGATAGCTATACATCACTTCAGAGTAGTCTTGTTTTCCTCGTAAAAGCGAACAAGAAGATGAGATGAGAACGACAATTACCAAAATGGCCCGAAACATGGTATTTCCTTATGAGTGATGTTGAAAAAAGATCATACTGACTTATGCGTGGAGTGTCTATTTGAAGATATTTTTAGGAATCGCTGGCTTGGTAGTTATTGCTGTTGTTTTAAGCTTCTTTTTTGGAGGTGAGGAAACAGAAATAAACGAAGAGCCGGAAGCAAAGAAAGTTGAAACCAAAGCTTTGGACGAGGTGCGAAAAATAAAACCGATGGGCCGATCTTTTCTTAAGCAAAAGCCTAGCGAGAAAAAAGAAATTTCACCTGAAATAGTTAAAAGAATCGTTGAAGATACTAAAGATAAAATCCGTGAAGTTCAGATGGCCCATTTTGATGATTATTACGAAAAAGTTACCAGTGGGTGGGATAGCAGTATCGCAGATTTGTTTTTACAAAAGCTCAATTTAAATCAAGAAGACTTAACTTATTATTTCGAACTTAAAAATCAGTTTGAGTCGAAAAAGATGGAAACCTTCAAAGAATTTCATGAAGCAAAGTTTGAGGAGTTTGGCGAAGGATATCGTTATGACCAAACTGATGACGAATTAAAAATGAATATCGAAGAATTAAAAAATGAATATGCCGAACTTTTAAGAGAAAAAATTGGTGAAGATAATTATAGGCAGTATCAAGACTCTCTGGCCGATTATAATAAAAAAATTATTCAAAACTCTGAAGGGCGAACCGGTCCTCGAATTCTCGTAGAGTTTTAAAAAGAGATGTGGCCTACGACCACATCTCTGGTAGCTTAAACTGCCTCAGATAAATTTTGACCTATGGCATTTTTGAATGATTGGTGAGGCAGTCTGACAGACCAGTCTTGGGAGAAGAAATCGTCAAGAGTATGGTCTGTCTTCGCTGGGGTCGGAATATTATTTTTCCTTTTCATTTTTATAATTTTAAGGTGGTCCTCTTCAAAGGGACACTTTTCAATAATGCCCGTTATCTCCACCACCTGATTAATATTCTTTTTTAATTTTCTAAAATAACCATCTGATATGAGAGGAATATCGAGATCGTCAAAAGTATAGAGGCTAAACCTTGTGGGATTACCCTCTTCATCCCAAGAGAGGGGAGTGATATAGCCACTTAATGTAATTCGTTTTTTAAAGTATTGTGTTTGTAGTTTTGAATTAAGTTGTTGTTTTAAATTTCTCATTATGAGTACCCCCTTGCCAGTTCTGGATAAGAAAAACTTCTTTCTTGTATTTTTTGAAATCTAATTTCTTTCCAGTTATCGATTTGAGTGTTGATATCAGCTTCGAGTTTCATGAGAAGTTTATGAAGAGATAAGCGACAAGCCTCTGCATAAAACTGCTCTGAAGTCGTGTTGATTTTGATTTGCCCGTAATAAAAAACATATCCGTCTTTCATTTCACGAGTAATTTCTAGATAAAATACAGAATAGAGTGGAACTTCTTCTTGAAGAATTTGGAGTTTTTTATTTATTAAAACTCTCGTTTCGGTATCCATCTCGAAGTTAAATTTCTTCACGATAAAATTATCGATATCGTCAGAATTCATATATTTAGAAATCATAAGTAAACCTCCCCAGGTTTGTGAACATTCACTTTGTTGATGTCTCTATACTGAAGTAATTTGAAAAAAACTCAATCACTAAATTGTTAATTTTTTGAAAAAAAATCTCCAAAAAATTACATTGATAATTTCGAATTAAAATATATTTTGAATTGAATTATTGAATAGCTAAGTTATGAACTTTTCGTAAAAAAAATATCAGAGATTTTAGGTTTTTTTACGAACCTTTTTTTTACTTTTTTTCTTGGTATTGTTGGGGAGCACAAACCAATCACTTTTGGTAATCGGATGATAATAATCGGCTTCTTCAATCAACATTTGCGAGGTTGTTTCTTCAACGGCCGCAATTTCCACTCGCACACCTTCATTTTTTAAATGACGAACAAGTTCTATATAATCGCTATCACCAGAGAGAATAATAATGGTATCCACTTTACTGGCCAGTTGTGTGGCCTTAATGGTTAAGGGGATATCAGCACTTTTGTGGCAAGGTCTAACAGAGCCGTGAAAATTATTATGCAGTCTCTCGGTAAGTTTAGAAGAAATACTTTTTCCCTCTCTAAAATAAACGAGTCGATTAAGCCCTCTATTATCGAGCAGCTCGGGGATAAGAGTATCAAAATTAATCATAGTATTTTGACTACCAGACGCTGAATGAATACTTCTTTCGATATTATTTCCGTCAACGAGAACGGCAACGGTTTGATTGATAATGACATCTGTCATAGAAAATCCTTTTTATATTGATGAAACTTTTCTCTATCTATACCTTTATAGTAAAGAGTCTCTTCTGTCATGGAATCAATGGCCAACTCAAGCGAGTGATACTGCTTTTTTGTTAAATCTTGTAAATGCACAAAAAAAGTAAAGATAGTGAAAAGAAAACTATCGATCTTCTCAAAGCCAACGATGGCCTGCCTCTCAACTCTCATATACATATCTTTTTGATAACGTCTCCCATTCCACTGGTTAAAGGTTAGCCCCGCTGGCGGAAGGGGATGATGATTTAAGCGCGTATCAGAGGAGAGTCCCCAAGCATATCTTTCAAAAGGACCTTTCGTTACACAGGCTTTGAGGATGGAGGGTGTGGCCTTATTAATAGGTTCAAAATCCGCAACCGGTTTATGTGTTTCAAAAAAACTTTGACCGATCTTAGTCGTAGGATTCCAGTGGTTAGGAAAACTCAAATGGATGGCGATATTATAACCACTTTTTATTATCGCAATATCTTCTTGAAGCGCCATACAGTTTTCATGAAAAGAAGAAGGTCCTAAAAATGAAGAGACAATTTCAATTTCTTGTTCAAACCCCGGCGCTTCACAATAATATTTAGCGGGGTCTTCTTGCTGGCACTTTTTCTTCTCTTCAAGGTACTGATGATAAAATTCGTTTTTAACAAAAATGTCGTTAGGTTCAATTTTTTGTAAACCCGGAGCTATTTCATAACGATTATTTTTTATGGGAAACTGAAAAGAATCAAAGTTTTTTAAAGGAGGTATTTGCTTATAGTTCGTCATTTTATTTCTGGCACTTCGGACAATAATAAGTTCCTCGCGTGGCCATAACGATTTTCTTCACGCTCTCTCCACACATACCACAATCTTGCTGATGAAAAACAACAAGATTATTGAGCCCACCACCATCATCTCCAAAGGCGTCTTTATAGCCACCACTAAAGGAAAGCCCTTGGTATTTAATTTGTCCCTCGATAACATCTTTCGTGGCTTTTACAAGCTTGCCGACTTCTACTTTGGTAATCTTGGCAAGCCGCCGACTAGGACGAACACCAGCAAGAGCACAAATCTCAGAGGCCATATAATTTCCCACCCCACTAAAATACTTTTGCTCTAACAAAAAGGGTTTGATCTGTTTCTCGGGGAAACGTTTGATAACACTGTGAAGATAGTCGTCATTGAATTCGTCTTTAGATACATCAACACCAAGCCCATCCATAAACTTAAGAGCGTTAACTCTTTTATAAAAATACATATTCCCAAAACGACGAGGATCAATATAAGCAAGAAACTTTTTCTGCCCATCTACTAATCCCGTAAATTGCAAATGAGTATGCTTTTCTTTAACTTTCGTCTCCGAAATTCGCCAAGACCCACTCATCCCAAGATGACTTAAAATATGCTGATCATTTTCCAAAATAAAATTTAAAAGTTTCCCTTTACGATCAATCTCCAAAATCGTCTTCCCATTCGGATTAAACTCTCGCGACTTCTCTTTCAAAATCGAAGAAACCACCGGTGAGAGCTCCATTTTCTGGATCTTGAAAGGGAGGATTTTTGTTAGTTGCGAGCGGATGGTTTCCACTTCGGGTAGTTCGGGCAAATTTCACCTAACCTTTTGTTTTTATTAATCTATTTTGTCTCATTTTTCTCTCGTCACGACTTCTCACGACTTTTCCATCAATATGTACCACTTTTGAAGCTTGAAAGCGATACGACATTGCTAAAATTTACTGCTTCTTCCTGTGTTGTTTCCTACTCTTTTTGTTGTTCTACACGAATATGATGCATGATTTTTTCAGAAAAAATCTTTTGATCATCTTCGTTACAAGTAGAGTAGTGATCAGCAAGCTTTAAGTCTTTGTGGCCATTTTGCTCGTTCATTTAAAGAGGTGAGAGATCGACACCTTTCATTCAAGCTTGCCGGTAAATATTGTTTGAGAACTTTTGGAAGAGGACAAGTTGGTAAACGGAAATTTCGAGATCGGAAGAAAATATGGACTGTTGATACAATGAATATGAAAGGAAAGAGTGTTCTTTTAATTACCATTGCTCGTTTTCCCTCATCGTCCTCATCTGTATGGAGTGGGTTTTTAGATAGTGTTAAAAAAGAGTTATCTAATGTTGAAGCTGTGTTCCTTGATATGAGAGGTAATGGTGGAGGTGATGATACGATGGGATACCGGCTTGCGAAAATTTTGACTGGTGGAAAATCTATTACAACACCTTATGGGCATCAATATAAAGTGGTTACTAGAGCAGGATTAAAGACTCGATGGAATTACTTTATATTGGACAAGCATGAGGCTAAGACGAAAAGAGAAAAAGATTACTTTCAGAGCTTTATTGACTCAGATACGAGAAAGTATTGGGGAAGTTCTAAAGATACGGTCATTCATGGTTACAGATCACCAAAGGTAAACCATCATAAATTGATAAAACCAGTTTATATTATACAAGATGCGGATTGCGCTTCTTCTTGTGAAAGTACGATAGACTTTTTCGAGTATCTTTCACCTATCGTAAAAGTTGGAGAGTCAACGGCCGGCTTTATACATTTTGGTAATATGGGATTTATATTACTTCCGAATAGCTTATTACAAGTAAATATTGCGTCTACTTATCAAGGTTACTTAGATGGTCGTTTTATTGAGGCCGTAGGTATAAAGCCTGATGTTATGGTTGAAAAAGGTAAAGATGCTTTCGAGGCTGCTCTGGAGCATTTTATTTCTTCCAGTCAATTATAGAATATATTCAAGACAAAAAAGGTAAAAAGGTATTGATAGAAGAGATTCAACTTTGCTTCCTTTGCCGTATCCCTTTGAAGTCGTAAAGAAAGTCCATGCACCAAGTAGAAGTGACATCGTTATGGTAAAGGGTAGGGTTTTTATTGTTGTTTGCTTGAGTAGCACTATTGCAAGGAGCGATATTAAGGAAACCGAAAATCCATATATTAAGCCCCAACGTAATTTTTGATTCTCAAGCATTTTAATACCTCCTCTTAAGGCTATCTAATAATAACACAATATGAAATATTCCCAAAGTGACAACAAACTTTCAGCAAGTTGAATATCATTACACTTTGCTCAGCTTATAATTACTTGACTTGTGTAAAGAATTCTTTACACTTGTTTTGTGAAGAATAAACTGAAGGAAATTAGACTTTCGCAAGAGATAAATCAAACAGAGATGGCCAATCAGTGCGATGTTAGTAGACAAACAATTCATGCTACTGAGGCTGGTAAATATACTCCCTCTGTAGAGTTAGCGATGAAAATGGCCAGGGCTTTGGATGTGAAAGTCGAAGAAATATTTATATTGGAGGAGTGAGTGAAAAATAAGTTTATCTACCCGACAAAGAAAAATATGTTGGTTTTGTATTTAGTATTGCAGCTTCCGGTTATAATTTGGGCACTCGTAACATCTAGTGAGCATTTCATTAGATCAGTGATTGCCTTTGAGTTTGTTATTTTAGGTTCTATTTGTTTATGGCAATTCAAACCTCGATCAGAAATGGATGAACGAGAGTTACAAATAGAATTGAAATGGAAGGATCGAATGTTAGAGTTTACTTATCCATGTATTCTACTACCTATTGTCACACTTTCAATTTACCCTGCAACTGATGGGTGGAGAGTATTGATGTTATTTGGTATTCCTGTTTTTATCATTTTTTGTGTCTTGTCTGTTCTTTTAAAAAGAGACTTGGGAGGATTCTTTTATCGTCATTAAATTTAAAAGGTTGCTAGAATTATGGGAAAATCACTATGAAAATCAAACGAGCTAAAGAGCTTATATATTCTTTGCCGGAAAATAGAACTTTGGAGGATTATCCTTATTCTCTATCAGATAAAGTTTTTCATACCAATCAACTTTTTCTCTACTCTGAAAAGGCTTTACCTGGAAGGAAAGCATCTGCCCCTCATTTTCACAGAAGTATTGATGAGATTATTTATGTTTTAAATGGTGAGCTTGTGGCCGTTGAAGGGGAGGAATCTTGTGTATTAAGAAGAGGAGATTCGATCTGCTTTTTGGCAAACTCTCAGAAAATGCATTATTTAGAAAACCGTTCAGATAATGAGGCAGAGTTTCTTATTTTTAGAAGGTCAACTACCTTAAATGATGTTGTTTATTCATCTCATAAAGATATGCAGAAATTTCCCTCTAAAGTCTGACACTATGTTAGACCCGATAATATTTCTATAGGAGTTTTTCACTGAAATGAAGATTGGAGAAATATCTAAACAGACAGGGGTTAGCCAAAGGATGATTCGTCATTTCGAGTCAATGAATTTGTTATCACCTGAGAGAAAAGGAACTTATAGAATATATTCAAGTAGGGATAAAGGTTTAATTCTTAGAATCAAAAAATTTCAAGAACAAGGACTTTCATTAAAGGAAATTAAAACAGTAATTGAAAGTCCTGATGAATCTTTAGAGATGAAACTTTTAGAATCATTATCTCGTAATAGAAATCAGATTCAAGATCTTAAAAATAAAAACAGTTTAATTTTAGAGTCACTTCAATCACTTAAGTTAAACTCCTCGACAGAATTTTTAGTACAGGAGGGAGTTATTATGGAATTTGTAAAATCATTTGAGGAAAAAAACGTTGTTCGTGGTCGAATGCCTTATCTTGAAGTTCTTTATGAGACATTTGTTCATTTAAGTGGGAACCATTGGAGTATGAAGTGGGATAAATGTCCAATGAAAACTCTTCACTCGACGAATCTTTTGCATATCAACGAAGGAATAGAAAAAGATAATACGAACGACCTAAAAGTTATTGTCTCATCAGAGGAACAGCAGTTTAGAAATGCATTTGTATTCTTCTTAAGTCCTGATCTTTTAAAATCAATTACAGGAAAAGAAATTACAATTGAAAGTCTCGAAGATGATAAAGAAGAAAATTTGATTATTACTAAATGGGTTAACCATACTATTGAGACATTTAATGTTGCTTGGAATGCGTCTTTTACAACGATAAAACTTGAAAATCATGGGATGCTTGAGAGCAATGATGACATAAAACAATTATATCATCATGATGAAATCTTTATTCTTACTAATATGTATACTGAAAATGAAAAAGAGAGATTTTCGATTGGCCTACCTTATCGCTTTGTATCTATTGTTTATAATTTATTAAAAAGGTAGGTCTAAGACCTACCTTTAGGCATTGGAGTAATCGTTAAAACTAAAGGTCGTAGAATTTAATTTTTTCTTTGTCCCAACCAACATTGAATAAATGATTTGTTTTTCCTGAAAATGATACTTCGACCTTTTTTTGAGAGATTGTTTCTCTATATAGAAAAATTATTTTATTAAAGAGTTTTATATCAAGAGGATTCGGAAGTCTTATATCGTCTACAGTTGGACGTTTGTCTGAACGATATTCAATTTGTCGATCTATTTGAGAAAGGAAAATAATGATACATCCTGATTCTTTTGCATACTCTTTAAGCTTTTCAATTTGATTTTGAAGAGGAGGATTGGTTCTTTTTTGATCTAAAAGTTGGAGGTAGTCAATAATAACAAGGGAACCTGGTCTTACTTTTCCTTGTATTGTCTTTGTAATATATTCCGAAGAAATATCATTAGAATAATTAAGTTCAAATAGATCATTGTTTTGTCCGATCATTTCATTGTAGGTAGCGATTCTTCCTGCAAGATCCTTGTGAGTTTCATCTAGCGTAAAATAAAAACCTTTGGGCCTTCTTTTCTCAATTGCTTGAACAAATAGGCCTATGGTAAAACTTGTTTTTCCTGTTCCTGGCCTTGCTCCAATGAGAACAAGATCTCCATTATTAAAAAAGTCTAAGACTTCACCATAGTTCTTAGGAAGTAATTTCTCTTTTTGAGATGCCAGTAATGACCATGAATTGAAACCTTCTTGTTTTGCAATGAGGTCTAGGGCCTGTGTCATGGTTAGCGATTGCTCGTTTTTGAGTTTTTTTGCCTTAGATTTTAAAATGTGAATGGGTGATGATAATTTCATCTGAAACCTCCAAATAAAGACTCGTAAAACATTCCCTTCTTCTGTCTAAGCCTATTTAAAGGTTAGATTTAGATTTTTACTATTCTGTACTCAGGTACTTTCCCATTGAAGGGGGGAGGTGTGAATAAAACCCATACTTAATTGTATTTTCGGTTTCTTTGATTTTCAACTTTAAATTGTAGAGAGCCTTTTTAAATTTTAGTATTTTGGTATTTATACTGCTTTGGGACTGGTCGTTATGTATATGGTGCGTAATAATAGGCTTGCCAGTAATAGTAATAGCTTTTGCAATGAAAACAAAAGAGGCCATGAATGACTAAGCTTATTTTTATAAAGAAAGCGACCGAATCAGATATTGAGGAATGGGTTGATGCTCGAATTGAGCTTTGGCCATCTCATTCAAGAAAAGAACATTTAGAAGAAATATCTGAGTTTTTTCAAGGTGATGGATATATCAACTTTATTGGAAGAATTGATAATAAATTATGCTGCTTTTTAGAGGCATCAATTCGTCCTTTTGCTAATGGTTGTTCACAAAGACCTGTTCCATTTCTTGAAGGCATCTGGGTTGATCCTAAATATCAACGCTCAGGATTTGGCCAACAGTTAGTAAAGAAATTAGAAGAATGGGCAATTGCTAATGGATTTAATGAAATAGGATCTGATTGCGAAATTGAAAATGCTCAATCTCAAAATGCTCATGAAAAATGGGGATTTCAAGAAAAAGAAAGGGTTGTATATTATCATAAGAGTCTATGTGTAAAGGATAATGAAATAGAGATACCAACATTAGAAACCAAAAGGCTTCGATTAGAACCTCTTTCAATGAAACATTCGTTAGGTATGTTCAAACTTTGGTCTGATGAAAAGGTATCTCGGTACTCAGGACCTATTCGTGATAGTGATGGAAATCTGATAGATATGCCAGCATCAAGAATAGAGCAAACTGACTTACTTATTGAGTTTTGGGATAAGGCTTTAAATGATGGCTGGGGATTTCGTTGGGCGATTATCCTTCTTGAAACTGATGACCCTTTTTTGGGAACTGTTGGGTTTAACTCTTTATCTGACCAATATGAAATAGCTTTTCACCTTGTCTCGGACTATTGGGGAAAAGGAATTATGACTGAAGCTTCAACTGCAGCAATTATTTGGGCATTTTCGAGGGGAGCAACTTCAATAGAGGCTTTTATAGAGCCAGAAAATAAACCCTCTTTCGCTCTGGCCACCCGTCTTGGTATGCATCCAACTGAAGACTATATCGAAGGAGCAAGAAAATATGTTAAGGTACTTTGAATAATATTTGTTAAAAACTTATGAGATGATATTATTATGAATAACAAAACTATTCTTTTACTCGGATCATCTGGTTGGGTAGCTCATTATTTAATTTCAGATTTAAAACGAGCTGGATTTGACGTAATTGGTTTTTCTAATTCAAAGAAACCTCATCACCAGATTGAAAATTATTATTTTGACATCAGTGATGATAATTATATTTCAGAAGTCAAGACAGTTAGATGCGATTTTATTATAAATGCACTTCATTCAAAAGATTTTGATAGGTCTTTTGAAGTTCATGTGGCCCTTGCCCAATATTGTAAAGAGTCAGGAAAGCATTATACTTATATGTCTTCATCAAATGCGTTGGATGGCAACCCGACTAAGCCTCATTATGAAGCGGATAGAGCATTTGGGGGAAGTGATTATGGAAAGTATAAAGCGAAATGTGAACATTACCTCTACGAAAATATGGCCGAAGCTTTAATTATTAGATTTCCGGCCACCCATGGTTATGCCCCAAATCGTATTGCAAGAACCGAAGAATTCCTAATTCAGCTAAAGAATAAAGAAAAAGTAACTTGCATGAGGGGGATTTACCAATGTCGTCCCTTTGTTGGGCATTTATCAAAAATGATAACCAAGGCCATTTTAGAAGTGGAGTCAGGGATTTTCCATATGAGTGCAACCACAGAAAGTGAGGAATTTGAATTTCTTGGAAGGGTTGCAGAAGCCTTTGGGTACTCAAAGGAGCAAGTTGAGTCAGGTGAGGAACTCAGTTGGGTTATGACAATTTTTCCGAATAAAATCTTTGAAAAATATGGTGATGAGTACAAATTTACAGAGAAAGACACAATAGAAGCTTTGGCAAAGTGTCCAAATCTGCAAAAATATCTGAATGGTCTATAATTGAACTTATTGAAACTCATCAGTGTAGTTCCAAAATTATGTTAATTAATATATTATTAGGTATGGCGAAGCATGACTCTCTGGTTAGTATTTTTGAAAAACTCTTTGAACGAATTACTGGAAACACACCAACTCTAATCGCTATTGATGGAGTCGATGGTGCAGGTAAAAGTATTTTTGCAAAGAGACTAGCTGACTACCTTAGAGATAAAAACTTAAATGTAATACATAGTTCTGTTGATCACTTTCACAACCCTAAGGTAATACGACACAGCCCTGAGATGAAAACCTATCAAGCTTATTTTGAGAATAGTTTCGATTACTCTGCTTTAAAAACAGAATTACTAAATCCAATAAAGTTGTCTTCGAGAGAATATTGTATACTCGATTACTTTGACTATAAAACAGATTCAAAAGTTTCTACCGATCCTGTAAAAATTATGCCTGATACTATTTTAGTTTTTGATGGTATATTCTCCAATCGTGATGAGTTAAAAGACTACTGGGATATTAGTATTTTTTTAGATGTCAATTTTGAAGAATCCTATAAGCGAATGTCTATTAGAGATGGATGCCCTTGTAACCCAAAAGATAAGTTGAATGAGAGATACTATCAGGGACAAAGGCTTTACATTGAGAGATGTGACCCAAGAGGTAGAGCTACTATGGTCATTAATAATAATGATTATGAAAATCCTAAGATTGTTGAAATTAAAGCAGACAGTAACTAATTAGGTATTTGTACTTATTTATTATAGGCAATCTTCTAACTTAATGAGATTCTTAGATAATATGAACTTAATCTATAATAAAAAAATAATCTTAGAAGACATTACACTGGCTAATAATTTCTGGAAAAGATTGTCTGGCTATATGTTTAGAAAAAAACCACACGTGCCTGGTATCTTGTTTATTACCTCTAGCTCAATGCAAACAACATTTATGAGATTTGAGCTAGATATAATTTTTCTTGATAAGGATAACAAAATTGTTAAATTTCTAAAAAATGTAAAACCTTGGAGATTCACAATTTTTTATAAAAATACCTCTAAAGTACTAGAGGTTCCTTCAGGCAAAATCCAAGAGGAAATACGAGAGGGCGAAACCCTAAGTTTTTCCTAAATAATCACTCAATAAAAAATTTCAAGTAAAACATATGTGTTTGGGCATTCTTTCAAAATCACAGAATAAAAGTAAGGTCGAACATAGACCAATTTTTTAACGCTGGTATCGTTTAAAGTTTCGCCAGATAAAAAAATACCTTACAGTTAGAAATGTGGTCTTCTCGCTCTAGCGCAGTTAGAAATTCTTTTTTAAATGAATCAAAGCTTTCACCAAAAAAACTTTTTAGGCCACCCATTCTATCAAGGCGGTTTTTCCAGCCTATCAATACTTCGGGATCGGCAATTCCTTGGAAGGAGAGTTCTTGATCTTCAAGAATATGTTCCTCAACGATTTTAAATCCAGTTTTTTCTAGGTTAGATTTTAACTTTTTGCCACTTTCAAAATCATAATTATTATTTACATACGAGTTATTATAGAATTTTTTGATAAGTTGAGTATATTCATCTTTCATTGGTGTGTGATTGAATAGACCAGACATTTCAGTGATTGCAATCCAGCCATTATGCTTTAGCAATTTCTTCCAGTTCAATAGTATTTCATCAAAGTTTGGGAAGTAGGCTGGAACAAAAGAAGTCCATATCCCATCAGCTTGAGCAAAATCTTCAGTATAAATTTTCTCAAGATCACAATAGTCAAAGGAAGCATTCTCAATGTTTCTTTCCTGAGCGTATGATAGAAGGTTTTGATTTGCATCAAGTCCTTGAACTATAGCCCCCATCGTCGATAGCTTTTTTGAATGATCTCCATGTGCACAACCTAAGTCATAAATGAGCTTTTTATTGAGGTCAGGAAGTTTTGGAAAAACATCATCCCATTTTCTCCATTGCCATTGTTTTCTATATTGTTCCAGTAATGAGTGTTCCATTTGTAGCATCTTTAAACAGGATCAATGATTATTCTTGTTTTCAAGTTGAAGACCTCTTGCAGGTGATTTATGACAGAGTCGGTAGAAAGCCTTGTTTTATTGTTGATAAAATCTAAAACACATTGGCTTGAAAGTCCTGTTTTATTTGCGAAAGATTTTAACCCCATTGATTTGATAGTTTCTTTTAATGCCTGATGAATTGTTAAACCTTCTATATTAATAAGATTTATAATATAGGCTTGAGCAAAATCTAAATCTTCAAATTGAGCGGCGACTAATTCATTAAAATCTTTGTGTCGATTGACCATGTTTATATCTGATTCCATCATATTTTTTATGCAGCAGCAGTATCATCAAAAAGTGACAATTTAGCCTTTAGTTTGAAAACTTCATAGATATGCTTTTTAAGCTTTTCTGTACTCCAGTTTTGTCTTTCAGATACAAAGTCAGACACGGCTTGAATTGATAAACCAGACTTTTCAGAAAAGTTTTGTAGTCCCATGGCCTTTATTGTTTCACGTAAAGCATCTTTAACATCAAGACCTTCATTTTCAGTCATATTAAGAATATACCCCTTAGCATAGTCTAAGTTTTCAAATTTTTGTGCTAACACTTCATCATAGCTTTTATTTCGATTTGCCATAATTACTCCAATACTCTTTCGCTTTTTCAATGTCACGTTTTTGAGTTTTTTTATCTCCACCAATTAATAATAAAATGAGCTTATCTCCATCTTCACCAAAGTAAACTCTCAGTCCTGGCCCGTGATAAATTTTTATTTCAAAAACACCATCTTTTAAACTTTTAATGTGTTTTTTTGCTCCACCCTGAGCAACCCTTTGAATGAATCGGTCGACAATAATTTGGGCATTCATATCCAAACCATTAACCCAATCAAGAAAGGGAGTCTTATCATTTTCTGTTACATAGTGATCAATCTTTTTAACGGTCATCCCTATTCCTTTTATTAAACTACATGAATAAATGTAGTTTGTCAAGATATAGCTTTATACTACTGAAAATAGGGGAAACTATGACATTTCCCCTACCGATTTTTATCAATTTAATTTTCCTACTGTGCATGGGCCGAGATCCTTGAGTGACTAACAACAAACTCTCTTAGTTGACCAAGAAAAAGCATTTCTTTCCATTTATCATCTGAAATTTTTCCTTTTTGCTTTTCCCAAAGCTTGCGAAGCCGTCTTTCTTCGTGGGACCAGGTAATAGTTTTAAGTTGCAAGGCCTTAATATCTTCGTCATTAATATTGTCTATAAAATGTCCCACAAAGTGATCAAAGGTGACTTTTCCGCAGTCTTCATTTTTATTAATTTTTTCAAGCAGCCTTGTTACATTGTCTTTGGTTTTTTCTTTCACCCTGATTGCAGTATATTGCATTTTTATTTGGGGGTTGTGCCTTTTTTGATTTCATAAATGTGACTCCTTACGTTTTTACTTGTTCCTTTTTTTGTCGATCATCACAGAAGTAAAATGACCCTTATTTTTAAGGTCAAAAACCTCACGACTGTCGACACGACTTTCACGACTGAAATCGTGAAATGACGTTAAATATTGTGAGAAAAAATGAAATGACTAAAACGCTAGAAGGCCCATTAACACTGGTAATTCATTGATTTGATTGATGTTTTAAAAGGTCGGATCTATTCCTCGGGTAGTTCGGGCATTTGCTTTAATTCCAATAGTTTAAGTCCTAAAAGTGGGCCTTATAGAACTCCTGTAGAACTTTTATAGAACTTTTGGTTTAATTGGGGAAGTTTTTAGATAATTTACACTTTGCGTAGTGGAGACCTTATGCGTTTAAATCACCTTCATATAAATGTTCCAGATGTAAAAAAGGCACAAAAGTTTTACCAAGACTTTTTTAATTTTAAAGTGGAGTTTGAACATGGGGAGGGCGTGTTTTTAAAAGATAGTGATGGTTTTCTTCTTGCTTTAGACCCTCTTGAAAATAATGAAAAAGTAGAGCTTCCAAAATGGTTTCATTTTGGGTTTTGTTTAGATAGTGCAGAAGAAGTGAAGTCGCTATATGAAAAAATGAAAGCCAATGGTGTTGAATTTAATAGAGAATATAAAGAGTTTAGTGAAGATGCTGCCAACTTTTATTGTATAGCTCCTGGTCCATATAATATGGAAGTAACTTGGAATAGGGATTAATTATGAAAGTATTTCTAATAAGCTGCTTAGTTCTTTGTTTAAATTCTAATATTTTTGCTATGAGTAAAGCAGATAAGAAGATATGTGCTAAAGCATACGACTCATTACAGGCTTTTAATAAAGGGATTAGTTTTACTAGTTTTTATGAATACTATCAGAAATATGGAAAGTGTCAGATGGATGGGGCTTTCGCTGAAGAACATAGTATTTTCTCTACAATTATTTTCTTTAAAAATTGGGATAAATTAGGAGAGTTTGCAAAGCTAATTAAGAAAACGCCAGGTTTCAAAAAATATGTCCTTGCTGGAGTAAATGTAACTGTTACTGGCATAGTGAAAGAATCAAAGCAAATTTTGAAAAATACAAAAGAAAAATGTCCTAAAGGCCATAAAAAACTATGCTCGGAAATTCATCAATCTTTTAAATCGGCTTTAGACGATGAGATGAAAAGTTATTAATATGAAATTTATTAAAATGCATAACCCAAAAATCACAATTGCTTTTCTTATAATATTGGCAATCATAATTTTCTTTAGCCGATCTCCTTCCTTAATATTAATAGGTTTACCATTACTTTTTTGGAATAATTTAAAATGTAAAATTGGGCTAGGTGAAAAGGAATTGATATTCGATTTGGGTAAGCATGGCACATACTCAATCATAATTTCTTCTATCAAGAAAGTTGAAATTAGTAAGAGATATATCTATCTATATTGGGATAATGGAGAAATGATTGATGGACAAAAAATAAGCGGCTATCCTCATAAAAGATTATTATCATTTTTAAAAGAGAAACTTGATCCTTCATTATTCATCGAATTAGCTTAATAACATTATCAGGCTTCTCAAATTCAACCCTCTCTTTTTTCTCAACTTCTTCCATGATTTTTATACTTAAATCTCGTTGATATTCATGATCTAGTTTTGAATAGTGATCTGCTAGCTTATAATCCTTATGACCAGTCATTGCTATAACAGCATCAAGACCGCCACCTACTTTTCTCGCTAGAGTTGCCATGCCATGTCTCAATATGTGAGTTCCAGAGTAGGGAAGATTGGCTTTTCTATTGGCTGATCTATAATTTACGAGGATGGTACAGTAGTTTAATGGTTTGCCATTAATATGGAAGACAAATTCATTGTTTGGGATTTTATCTTTTTGCCTTCTTAAAAGAATCTCTCGAATCTGATCTGTTATATAAGCAGACCTAGGTTCTTTATTTTTAGGATGGGGATTAAGTTCTAAAAAGGTTTTTCTTGATTGATGAAACCTCGCTGTTTCCATGATCGTGATTTTACGGTTGATAAAATCAACTCGATGCCATTGAAGTCCTGCTATCTCAGATACCCTTGCAGCAAGAAAGAATTGGAGCTTGGCAAAGTCTCGATAGAGTTCAGGAAGATGAGCAAAAAAGTCTAGAGCGTGATCTAGGGTAATCTTCTTTTCTTTAACGGGAATAGCTCGTATAAATCCTAGTTTTTTGTGTTTAGTTTTGACGGGATTTACTAAATGCAAAGCCTCTTGCTCAAAGGTTTCTGATTGTTTGTACCAATTGAAGATGGTGGTGAACATATTGAGTTCATTGTTGAGGTTACATCTTTTTGCTCGACCTCTTGAGTTTTGCTCATATTCATCAGATTTAAAGAATTTGACCTGATTTTGTACCCAGCTAGTGACGATTGAGGGAGTGATAAAGTCCATTGGCAAATGTTCGATGTCTTTTAAAAGAGAGTATCGCCTTTTCCATATAGCTCTAGTCGATGGAGCAAGAGTGGGGAAGTGGTCCTTTTGGTATTGGGACCAAACTTCCCTAAGAGTGGCGCAATCACTTTTTATGGGAGCTGGTTTTTCAATGTCGCCAGAAAAGTGTTTACGCCAGTTTCTTGCTTCGGCTAATGAAGTGAAGGTCTTGGTATATTTTTTATTATCAACTCGTTTAACAGCATAATAACGACCAGTATTCTTTTGTTTATAAATACCGGGATGAGCTTTGAGTTTTAAATAATACTTTTTTCTCACTCGTAGTTACCTTCATCAATCCAGTTGAGAATTTCGTCAGGAAAGAAATAAAGTCGTTTACCCTTCCTTCGGTGGGGTATTTCTTTTATTTTGTTGTAAATGGTTTGCTTTGCCATTCCCGTTATCTCCATCAAGTCATAAATATTCCAAATTGGCTTTCTTAATTCGGGAAGGCCAATATCAAGTGGTCGGCCTTCTTGGCAAGTTTGCTTCATTTGACACCTCTCTCTTTAGGGTAGGGTAAACCAGGGCGAATAGATTTAGTTTCTGGTTTAAATTTGGGATTTTGAGCATAAAACTTTCTCAGAAGCCTTCGTGTCTCACTTTTTGTAGGGCATTTGAGATAAGTATATTTATGCTTTCTTTGAACTTTTCTTTTCAAACACCTGTTTTGGTAGTCCTTTGAAGCTTTTCTTAATTGATCAGCCACTTTTATAGGCATTAAGTACCAAAGAACCGTATACCCTCTAACCCATTTAGGGTCCCACTTAATTCCAAGCTCTTTGGCATATTTCTTATACTGTCCCGTTTTTCTAAAGAGTCTATCGGAGAACCAGCCTCTTTGTGGATTATCTGGATCATAGTACTCATTTTTAGTTCCTGAGCCCTGACCTAAATAATAAAACCCACAGGCTTGATAAATTGTTCCTAGTTCGTTGGCGGCCGTGTCGCTATATCCACTAAAGAATCTAAACTCAGTGTTTTTAACCATCCAGTTGATTGAATTCATAATAAGCCAAGAACCAGTATTTTTTGGAGCCCAGCTAATAGTTGCTCCTCTAGCGATAAGCTTTTCTAGGTGAGAGTTCTCTTTGCCAAAAACTGTCGTGAAGGCGTAAGGGGTGGCCATAACAACAACGCCAACAATATGACTTCGATAGGTAGCGATGAATCGGTGTGTGGGTCGAGCTGGCATTTTTCCAAGCCATTCATGTCTTTCTATAAATTTCTTGATATCAATACATTTTTGAATGTCAGTTTTATCAACATATTCGAACTGAAGATGGTTAACTCTGATTTTTGATGCTCGATCTTTAGTTAGCTTGGCTTTTCTTAGATCTTCTTTTAGATTTTTCTGTTTTACCTGGTGTTGCCAACAGGTTTTGGCTAGTTCAGTCATAGTTGCTCCTTGTTTGGAACGACTGTGATTCTTTCTACTAGCCGTTATTGTTTTTGGTAATTAATCTAGTTTTTCTGTTTTAACCGTTTCTATTGTTGTGGGAATGCCGTTTTTGAATCGAATTGTTATTTCGCCCCAAAAGTTTTGCTTAATCAGTTTTTTTATTTTTAATATTACTTTTTCCATCGTTTGCTCCTTTGAAGGGGGGAGTGGAGGTATCACCTTACTCCTTACTTCCTTTATTTGAATTTTCATTTGAATTGCTTGTTTCTGAAGAATACTCTTCCTTTGTACCCCCATATCCCCCCTCATCGAGAGAGAAGTGATAATAAGGGTTTTTTCCTTTCATATACTTTTTAACTAGATAACTAGGGTCTTTTCCAATTGTTGTGTCGATATATCTCGAAAGTCGCTTACCTAGCCAAGCTGGACGGTCGCTTTTTTGAGCAACATCAAGAAAGACCTCATCTGGAAGAGCGCCACATAGCTCTTTTGGGCTAAAGGTTTTGATTATGTTTGGCTTGATTTCTTGCCGGTATAAAAAATCTAGTAAAGATACAATAAAGGGATCAGACTTTGACTTTAATTCCTCTTGATTGGATAGAAAGTCATTAATACCGTTAGCCTTTAAAACTTTATCAATATGAAACTGGAACTTTTTAAACTTAAATTGACCAACCTCATTCTTTTTATTCTTCATATTGACCTCTCATATATGCCAGTGCTGAAATAATTTCATTACGATGTTTTTTTACATATCCAAGAACGTCAAAATCATAATCTAACTTGTGAGCTTGAGATGAGTGTAGCGATATGATGACTTGTCTAACTAAAAGATCATGAGAAAATACACCCCCATTAAGAGTAAAGCCGATCATAAATGTATTTGGTCTAGAAAAATTATTATTTCCCCCAAGAAGTCTCGCTTTAAATGTTTTTGAAGTAACCGCTGCTTCCAAAAAAGGGGAAGATACTGTTTGATTGTTGGCACGTCCTTTTATGTTATCAAAAATAACAATATTAGAACTCATTAAACAGGTTACGAGGGCTTTGGTTGTCTCTTCTTCATTCGATAATGATAGTAATGTTGCCTCAGATCCTTCTGTAATCACAGAAAAGCAATCCATAAGCATTGTTTTTCCTAAACTTTGAATATCTCCTTTTATGGCAATCATTGGATATTCTCCAATAAAATCCAGACGATCAAACGATCCAAGAAGTAGACCTAGGTAATTATGTTTGTCAGTTTCGGATTCAAAAGGAAAAGAGTTCAGAAATCGGTTTAAGTATTTCATATTACCTTTGCTCGGAGTAATTTGATCGCCTAGGTAATAGAAGTTTTTTTCTGGATGATAACCTGGTGCAGATAAACATTTATTTTTAGAAAAAATTGGAAATTTTGAAAAGTAGTCAATTGGTTTTAATGGCTTCAAGTTCTCGCTATTCTGAAGAGTAATGTTCATTAAATTTATAGGTATTGGATAGTGAGGACCAAGTGAACTTTCACCATCTTTATTAATACTTTCATTTCTACAAGAAATATAATTGGAAAAATAAAAGGCAGCATCTTTGGGGTCAGCAAGGATTCTGGGGTTATTTTCTGGTATAACTATGAATGATCTTTCTTGAGAATTTCTAAAGCATTTACTAGATATTTTATTAATTAATTTTACTACTCGTGCTTTAATACTATCGATAAGTTCATTGATTACTAGATCGCCACCACTTTCTATTGCAGGTTTTGAAATATTCCAATCATAACGATTATGCTTTACTCTTTTCTTGAAGTTCCGTTTGTTTTTGGTAACGAATTCATCAATAAATGTATTTGCTAGCGATTCTTCTATTGGAGCTAGTGCTAATGCAAGGTCATGCCCTTTTTCAACTGCCTTTTTAACATTATAGTTTTGTGGCTTTATTAAAATTGCAATAGGCTCATTAATACGATTAAGTAACTCTCTTCCACCCTGAGACAATATAAAGTCATCTACACCACTCATTCGTCCTCCTCTAATCTGAGATCGATTACCTTTATTATTGCACCTCGATCCGTCAGTTCATTGGCAAACCTCATCATTCCCTTTCTTGTATGATGATTAGTGAAAAAGTCTGTGTCAGGAAGCCAAATGATCTCCCTATCTTTGAATGGTATTGCATTCCAATTGTGTGAAAGTTCTAATTTTCCATTTTCATCTTTTTGTCCCCAGTTCCAACAACCAGGATATGAAACCATTGGATAGTTCGAAAGTTCTTTTATCTGATGTAAAGCAATCAGCTTCTTTTCTCCTTCAGTAATGAGTAGCATTAGTTCTGGATTAAGAATTTTTACTATATCAACGGGATGAAAAAAGCAGGTAAGACTTGTGCCTTTAGGTTGAAGATATTTTACCTTCCTTCCTGGCTCTTTTTTATTTTCTAAGGGCGGAACAAGTTTAGTTCTATCAGGTAACTTTTTTCCATCTATTTCATAATAGGGAAGCGCAATACCTTTACTCACAGATTTAAGCCCAAAATATTTGGCAGACTCTTTCGTTATTCCTGATTCTTCGCTTAGAATTTTTAAATGTTCTTTTGAGATCATTGCTTTCTCCCAAAAGGCCAACATTTATTATAGTAAAGTGAACCGATTAATTGTTGAACATCACACCCTTTGAAGCAGTGAATAAGTGGAAATGGTTTTGTTTCGGTATTAAATGATAAACAACGCTTTTTTTGTTTCCCTGGTCTATTACATAATGGACAATATCCGTAATATTGACCGTGTTTGCTTCCTGGTTTTGCCTTAGTGTGGTGAATTAAGTTTTCTTTCCAATAGTCCATTGGGCCCTCCCTTTCGGTCGAGCCTAATAGAAAAATATTACTTTATTAATCTAAGTAGCGGTAAAAAATGACGCTTGTGTCAAAGGTGGTTTTTGATCGTTGATTCTACAATATCCCTAATTGTATCTGACTTCTCCAATGAGTTTTGAAAGCTGAATGAGGGTTCTTTTGATCGTTCACATACTTTCGAAACTATCGCTAAAACAAAATTTTCAACTTCAGAGCGAGATCTATATTCATAATTTTCTTTTATAATTTTTATTAGTTTGTAAATAAAGTTTCTTAGTGGAAAGCGATTATCAGATTTCTTTATATTAACTATTTCCTTTTTTTGCTTACCCTCTCCTGTCCAAACATAGTGACGGATATCAATCTCTCCATAAGGAAAATCTTTATTGTTAATTTTCTCAAGAAGAATTGCAGACTTTTTTTTGATAGAATTTAATTGTTTTTCTGAAAGGGGGAGTAATGTATCTATTGCTTTTTGAAGGGGATTATTTTTGAGGTACTCCTCAAAGTCTTTTGGAGAGATATAATATTCATTAGTTATGTTTTCTTCTTGATATGTGATTAAATCAAGCAATAAATGATCTCCAAGAATTCTACTTTTTTTAATGATGTTTTCAGGGTTCTTAGTGAGGTTTTTTAAAGCATTCTTAATGTCTCTTAATTCAGGCTTAAAGTCTTCTTGAATAGAAGAATGATATAAAGCTTTTATATGGAGAGGTGATAGTAACAGGTTATTTTTTTTCTGTGAGCACATTAGTGAATCGTAGATTAATCTTTTCAAGAGGGCCACCTCCCCCCTTAAAATAGTTACTTTTTTATAGGATCTTTAAGGTTCGAACTCTTTCTGCAATAAAACTTCCTAGCATTATTCACTTTACTTTAAAAGTTCTTTAATCTTTTACATTCCTCTTCCTGAATGCTGCTACCAAAATACTTCATGTCCAAGATCAGATACAACTCATAATCATTCATCATGGTGTCTTTATAGAGCTTCCATGATGGTTTTTCTTTGCTCCAGAATCCAAATGCGGGTGTGGATATTAAGGTCAAAAACACTAAAGTATGCTTCATTTTATTTTTCCTTATCTTCTATAATAGTTTTTAGCTTTTCTATTGTTGGAAGTTTCTTTAGCTCGTAATATCGGTCATACTCAACATGATCTATATACTGTAGTCGAATTAATAAATTTTTTATTTCTGCTTGATTCAATCCAAGTTGCTCATATTTAAAATATAGTCGAGCATCTCTTTTTGAGCATAATTGCTTTAAATTAATCATTCACACTCCGTAATATAGTGTGTTTGACCGTTCATATACGTTACTGGTCTAGTGACACATTCTGTACTGCTGGGAGATCGAGCTGGGGTAGGACGATAATTCATATTGTTTACACCTTGTTGTAAAACCTCCATTGCCCTCATGGTGTTGTTGTGCCTTTGCTGTTGTTCAATCTGCATTTGTAGCATCTGCCGACGCATCTCTAACTGCCTGATTTGTTCTTGGTAATTAGCTTCGCCATTTGCGAAGGAAAAATGTGTGGAAAGAAAAATAATTCCAATAATTAGTAATTTCATTTTTTACCTCACTTCTCAAGTTTTTCAATGATTAATTTATAAGTGGTTTCGCCATCTTTAAACGTTGTACTCATAATGACTTCTGTGCCCCTTTCTTTTTCGTTTAATAACAGCTCTTCAAGGGTGATGTTAAAGTAGTCAGCAATTCTCAATAGAGCAGGCAACTGTTTACCGCTAGGGGATGTTTGACCAATGACCCAACTGTGAAGAGTCGAATAGGAAACATCACATGCCTTAGCAATTTTCTTTATTTCTCGATCAGCCAAAAGCCTTTTTAATGTTTCATCAATCTTAAGTTTCATAGTGTAATTGTCGGTTATATTTCCTCGTTACTTGTTCTTAATCCTGAGTGCTGAATTTTAATCTTGTGTTCAGGATTTTCTTTGCCCCTAAAACGTTCGTTATGTGACCGTCACACAAATTCGGAGTTTACCCTTTTAGGACCACTAAGCTCTCTCGCAACAGTTGTCTTTGAAACACCGACTAGCTTTGCAATTTTCCTTTGGGAGTAACCTCTCTTGCTAAGTTCATTTATTAATTCAGAGTTACGTGTTTTAGGCCTTCCTAATTTTTTACCTCTATTTCGAGCCGCAATTAATCCAACCTTAGTCCTCTCGCTTAAAATATCACGCTCAAGTGCGGAGAGAGCAGAAATGATTACAAACATTGCTTTTCCAATTGGGGTGTTGGTGTCGATTTCTTCACTAATACTAGTAAAGCGAATACCTAATTGATTAAAGGTTTCTAAAGCTTCGAGAAGATGCTTGGAACTCCTTGCAAAGCGGGAGAAGGAAAACACAATGATGTGCTCAATTTTACCGTCATAGCAATCTCTCATCAGTTTGTTGAGAGAAGGTCTTGAAGAGCGAGTTCCTGTTATTCCAAAATCTTCATAAAAATGAGAGTTTTTAATGTTCTTTCTGGCGCAATATTGTTTTGCAGACAATTTCTGAGCATCATGTCCATTTTCTTGCTTTTGTAGGCTCGATCGTACGTATATAGCTGTAATTTTATTCATTTAATCCTCCAAAATGGGCCATTGTACTTTTTGCTTAACCCTCCGTGTGTGTGATGACTCAGGAATCCTACGTGTTTTTCATTTTCATTATTTAAGCGGATAGGAATAAATTTATAAATAGGTAGGTCACGTAGCGTTATTTTCATGTTGGCCACATCTTAAATGAGTACTGGATTTAAAAAAAGGCCCTCTGGCATTTTTTCTTGGTAATTAATGCATTTTTACTTGCATTCTTTCATTGGAGAAATAGATGGGAAAAACCGTTAAAAATCCATACCTTGATACCAAACACAAAGGTATCAAAAAGCACTATAAGACTGGTCACTATCGTGCCAGAAAGAAAATCAATGGTGTAGACCACAAGAAGACATTCGCTAACATTAGAGATGCTATACAATGGCGCTATACTTTTAATGGAATTAATAGTGTAGTTGGTGGCCATACTATTAAAAAGAATTCTTCTAAACTGGCCTATGTTTTGAGTCGCTTTCAAGATTTACACTTTCCTTCCCTTAGACCTCAAACTCAAAAGAAGATGATTCAACAGTATCGTCTACTTCATGATTTGGAACACTTTGAGATGCACGAAATTAACTCCACACTTTTAAGTGAGTGGATAATTCAAAAAGTTGAGCATTTCAAACTATTGCAAGCTGAGGGAAAAGGAAGTGGTGTTCAAGCAAGATGTTCACTGGACACAGAGTTGAAGATTCTAAAGCAAGTCTTTAGCTGGTACAAAGAAGAAGCTGAATTTGATAATGAGTCTAAAGATGTATTTTGTCCTGTTAAGAAAAGACATTACGCTCTTGGCAGTATCAAAAAGAAGGTCAAGCGTGACAAGAAGATTCCACCAAGTGATGTTCTACTTCTCTTTGAGAACTTGGAACCTCTCTATCGAGATTTGGCCATCATTCAGTATTTTTGTGCTGGAAGAATTGGAGAGACTCTTGGTATTCAAAAAGATTCGATTGATTTTAAAAATCGCATACTGAATATCTCTCACACGGCCATCTTCAACTCAAGCAAAACTTTCTGGTATTTGAGTGACTTAACCAAAACTGGTGAAGATAGAACAGTTCATATCAACGACACTTTAAGAGATGCTCTACTCTCTCGAATAAATGACGGAGATAAGAACTGTAGTTTCGTTATACAGTATCAAGGTAAACCCTTGAACTACGGAACGGCACTTCTTCACTACAACAAGACACTCAAAAAACTTGGTCTACCATATTCTGGAACTCACATTCTCAGACATGGTTGTGCCTCTCTTGCCAGAACACTAACAGGTTCTCTTGATGCTTGTATGTCTATGACTGGTCATCGTGACATAAGAGTAGCTGAAAATTACGCCGAGTTAAGTGACAAAGTCAAAATCGACACCTCACTACAAGTTGAAGAACACCTCAACAAATTGAAAAAAGCTGGTCCAAATTCTGGATTTCAGCTCATTCAATGACTAAAAATCCGTGAATCGGGGCTTATCGGGGCCCATAGAATATGATAACTTCGAGTAACGTTAATAATTACAAAAAGTTAGAAAAGATATGCCCGAACTTCCAGATGAGTAAATTTTCAAAACGTTGCTTGAATAATTTTAATCACTTAAGTAACAAAAAACTAGCATCGCAAACTTTTTCTATTTCACATTACTTCATTTAATTTAACGTAAGTTCATGAAAAAGTCGGACCCATCTTCAGACACCATGGACAGGTATACCATACTATGGTATACTCAATACAGAAAAAGGAAGCTCGTGGAAATAATTAGTTACGGCAACAAAGAAACTGAAAACTTTGACCTAAAAGGAAAACTAAACAAAAGGTGCAAGTGGGCTAATATTGAAAAGATAGCAAGGCGAAAGTTAGATATTCTCATTTATGGCCATAGTATTGAAGACTTTAAAATACCCCCTAATAACAAATTTGAATGGCTTAAGGGAAACTTAAAAGGATTTGCATCAATTAGAATAAATGACCAATGGAGAATCATCTTCAATGTTAATAAGAAGAACCAACTAGAGAACGTCGAGATTATCGACTATCACCGAGGTTAAGATGGCAAAAAGAACAAGAAGACCAACATCTGTAGGAGAAATGCTTAAAGAGGAGTTTCTTATTCCTCTAGAACTAACTCAAAGAGACTTTGCAGAACATCTTGGTCTAGAAGTAAAAGCGATTAATCGATTAGTAAACAATAGAACATCCATCACTCCACTACTTGCTTTGAAAATGT